>NZ_CP065218.1:348849-697698 GCF_015767675.1 Vibrio navarrensis | reverse complement strand
CCGAGATGCGCTTGGCCACAGAGGAGGATTTTTTCGCTCTCCAGCCACACTTACTCGCTGGCAGCAATCTGTGTATTAGTCAGTTTTGCCATCAGTCTTGCAATGCGTTCGCGCAGTTTACGCCGATCAACAATCATATCGAGCGCGCCGTGTTCTAAGAGAAACTCACTTTGCTGAAAGTCGTCCGGAAGTGTTTCACGAACCGTTTGTTCAATCACCCTACGTCCTGCAAAGCCAATGCGCGCTTTGGGTTCGGCAATATTGATGTCACCCAGCATGGCGATACTGGCCGATACACCGCCAAAGGTTTGGTCTGTCAGCACGGAAACGTAAGGCAGCCCAGCCTCAGAAAGATGACGAAGGGCGGCACTGGTTTTGGCCATTTGCATCAAGGAAATCAGAGACTCCTGCATTCGTGCGCCGCCACAGGCGGAGAAGCAAACCAAGCCGCAGTTCGCTGCGAGTGCCGTTTCAACGGCACTGACAAATCGTGCGCCCACCACAGAGCCCATTGAACCTGCCATAAAAGAGAATTCAAACGCGCAGGCCACCACGGGCACACCTAGCACGCGGCCTTGCATCACCACTAAGGCGTCCTTTTCTCCGCTTTGTGTTTGCGCCAGCGACAAGCGTTCTTGGTAAGATTTGATGTCTTTAAAATTCAAGACATCTTTGGGTTGCAGTTCGCTGGCAATTTCTATTCTGTGCGCGATATCGAGAAAACTTTCCAGACGTGCCCGCGCCGCCATTCGCATATGGTGATGACATTTTGGGCACACCTGCAAGTTGGCCTGCAAGGTTAAACGATAAAGAATTTCATCGCAGGAGTCGCACTTAGTCCATATTCCGTCGGGGATGGTCGCTTTACGTGTTGCGATAAGTTTTCTTTTGTCGAAGAGTCTTTCTAGCCAGCCCATGCCGCTCCTTACTCAGTGAATCATCAATCAGAAAGATTGTACTAACCCTAAAATCGCAATAAAGTGGTAAAAATTGATTTAACAATCCAACTTTATGGGATTATTGAGTGCTCAATCATATTGATCAGCTGTGGTTAAGAAGCTTTCATTGTGTCTATGAAAACCAAAGCTTTAAGCGCGCCGCTGAGTTCCTTAATTTGCCGACTTCCAATGTCAGCCGACACATTGCCTTACTGGAAGAAAAATTGGCAACGCGTTTATTCGACCGAACCACACGCCGCATTGCGGCAACCGATGCCGGAGAGCAACTTTATGCGCGAACCCACGCTTTGTTAGCACGCTTGGATGAGGCTCTTGAAGAGGTGACGCAGCATAGCCACGAAGTGATGGGGCAGCTCAAGATCTTGATGCCCGATTCACCTGCATTAGCTCAGGCGGTGGTCGCTTTTTGTCGCCAGCACCCTTCGATTGGATTGTGCTGTGATACCAGCTTAAGCCCGAAAGAAGATCTCCTCGATGGGTTTGACGTGGTACTGAGTTTTCAGCGTGGGCCGCTTGCCGATAGCAATTGGATAGCGACGGAAGTTAAGCGCTGGCCGAGTGTGGTGGTGGCCTCGCCCGAACGCTTGCAAGCGCATCCTCTGCCGTATCACATCACCGATTTGCAACATCTCCCTTGTATCAGCAGTTTAACGGCGCTTAACGGAACGCCTTGGATTTTCAAAACTGCGCAAGGCGGATTGGTGACACAGAGAGTTCACTCCTCGTTTCGAGTCAACAGTGGCAATCTTGCCAAATCGGCGGCGTTAGCCGGGCTTGGTTTCGCCATCCTGCCAATCGATTTTTGCCAAGAGGAGATAAAGGCCGGCCATCTTGAAATGGTCGCATTGGAATACCAGCCTGATGATCTGGTGTTGTACGCTTTTTATGCATCGAGAAAACACGTAGCGAGAAAGATCCCCATGTTTATCGATCACCTGCGACGCCAAGCGAATGAAGAGATGAGCGTTTAAAAAATGCGTTGATGATTTTCTCACTATGCCTTCGTCGGGGCGTCTACTCTGGGTGAGCCTCGAGTAAAAACGTCAGTGTAAAGGTTAATCCGGCACTGGCGTTTTTGTTGACCGAGATGTGCCCTTGCATATCGCGCATGTTATTGGCGGTGATCGACAGGCCCAAGCCAAGCCCTTCACCGATTTTTTTGCTGGTCGCGAAAGGTTCAAACAGTTGGCTTAGTTGCTCCTCACTGACACCACAACCATTATCGCTAATAGCAATGCTCAGTTCGTTTTGCGCTATTGAAGCGGAAATCATCAGTTGAGGTTGTGCGGTGGCTTTCATCGCGTCGATGGCGTTGGCGATCAAGTTCCCCAGTACTTGTCGCAAACGCTGCTCTTCGCCCAACACATTGGCCAGCGGATGGGGCAGACGCACTCGCACGTCGATGGGGGCCAGTTCTGCTTGGTAAATCCGCAGCGTTTCTTGCAGCGCCTCAGGCAGTGACACTGGACAAAGTTGTTCCGGCTTTTGATAGGCAAAAGATTTAAGCTGGCTGGTCATTTTACCCATGCGATCAATCAGGCGATGAATCAACTGATTATTGGATTTCAGCATCGCCAACTCGCCTCGTTCCATCAGTACTTCGTTACTGGTGAGCAGCGTTTTTAAGCCCGTTAACGGCTGGTTAAGCTCATGGGTAATCGCGCTGGACATCTTACCCAGTGCGGCGAGCTTGCTGCTCTCAATCAGCTCTTGTTGCGCCGCTTTTAGCTCGGCGGTGCGCGCTTCGACTCGGTTGGTCAGCTCTTCATTGGCTTTTTGCAGCGCCTGTTCAGCCTTTTTGCGTTTGCTGATGTCGAGCACGGTCACCAAATAGTGATGCTCGCCGTGCCAAGGAAAAGCGGTGAGGGAAAACAGTAAAGGAAACTGGCTGCCATCACTGCGCCGTCCCATGGTTTCAATGGCAGTAAGTTCGGCTAAATCTCGGTGTTTGGGCAGGTTTTTTAACAACGACAAAATCGTGGAAGCGGGATTGCCAATATCAAACAACTGCCACGCCGGCATTTGTTTGGTCATGCTGTCGGAGAGGCTAAAATAGCGCTTGGCCATTGGGTTGATGTCCTCAATCTGGCCTTGGGTGTTGAGCAAAAATAACCCAACATGGGTTTTGTTGATCATCTGGCTCATGCGCTGGCGAGATTCGTCCATCAGTTTTTGAATGCGTTGCTGGCTCAAGTTTTTTTGCTGACGCTGGTAGGCGATGACGGCAAACATCAGCAGCACAAGGTTGCCAATGGTTATCCCCCAACTGGCGGAAACGACCGCTTGGCGAACGGGCTTGTAACTGCTCAGATAGGTTAGTTGCCAGTGGAGATCGTCCAAGACGATGGTTTGTGCAAGGTAAGTGTCGTCTTGGTTGTGCCAAAACAGCAGCGAAGTGCCGTCTTTGAGCTCTGAATGTTGGTGAACAATTTGCGGTTGGTGTTCGTTGAGCCAGTCGGCGGTCATGTCTGGATGGCTGGAGAGAAAATAGTCGCCGCGCAGGTTCTGAAACAAGATCGCGTCACTGCTGGTTAACGCTTGTTCGGTGAGCAGGCGCAAATTGATCTGCACCACGGCGATGCCGACAATATCAAAATCAATGTTGATGGGCGCGGCGAGATAGAAAAACGGTGAGGAGCCTCGAGTTTTACTCACCAGTGAGACGCCTTCACGCTGGGCGTGGATCTGCTCGACAATCGCATCAATGTCGGCCTCGCTCAGGCGCTCATCTTCCAAGCTGGAAATGAGCAGGTCGCCGCTGGCCGAGAGCAAGTACCAGCCTTTGGTGTTGGCGGCTTTGTCGAGTAGGGTCAGCTCATTGCGCAGTGCTGGGTAAAGCGTGCTATCGCCAGCTAAAAACGTTTGGCTGTTGCGGTTGTTGGTGATCAAATACGGCAGATGATAAAAACGGTGTAACGTGCGGCGAACATCGCCGATGTAGTCGAGAAAGCGCTGCTGAGACTGTTCGATGCTTTGCGCGGTTTGCCACTGTCGAACCAACTCTTTCCCTGCCCATTGGCTGACAAAAAACCAGATCAGTATTGCTGTTGCCAGTACTGCTTTTGCCCTCATCAACGTGTTTCCTTGATCGCCTCAACCGGGCAAGAGTGCGCTGCCTCATTCGTTTGTTAAAGCTTTGTTGTCAAGAAGTGAGATCCAGCTCCTTTTCCCTCGCAGGCTTTTTGCCTAACGTAGCGTGATATCAGCACATTAGTATAAGTGGTAGCACGTAAATGGATTCGATTTCTCCCCCTCATATCGCCCTCGTTGAAGACGATGACATTGTGCGCCAAGCGACCGCACAATGGCTACAACTGGCGGGTTTTCACGTTGAGGCATTTAGCCAAGGTGAAGCGGCGTTGGCTGAAATTAAGCGCCGTGCCTTTGATGGCGTGGTGAGTGATGTGCGCTTACCCGGCTTGGATGGCTTGTCCTTGATGGAGGCGATTCAGGCTGAGCAGGTGAGCTGCCCGGTCATCTTGATCACCGGACACGGCGATGTCGACATGGCGGTGAAAGCGCTGCAAAAAGGCGCGTACGATTTCATTGAGAAGCCGTTTAATCCTGAGCGTTTGTCGCAAACCTTGCACACTGCCGTGAGTGATTATCAACACCAAGCCAAAAGCACCGATCGTAGCCACTATCTCCAGCAGTTACGTGGCATCGAGCAATTGTTGATTGGTAATAGTGCGGTGATGTACCAACTGCGTGAACAGATTGCCAGAGTGGCCGCCATGGACACCAATGTGATCATCTATGGTGAGACGGGCACGGGCAAAGAACTGGTGGCGCGCAGCCTACATACCGAAAGTGCGCGTCGGGCCAATCCATTTGTGGCGATCAACTGCGGCGCCATTCCGGAAAATCTGTTTGAAAGTGAGCTGTTTGGTCATGAAGCTGGCGCGTTTACTGGCGCGAATAAACGGCGGGTTGGTAAGTTGGAATACGCCGACCAAGGAACGCTGTTTATGGATGAGATAGAAAGCATGCCGATGTCGATGCAGGTTAAAGTGCTGCGCAGTTTGCAGGAAAATCAGGTGGAGCGAGTGGGTGGCAACCGACCGATTAGTGTGGATTTGCGAGTGGTGGCCGCGGCGAAAGCGGATCTGCTTAATCATCCCGATTTTCGTCAGGATCTTTTCTATCGCCTTAACGTGGTGCAGTTGCATCTTCCGCCTTTACGCGAGCGGGAAGAAGACGCGCTGCTGCTGTTTGAACATTTTGCGGCTCAGGCCAATGCCAACAAGCGAGCGTTAAGCTCTGCGGAATCGCGCGCACTACTTAGCTATGGCTGGCCGGGCAATGTGCGTGAGCTGCGCAATGTGGCGATACGCTTTGCGCTGGATGAAAGTTTGTCGGTGATGGAAATTCTCTCCAACCGGGCGGGTTTTGCTCAAGAGAACTTGCCGAGCGGCGTACCGCTGGCGATACAGTTGCACAACTTTGAGCGCAAAGTGATTCATGAAGCGTTACTTCGTCATCAGGGGAGTATTGTCGAGGTGATGACAGAGCTGGATCTGCCGCGCCGTACCCTCAATCAAAAGATGCAGAAGCTGGGGCTCAACCGGGCCGATTACACCGATGGATAACTCTGCAACTGGGCGTTTTGTCCATGAGCAAGATCTTGCTCATCATAAAAATTAACAAATCTATTACTTTGGTCACATCTCAGCGTTGGGATGTGGGTGGAGTCACAAGCTGATTTTCTATAATTACATGATTTCATTCGTTTTTATTTAGATGTGCTTATAGGCAAGATCTTGCTTACTGATTTCGTGCTTTATAAGCAAAAAATGGCTCATTTCGTATTGTTTCTCTCATTTTTATATTAAATATCAATAATTTAAAATCTGGCATCGCTTTTGCTCTAGCGGGTTGTTAGTAACAAAAAAATAACAACCACCCTACACGGAGTGTAACGATGAAACTCAATAAACTGATGAAATCCCTTGCGCTGGCAACCCTGTCTCTTACTGCCGCCTCCAATCTGCATGCCGCCGAACAACGCAGTTATATCTTGGCCACCGCATCTACTGGCGGCACTTACTACCCTGTGGGGGTGGCGCTGGCGACGCTGAGCAAAGTAAAGCTGGAGCCGAAATATAAGTTTTCCCTCTCGGCGATAAGTTCGGCGGGATCGGGCGAAAACATCAAGCTGTTAAATGAAAAGGAGGCGCAATTTGCGATTCTGCAAGGGCTTTACGGCGCTTGGGCTTCCAGCGGTGATGGCCCATATGCGCAAAGTGGCCCGCAGACTCAACTGCGTTCTGTCTCTATGCTGTGGCAAAACGTTGAGCACTTTATCGTCCGCACCGATCTTGCTCCCTCCGGAACGGTGACGGATCTTAATCAGATGAAGGACAAGAAATTCTCCATAGGCACCAAAAACTCCGGTACAGAGAATTCGGGTCGGCAAATCATGGCTGGGTTGGGGGTCAATCCGGATCAATTCAACCTCGCCTACATGGGCTATGGCGCCAGCGCAAGCGCGATGCAAAACGGCACCATTGACGGCATGAACACACCAGCAGGCGTTCCTGTTGGTGCGGTGACGCAGGCGTTTGCGGCCATGGGCAATGACATCACGCTACTGTCGTTTACCGATGAACAGATCAAACAAGCCAACGGTAAGTATCAACTGTGGACCAAATACGTCATTCCGGCTAACACCTATCCCGGCGTGAATAAATCCATCACCACCATCGCGCAGCCGAACTTCCTTGCGGTGCGTGAAGATGTCTCTGAAGAAGATGTTTATCAATTGACCAAAGCGATTTACGAAAACCTGCCATTCCTGCAAGGCATCCATAAAGCGACCAAAGACATGGCGCTGCAAAAAGCCATCGATGGTTTGCCTTTGCCACTGCACCCGGGGGCAGCGCGTTATTACAAAGAAGTCGGTATCGCGATTCCGCAAGCATTAATGGCGAACTGATGTCCACGGGCATGTCTGAGCGCTTGTTCAGCGTGCCCTGACTTTGTGATTTCAGCCCCATGGAGCGAACGAATGAGTGATTCTTTACAACAACAGTTGCAGCAGTTTGAGTTACCCACTCGGACTGATTTTCCTTGGGTGACGGCAGCGATTACCGGCATCGGCGTGGTGCTATCGCTGTTGCACATCTGGTTTAACACCTTATCAACCCTGTCTGAACTGTGGATCTCGGCGACCCACTTTGCTGGCTTCGCGCTGATTTGCCTGCTTTGGTATCCCGCGCACGCCTCGTTAAAACGCAGCAAGCTGGCCTTAATGGTCGATGTGTTGATCGCGCTCGCGGCACTCGGCTGCCTTGTCTACCTTCCTTTTGCCGAAGATGCGCTCTATCAGCGTGGCGTGAAATTTGTCACTTCCGACTGGGTTGTCTCTATCGTGGCGATTTTGATCGCGATAGAAGTGATCCGCCGTACCATGGGCTGGTTTATTCCGGTGCTGATCGTGATTTGCCTAAGCTACGTCGTGTGGTGGGGCAAATGGGCGGGCGGCATTTTCCACTTTCCCGGCTTGAGTATGGAAACCTTGCTGTATCGCAGTTTCTTCTCATCCGAAGGGATGTTTGGGTCTATTTCGCGCATTAGCTGGACCTTCGTTTTCATGTTCATCTTGTTTGGCGCGTTTTTGGTCAAGTCCGGCGTCGGTGATTACATCATCAACGTTTCGCGCGCGGCGGCAGGCAAAATTATTGGCGGCCCCGGTTTTATCGCCGTGCTCGGCTCGGGGCTGATGGGCTCAGTGTCGGGATCGAGCGTCGCCAATACCGTTTCAACCGGGGTTATCAGCATTCCGCTGATGCAAAAAGCTGGTTTTCCATCGCGCTTCGCCGCAGGTGTGGAAGCCGCCGCCTCAACCGGAGGGCAGTTGATGCCACCAGTCATGGGCGCTGGGGCGTTTATCATGGCCTCTTACACGCAAATTCCGTATGTCGATATTGTGGCGGTGTCGTTTGTTCCGGCGCTGATCTACTTTTTGTCTGTGGCGTTTTTCGTCCGCATTGAAGCCAAACGCAGCGGAGTGCAAAAAGTGACCACCAGTGATGAGTCGCTGTTTAAAGTGCTGTTGTCTGGCTGGCATAACCTGATCCCGCTGGTGGTGTTAGTGACGCTGCTGGTGAAAGGGTTTACCCCGACTTACGCCGCAGGCATTTCTATCCTTTCGGTGATCGTCGCTTCTTGGTTTTCTAAAGATCACAAGATGGGGCCAAAAGAGATTATTGATGCGCTGTCGCAAGGGGCGAAAAACATGGCGACCACGGCGGTCTTGCTGGTTGGCATTGGTCTGGTGATCAACGTGATTACCACCACTGGCATTGGCAATACCTTTTCGCTGATGATTAACGGCTGGTCGCAGGGCGATCTGCTGATCATGCTGGTGCTGATTGCCTTGGCATCCTTGGTGCTGGGCATGGGGCTGCCCGTGACCGCTGCGTACATTGTCTTAGGTACACTGTCCGCGCCCGCGTTGTATCAACTGATCGCGGAAAATCAACTGCTCGAGCTGATGGTCAACGGACAGATGCCAGAGCAAGCCAAGGCTATATTTATGTTGGCCGCGCCAGACAAGTTTGCGCTGCTTAGCGCGCCGATGTCGCTGCAAACGGCGACGGAGATGTTGGCTCTGGTTCCGGTTGATTTTAAGGAGACCTTACTTGAACAAAGTTTAGGCATGGAAGCGGTTGGCTTGGCGCTGTTGGCGGCGCATTTGATCATCTTCTGGCTCTCTCAAGACAGCAACGTCACCCCGCCTGTCTGTTTAACCGCTTTCGCAGCGGCAACCATCGCCAAAACGCCGCCCATGCGCACCGGATTAACTGCGTGGAAAATTGCCAAAGGCTTGTATTTAGTGCCGCTGTTGATTGCGTACACTGGGCTGGTGAGCTGGGATGTGACCACGGTGTTGATGACAGGATTTTTCGCCATCTTTGGTACTTACGCTTTGATCGGCGCGATTGAAGGTTATTTGGAAAGCAAGATTAACATTCTGATCCGCATCGTATTATTAGCTGTGGGCGCACTGATGGTGTGGCACGATGTGCCGTTGTGGGGACGTGTGCTCTCGCTCGCGATTTTTATCGGGATTTTTATTTACAGTAGCCGGGCATATAAAACGCAGTCGCCTATGGCGACCGCGTAGAGGGAGGAGAGCAAAACGTGTATGACTACATCATCGTTGGCGGTGGCATTGTGGGTGTCTCCACCGCGTGGCAATTACAACGCCAGTTTGCCGATAAATCGGTGCTGCTGTTAGAAAAAGAAGCGCAGTTTGCCAAACATCAAACTGGCCACAATAGCGGGGTGATCCATGCGGGCGTTTACTACGCGCCAGGCAGCTTGAAGGCGGATTTTTGCAAACGCGGCGTAGAAGCGACCAAGGCGTTTTGCGCTAAGCATCAGATCCCGGTGGAAAACTGCGGCAAGCTGTTGGTGGCGACAAGCGGGGCAGAAATGGAACGAATGGAAGCGCTTTATCAGCGCTGCCATACCAACGGCATTGTGGTTGAACGGCTTGATGCTGTGCAACTGAAACTGGCGGAGCCCAATATCGTTGGCCTTGGTGCTATTTATGTGCCGTCGACCAGTATTGTCGACTACAAGCAGGTGACGGAAAAAATGGCGCAGGAGTTTATCGAATGCGGTGGCGAAGTACGTTTGCAAAGCGAAGTGGTGGCAATTGAAGAGCACGCAGAAGAAGTGCAAATCACGTGCGTTTCTGACGGACAAAGCGTGCAGATTAATGGGCGATTTTTGATCTCGTGTGGCGGACTCATGGCCGATCGGCTCACTGAAATGATGGGCATTGCCACCGATTTCCAGATCATTCCTTATCGCGGCGAGTATTACCGCTTGCCAGCTCACCACAATCAGGTGGTGAAGCATTTGATCTACCCAATCCCCGATCCCGACTTGCCGTTTCTTGGTGTCCACCTGACTCGAATGATTGATGGCAGTGTGACGGTTGGCCCAAACGCCGTACAAGGCTGGAAGCGGGAAGGGTATCAAAAGTTCAATTTCAGTTGGCGCGATAGTGCGCAGATGTTGGCATTTCCCGGTTTTTGGAAAGTAACCGCCAAACATTTGCGCACCGGAGTGAAAGAGTTTATCAACTCGTGGTGGAAGCCGGGGTATTTGCAATTGGTCAACAAATATTGCCCGCACATCACCTTGGCGGATCTGCAACCTTATCCCGCGGGTATTCGCGCCCAAGCGGTGCTCTCGGACGGCAGCTTAGTGCATGATTTTTTGTTTGCGGAGAGCCCACGCAGCCTGCATGTGTGTAACGCGCCGTCCCCCGCCGCCACTTCAGCCATTCCGATTGGCGAGTACATCGGTAAAAAAGTGATCGAGAAAATGAAGGCGCAGTGACGCCTTCCTATTTTCCTTTAAAAACAATCAGTTTAACCCTCACCTTTGGCAATTTCGCACTATATTAAGCTAGCCTCATTTGCTTGTTTCTTGACTGAATGCAATTTAAGTGTGACACACGCAATTTGCATTACATGATTGTGGTTTATTTGCAATAAATGTTGATCGGTGAAGCATTTTTGTAATCAACGCGTCACTAATTTTTACAAATTGATTTCCGTCAAAATGGTAGGGTTATTATGTGCTACTGTGCGCGCAACAAAAAATTCTTACAAATTAGAAAGATAATTTAGCCCTACATAAAAGGAATAAACAATGAGAAAAACACTTTCTAGTCTTGCAGTGGTTGCAGCGCTTTTTTCCGCAAACGTTCTTGCGCATGCAGAAGGCGACTACATCTTACGCGTCGGTTTAGCCTCTGTGATGCCAAACGACAGCAGCGATAAGATTCTGGGATCCTCTAATGAGTTGGAAGTTGACTCAAACACCCAGCTTGGTCTCACGTTTGGCTATATGTACACCGACAACATCAGTTTCGAAGTGCTGGCAGCAACGCCATTTAGCCACAACATTTCGACAGAACTGGGCGGTTTGGACAACATCGCCAAAACCAAGCACTTACCACCGAGCTTTATGGTGCAGTACTACTTTGGCACCAAAGAGAGCACGTGGCGCCCTTACGTTGGTGCAGGTCTGAACTACACCATGTTCTTTGACGAAGGGTTTAACGATCGCGGCAAAGGTGCCGGCCTGTCGGATCTGAGCTTAGAAGATTCTTGGGGATTGGTGGCCAACGTCGGTGTTGACTACGCGCTGAACGACACTTGGTTCCTCAACACCTCTTTGTGGTATGCCGATATCGATACCGAAGCAACTTACAAAGCGGGTGGTACAACCTATAAAACCGATGTGACGATTGACCCTTGGGTTGTGATGTTCACTGGTGGTTATAAATTCTAATCGGCTTAAAAAGACACCATCAGCAAAGAACACACAATTTCACTAACTATTTGGCGAAGTTTCGCCCGTCAGTTATCTAGTTCGTTCCTTACATTAAGAGGAGCCCGACAAGGCTCCTCTTCTTCCTTCTCTCATCTCACTCTTGGGTGAATTCAATTTGAGTGAAATGGGGATTTTCGCAAAGTGCGGTCATCGCGAGGATCTGTTTAGTGGGCACCAACACTGCATCGCCGCCAACTTCAATCTCCATACATTCCTGCTTCTGTTGGTTGTAACTGGTCGTGAGGGCCAATCCGGAAATGCTGTTGCCGTTGATTAAAGTTAATTCAACCGCAATGCCATATAAGCAGGCGATTTCAATGTAGTCATATTGGCTGCAACTGATCATGGTGACTCCGTTTCACGTGGTTATCGTTTGCTAAGCACAGATTGCCATTCTACTAACTAAACAGGTACAAACAGATCTTAAATCGCGCTTATTTGTGCGGTGAGTGTCTCAGGATTGGCGATATTTTGCGCTTTACCATTGGCAAACGCATTAATGTTCTCAAACGCACAGCGAAAGTACAGCTCGTAGCTGTTTTGCTCAACATAGCCGAGGTGTGGCGAGGCGAGCACGTTGGGTAAAGTCAGCAGCGGTTGATTCTCTGCGTTGGCGGGTTCTTGCTCGTAGACATCAACGGCGGCAAATTTGTCTGGGTTGTCAGCCATTTGTCGATATAACGCCCCGGCTTGTACCAGCTCGGCCCGACTGGTGTTGACAAACAACGAGCTTGATTTCATCTGCGCTAAGTCTGCTTGAGTGACGATGCCACGCGTTGCATCATTTAAGCGTAAATGCAGTGAAAGCACATCCGCGCGGCAAAAAAACTCGCTTTTACTTTTCGCTGCGTCAAAGCCATCTTGCTGCGCTTTTTGTCGCGACGCGTCACTGCCCCAAACCAACACTTGCATGCCGAATGCTCTACCAAACTGCGCAATCATCTGGCCAATCTTGCCATAACCCCAGATCCCGAGCGTTTGTCCGTGCAGTGTTTGCCCAAGCCCCGGCAAGTCACTTTGCTGCCAGCGACCGCGTTGTAGATTGTTGAGATATTGAGGTAACTGCCTACGCGCGGCCATGATCAAGGCCCAGCACAGCTCCGCGGGTGCTATCGGCGAGCCGATTCCCTCGGCTACTGCCACGTTGGCTTGTGTACAGGCAGCGAGATCGAGATGGTTGCTGATTTTTCCAGTTTGGCTAATTAACTGTAAGTTTGGCAGTTGGCGAAGTAGGGAAGCAGTGATCGGGGTACGTTCGCGGATGAGGACTAGAGCCTCAAAGGGCTGAAGCCTCTGCGCCAGTGTTGTTTCGTCGTTGATGGTTTGATTAAAGACTGTCACCTGATGATCATCAAGTAGCGAAAAACAGCTAAGGCGCCGCACCTGATCCTGATAATCGTCCAAAATTGCAATTTTCATGAACTCTCCTTGTGAATGAACCCTGCATGTAACACAAATAAATCAAATTCTTAAGCGAGATTTTGAGAGAATGTTCGCAGTAATGTTATTGATAACTCTGTGTCAAAACAAATAAGCACAAAAATATAATTAGCGAATAATTCACTGATTTTTATAGTTGTATTTTATAAAATCAATCAATACTGAATGTCTCAATGTTAATAATATGTATCATTTTGTATACATATGGTTAAATTTATTTTTATAAAAAATTGGCTGAGTGATTTTTTGTTGACCATCTTTCTCGTGCCAGCGGTGTTCCGTTGGCCTTCAACCACATAGATGAGGTTGGAGAAGGAAAAACTATATCAACAGGAATCAAGAATGAAACACAACCAACGTCAAATTCCTTGGCTGATTGCAGCCGGAGTCATCTGTTCTCTTCCAGTCACAGCCGCCGAGATGGTCCCCGTATCCGATAGCAATATCTTGGAGCAGGCGCTTTCGCTACAGGCACAAAGTGTGGCTCCAGTTGAAAATGGCTTTCAGGCAGTCAAGAGTGTTCAGCTTCCTAACGGTCAGGTACGAGTCCGTTATCAGCAGACTTACCAAGGGATCCCTGTCTTTGACACTGCGGTGGTCGCAACAGAAACTCAGTCAGGTTTAAGCAATGTTTATGGCACCATGGCGCAAGGCATCGCAGGCGATGTGGCCTCGGTGAAACCAGCTATCGACCTCAAACAAGCCATCAACATTGCGCTGCAACGCCACCAGACGATCAGCTTCAATGGCCAGCCTTTTAAGGTTGAAAACGAGAACGGTCAACTGATGGTGCGCCTTGACGAAAATAACAAAGCGCAGGTGGTTTACTTAGTTAATTTCTTTGTTGCTGAAGAAGAGCCATCTCGTCCGTTTATGTTCATTGACGCCAACAGTGGCGAAGTGCTGCAAAGCTGGGATGGCCTTAACCATGCAACGGCGCACGGTACTGGTCCTGGCGGAAACAGCAAAACAGGCCGCTATGAGTACGGTACGAACTACCCGGGTTTTGTCATCAACAAAGTGGGCACCACCTGTACCATGGACAACAGTGTGGTCAAAACCGTTGACTTGAAGAACCGAACCTCGGGAAGCACCGCATACAGCTATAGTTGTCCTGGTGAAAGCAACTATAACGACTACAAAGCGGTTAACGGCGCATACTCTCCACTCAATGATGCACACTATTTCGGTAAAGTGGTGTACGACATGTATCAAGATTGGATGAACACGGCTCCGCTGACGTTCAAACTGACCATGCGCGTTCACTACAGCAGCAGCTATGAGAATGCGTTCTGGGATGGTTCTGCGATGACCTTCGGTGATGGCGCTTCAACCTTCTATCCATTGGTTGATATCAACGTCAGTGCCCACGAAGTGAGCCACGGCTTTACCGAGCAAAACTCAGGGCTGATTTACAGCGGCATGTCCGGCGGTATGAACGAAGCCTTCTCTGATATCGCTGGTGAAGCGGCTGAGTTTTACATGAAAGGCAGCGTTGACTGGTTAGTTGGGGCGGATATTTTCAAATCGAGCGGCGGTCTGCGCTACTTTGAACAGCCATCACGCGATGGACGCTCAATCGACCATGCTTCGCAATACTACAACGGTTTGGACGTGCACCACTCCAGTGGTGTTTACAACCGCGCTTTCTACCTGTTGGCGAACAAGTCCGGCTGGAACGTGCGCAAAGGCTTTGAAGTGTTTACCTTGGCAAACCAACTGTACTGGACCGCGAGCAGTACCTTTGATGCTGGTGCTTGTGGCGTAGCAAAAGCGGCTGGTGACATGGGATACAGCGTGAACGATGTGGTTGATGCGTTTAACCAAGTGGGTGTCAACGCAAACTGTGTACCAAACAACTCACGTGTGCTGGTCAATGGTACGCCAGTGAACAACCTCTCTGGCGCATCCGGTTCGCTTGAGTTCTACACCTTTACCGTGGACAGTGCAGCGAGTGCGGTGGTTTCCATCTCTGGCGGTAGCGGCGATGCGGATCTCTATCTCAAGGCTGGCAGCAAACCCACCACAGGTTCTTGGGATTGCCGCCCTTATCGCAACGGCAACAGCGAGAGTTGTTCGGTCAATGCGCAACCCGGCACCACCTACCATGTGATGCTGCGTGGTTACTCAAGCTACAATGGCGTGACACTAAAACTACAACACTAAGTGGTTTGTTTTTCCTAAAATCAGATCGGGCAGGCACTCCTGCCCGGTTTTTCGTTTACATAACCAAATGTTCTAGATAAGACGACAATGTTTTGTCTTGAGTGCTTTTGTTTTTACTCCCTTGCCCTGATATTGGTTAAGTCACCCTCCAATAACATAAGGAAACATCATGGCAGATACCTACATTCCACCTAAAGTTTGGACCATGAATGCGGACAACGGCGGTCAGTGGGCGAGCATCAACCGACCTGATTCCGGTGCGCGCTTTGAACAAGAGCTTCCGGTAGGGCAACATCCGTTGCAGCTCTATTCAATGGGCACGCCCAATGGGCAAAAAGTCACCATTTTGCTCGAAGAGTTACTGGCGCTCGGCGTCTCACAAGCGGAATATGACGCGCACCTGATCAAAATCGGCGATGGCGATCAGTTCTCTTCTGGTTTTGTGGCGGTCAACCCCAATTCGAAGATCCCCGCATTGGTCGATCGCTCTGCAGAGCAGTCGATCAATGTGTTTGAGTCGGGCAACATCTTGCTCTATCTCGCAGAAAAATTTGGCCACTTCCTGCCAAGCGATCTCGCTGCGCGCACTGAAGTGATGAACTGGCTGTTTTGGTTACAAGGCTCGGCGCCGTATCTTGGTGGCGGATTTGGCCATTTCTACGCCTATGCGCCGGAAAAATTTGAGTACCCGATCAACCGTTTTACCATGGAAGCCAAACGCCAACTGGATGTGTTGGATAAACAGTTAGCCAAACATGCCTACATTGCGGGTGATGAGTACAGCATTGCCGATATCGCCATCTGGCCTTGGTATGGCAATTTGGTGCTCGGCACCGTGTACAACGCAGCGGAGTTTTTGGATGTGGCGAGCTATCAAAACGTGGTGCGCTGGGCAAAAGCGATCGAGCAGCGCAGCGCCGTGCAACGCGGGCGTATTGTCAACCGCACGTGGGGCGAGGAGTGGGAGAGGGTGGCTGAAAGACACTGCGCCGCGGACATCGACCAAGTACTTGCCAAACGCAGCTAATCAGGCTTAAGCGCCACTTGCAAGTAGCCACAGAAAAGGAATGCCACGGCATTCCTTTTTGCTTGCTTGAGCGTGAGGATTCGTTGAGCTCGTCGGAAAGTCAATAGCTAACTGGCGACCGATTGGCTCTCCTCTTCACTGGCACTGTTGCGCAGTTGCACCTTTGCCATCCGTTTGGCTAAGGTATACACGCGTTTGAGTGATTCCACCCACTCCATCTCATAGCGGAAAACTCGTAGGCGATTGCCATCTTGCACCGCCAATCGTTGCGCCTGATGGGCCAACACCGCATCAATCAACGCATTGAGCTCACGCTTGGCGTTGATTACTGCTTGCGCTTCGGCGGCGTCGCTGCGCCGCACCGAGTTAACCGCATCCAGTAACGTGTGATTCACTTTTTCTTGCACTGTGTCTAAGGTCTTGCGCATCTCTGGGCTGATGCTGATGTCATCGTTAAGTGCTTTATAGGCCAGTGGCAAGAGCGAGTTGACGACGATATCGGCGACGCTTTCGAGCTGGTGGCTAATGCTGATCAATTTGATCTGCCGCGCACTTTGTTGATCAGAAAGTGGCTCTTTGCGCAGTTGGCCAAGATAGGAAAGAATAGCGCCATGCAGTTGATCGACCTCCTCTTCAATCGCTTCAATTTCTTTGAGTTTGTCTCTCACCGCGAGCACTTCTTGGCGCTTTTTACAACCTGGCGCGAGAGGAGGCAACATGTTGAGCATGTTACAGACCCGTCGTCCGACTCGGCCAATCTCCAGTTTCGCTTGATCGAGCGCGATGTCAGGGGTGGGAAGAAACGCTGCGTCAATGTATTTGGTCTGCAATTGCGTTTTTGTCTCGCCCGATTGAGGAGGAAGAATTTTGCGTACCAGCCAGACAAACGCCCCCGCAAAAGGCAGCATGATTGCGGTGTTGAGCACATTAAACAGGGTATTGGCGTTGGCAATTTGCCTTGGCAGTTCGGCGGCCAGTTTTTCCACCCCGCTTAGGCCCGGTTGCGTCGGTGAAAGTGCGATACTCATTTGTGCCAGCCAGCCAATCAGTGGTAACCAAATCATCACCCCCAGCACATTGAACAACACATGCACGGCCGCGGTTTGCATCGCTTCGCGGCTTTTTCCGACCGCGGCGAAGATGGCGGTGATGCAGGTGCCGATGTTCGCGCCCATAGCTAGTGCGATCCCGGTTTCTAGCGGAATAAAACCTTGGCCAGCGAGCACAATCACAATCCCTGTGGTGGCGGAAGAGGACTGAACCAGTGCGGTAAATAGGGCCGAAATTAAGATCGCCAGAAAGAAATTGTGCATGTGTGCCATTAACTGAATGAATGGCTGGTAGCTGCGCAGCGGCTCCATCGCCTCGCTCATTAGATTCATGCCAAGGAAAATCAATCCTAAGCCAAACAACATGTTACCGTAATGCTGGGTGGTCTCTTTTTTCGAGACAAAGAACATCGTAAAGCCAATCGCTACCATCGCGAGCGCCGCTTTGGTCACTTTAAAGGCGATGATTTGTGCGGTAACTGTGGTACCAATATTGGCGCCCATAATCACGCCAATCGCTTGCGGCAGCGTCATTAGCCCCGCTGAAATAAATCCCACCAACAGGACTGTGGTCACCGACGACGATTGAATGATCGCAGTAATGCCCGTACCGGTTGCGACCGCCGCTAAGCGGTTAGTGGTCAGTTTGGCAAGCCACTGCTTCATCTTGTTGCCCGCGACGCGTTTTAGCGCATCGGACATTTTCTCCATGCCATAGAGAAAAATCGCCAAACCGCCGAAAAGACCAATGCTCATCGGTAAGTAGTGGATCTCATTTTGCTGGGTACTCGCCGTTTCAGTGGCGGAAAAAACGGCAAAAGGCAACAAAGTGAGGAGAAAGGCGAGCTTGGACAGAAAAGGGAGAGTAGGCATAGGCAACATAGGCAGCATCACTTTTATTCTTCTTCGTTACTTAAAGATTAGCCGTTAATAATCAGAGCGTGACAGATTCGTTTCACACAGCAGTTTGCGAGTGATTTCTAACTCTTTCATGGTGTTGTGAGTATTGAATGGTATGCATATCTGCTGTTCGATATATTAGTCAGAGCAATTTAACGAAGGGCTAGATTAATGAGAAGTATGCTGTTTATACCCGTTATACCTGCACTTTTGCTGGCTGGATGCACGCTGACCGAGTTGTCACTGCCACTTCAGCCAGACAGCAACTGGCAGGTGGCCACACTACCGAATGGAATGAAATATCACCTTTATCCTACTGACGACTCGCAAGTATCACTGCGCTTGGTGATCAATAGCGGTTCTTTTCAAGAAACGCCGCAGCAGCAAGGTTACGCGCATTTTATTGAGCACATGGCGTTTAATGGCAGCCAACATTTTGCGGGTAATCAAGTGATTGAGCTGTTTGAGCAAGCTGGGGGCAGTTTTGGCGCCGATATCAACGCCTTTACCAGTTACCAGCAAACAACCTATAAATTAGATCTGGCAGACAATAAACGGCTTAAAGACGCGTTAACGTGGATGCGTGACATTGGCGATGGCCTTGAGTTTGACCCCAATGAAGTTGAAAAAGAGAAAGGGGTGATTTTAGGCGAGTGGCGTCGCTCTCGCCCGGAAGATAAAGCGTTTTTTTATAATCTATACAATGCCATGATTGATGACACGGCCTACGATCAGCATGATGTACTGGGCTCTGAAGCATCCATCCAAAATGCCAGTGCCAAGGCGTTACAAAACTACTATCAACGCTGGTATCAGCCACAATATACCGATTTGATTATTACAGGCGATGTCGATACTGCACAGCTGAGCGAAGTGATTCAGGCGACTTTTTCGAGCTGGCAGTCAAGCACCACTGAGCCTTTGCCAAAACAGCGTAATATCCCCTTAGTGGTCGAAGATCGGGTTCTACTGAGCAATACCTTAGAATCGCCAAGTGTCCATTATGTGATTGATCGTGGTGCCGCCAGCGTGCAGAGCCGCGCACAGCAGTGGCAAAACTGGAGTGATGATATTAGCGCCAAGCTCATTCAGCAGCGCTTGTATGCAACGCTGAATGATTCGGCAGAGCCTTTTTTGAACGTCTACGCCGGTAATGAAATCATCAACTACAGCCGAGTCTCTTTTGCCGGGATATTTTTTGCACCCGAGCAGCGTCATGAGATGAATCGGTTGTTCACCAGCACGCTCGCATCACTACGCGATCATGGTGTTACACAGCAAGAGTTAGATACGGTGCTAGCTGAATATCATGGCTTACTCGACAATCTAGAGAGCGATTGGTCGAAGCACAATCCAGCCTACTCGGCTGATCAGCGCGTTTTTGCCCTTGAGCAAAATAGCGTCAATCAATCCAAAACGGACTACCAGCAGAGTTTGAGTCAGTTTGTTGCCAGCCGTGATTTAAGCCAAACTAATCAGCAGTTACGCGATCTATTGTCCTCGGATCCCGCATTCATCATGGGCTTAGATAGAGGCGATAAGATTGCCCAGTGGGTAGGGGCAACCAAGGCCGTTAGTGCGGCTTACCAACAAGCGGGCATCAAGCCGCTCAATATGGATGTCAAAAGTAATGGCTTGCTTGAGCCGAAGCAGGATGGGCGCATTTTAAGCGTGGCTGACCACCCCGGCGGTTTTAAAGTTTTTCAATTATCGAATGGGGTGGAAGTCTGGTTCCAGCAAGACAAACAAGCAGGCGATCGCGCTTACTTCAATTTTGCCAGTCAAGGTGGTAAAGCAGCCTTGGATCCTTCGCTGTTCGCTGCGTTTGAAGTGGCTACAGCCGCGGCGATACAAAGCGGCTTGGGACAATTTTCAGGCCCGGAGCTTGATCGCTATTTGCGCAGCAAGGATGTTGCCCTCTATCCCTATCTGGGTTTGACGCACCACGGCATTGAAGTGACCACGGCGAAAAAGCACTTAGCGGTAGCGATGCAAGCTCTATACAACACCACAACAGAGATCAAGGTGGAAGCCAAACAGCTTGAGGCGGCGAAGAAAAACTTTGCGCAAAATCGTGACGCGTTTGTCGATTCGCCTGTCGGTAAGTGGATTATGAGCATCAATCGTAACTTCTACCAACCGCAAAGCCGTCACCAGCTATTGTTGCCGGAGGATATTAAGGAGGTCACTTCAGAACAAATTCATGCCGTGCACCAAGAGTTATTTCATAAAAATCATGGATTTAAGATGGTCGTTGTTGCCGATTTGACCAGCGAGCAATTAACGCCCTTGCTGCGTCAATATGTGGCGTCGATTCAGTTGCAAGACGCCGAACCCATCGACTTCAGCGTAAAATATCGACAAGACTCCAAAGTCTATCAATCTTTGAATGAAGGGGCAGAAGCGTCATCCATGTACGTTGTGCGGCTGTGGAATCCACAGGGTGAGGTGAAGGTGGGTAAAGCGGTGTTTGCCGAAGACATGCTACAACGCATCAGCACCAGCCGCGTGCTCAAACAGCTACGTGAGGAGGCGAGTTTAGATTACAGCCCAAATGTGACTTCAATCGCACTGGACAACGAAGCGGTCTCTGACTGGTATTTTGAATCGCAATTGGCGCCACAAGATGTGGAAAAAATGGAAGCTCAATTAAACACCGTACTTTCACAATTGGCGAATGACATTACGCAGCAAGACGTCGATACCGCTGCGCAGCAACTGAGTTTGGCGCTGCAAGATCTTGACAAGGACCCCAAGCAGCGCTGTTGGTTCTACACCCGCTATCTAATCAGCGGCTATGGAGTAGATGTGTTGCTTGATGTGGACAAAACCGCTCACAGCATCACTCTGCAAGAAATTCGCCGATTGGCTAAGCACGCCTTTGGCCCAGACGCCAAACGCTTTACCAGTGTACTCAATCCTAAATCCTAACCCTCGTCTATCTATGTTCAGGCAACGGAGGCGGTTGCCTGAACGTTTCTCGATGTTCCGAAAATCGTCTCTGACCAGCTTGCGTGCTTCTTAGAGTCTGCTAATACTCTTTAGTGTATTCGTAATATTATCAGTAATTTAATATGCACCTTGTTGCGTTTTTGGTGTGGTGTGTGCTAGTCAATTGACTGGTTTTACCAATAAACGCAAGTGCAGTCACAGAAAAAAAGCCGTGCCACAGAGTTCGCCCATATTAAAACCGTGGCACTAGTGAGAAAATACACCGGCTTAGGTGAGGGAAAGTGATTGCTGCCACTCCCGTGCAATGTATGAGCCCCAACGGCGAGTGTGATGTGCCCTGAAGTGATGCGAATAACATTTAAAAAGAAACTCCATTTTGCCCTCCCGCTTTGCAGGGTGAGAAGAGACTAGGAAAGCCAGTCATGTTTAATCAAAAACTCAAATCAGAAATACGCCAATTACAGAGTGAGTTGGACAATGCCAAACAACAACATGCCATCGAAATCGCCGAATTTTCTGCCTTAATTGAGCAAAAAGAGCGAGAAATACAAGAATTGAAAGAATCGCGTTTTATTGAGTCGGCTCTTGTAAGAAGCCAACTGCAAGGCGGCACTATGCTTGAAGCGATTCGCACCGGGCTTGCCTCTAGCGCCGAAGAGCTGATTCGTGAGCGCGAGTCGCTGGTCGAATTGGACGAGATGTTCGAACAAACGCACGCCGCGCTGGGAAGGTTGGAAAGTCGTGCCAAACGCATCAATGAACAGGCCAACAGCAATATGCAAGGGGCGCAAGTGTTGGAAAACACCGCATCCTCCATCGGACAGCTTATCCACGCGATTCAAGAGATCTCTGCACAAACCAACTTGTTGGCGCTCAATGCTGCGATTGAAGCGGCACGCGCTGGTGAAGCCGGGCGCGGTTTTGCCGTGGTAGCGGATGAAGTGCGCGCTTTAGCGGGCAAAGCGCATACGGCCAGTGAGCAAATCGAAGAGTTGGTCAACAAAGTGATTGTGCAAACCTCAGACATCAAACAGTCGATCGGTAAAAACCAGACTTATTCGTTGGAAGTTGCCAGCTCGTCAGAACAAATCGGCGCTGTGGTCAGCGATGTGGTGGTTAAATCCCGCCAAATGCAGGAGGTGATCCGCGTAGCGACAACCCGAGCCTTCCTTGACACTGTGAAGCTTGACCATGCAGTGTGGAAAAATAATGTCTACGACAGCATTAACCGCCGCAAATTCGACACTGTGGTGAACAGTCACAGCGAATGCCGTTTAGGGCGCTGGTACTTTGAAGGACAAGGTGCTAAGCAGTACAGTCACCTTGCCAGCTATGGCAGCTTGAAAACGCCACATCAGCGTGTACACGACGCTGGCCGCGCCGCGTTGGATGCGGGCGGCAAGCGTGATATGAACCGTTTAGTCAGCCAACTGGAAGCAATGGAATCGTCCAGTGAACAAGTGGTCACGGTGATTGATCGCCTACTCAACGAAGTGATTCACGATAAGCGCTAAAGGATAAAACTCGCCACGGCGTTGTGGGTCGTGGCGACATCCCTTTGAAAGCACGCTATTATTCTCGTGTCCTTGCTGCATATTGACAAATAATAGAGTGATAAATTCTAAAAACGAGGTAAATATCGCAAAATAAACTATAGTGAAATTCACTAATATTGATTATATTGATATTCATATGACAAATTTGAAACAATCCGATTTCAAATGGTGGTGATATGGATATGCACAACTACTCAAGCTATTGGTTTACTAAAGATTACAAAATCGCTTTCTTCTTTCCTGCATAGTCTCTTCTATTGGTGGGTATTCCACTATCTGTCTGATTTTAAATTAATAATAAACAGTTAATTAATCAGAATCCCACAATCTGCTTACTCATTCACATGCGAACGGTTATTTCCGTAGCGTGCGAAAAAGTACGCTTTAAATATATTTATCCTGAATATTCTGAGTCTCTATTCGGGCGGGATCTGATTACCTGCAAGAAAGGTAATAATAATGAACAATTTCAAACATCTTCCAGAACCATTTCGTATTCGTGTTATTGAGCCAGTAAAACGCACCACAGAAGAATATCGCCAACAGGCGATTATCAATGCCGGTATGAATCCGTTTTTACTCGACAGCGAAGATGTGTTTATCGATCTGTTGACCGACAGTGGTACCGGCGCAGTAACGCAAGACATGCAAGCGGCGATGCTGCGTGGTGATGAAGCGTACAGCGGTAGCCGCAGTTACTACGCCTTAAAAAATGCAGTACAAGATATTTTTGGCTATCAATACACCATCCCAACGCACCAAGGTCGCGGCGCAGAGCAAATTTATATTCCGGTGCTGATTAAAAAACGCGAACAGGAGAAAGGGTTAGATCGCAGTAAAATGGTCGCGCTATCCAACTATTTTTTCGACACCACGCAAGGGCATACGCAAATCAACTGCTGCGTGGCGAAAAACGTCTACACCGAAGAGGCGTTTGACACTTCGGTGACCGCCGATTTTAAGGGCAACTTTGATTTAGAAAAGCTTGAACACGCCATCCTTGAAGCCGGGCCTGCCAATGTTCCTTATATTGTCAGCACCATCACCTGCAATTCGGCGGGCGGACAGCCTGTATCGATCGCCAACTTGAAAGCGGTGTATGAAATCGCGCAGCGCTACGACATTCCGGTGATTATGGACTCAGCGCGTTTTGCGGAAAACGCCTATTTTATTCAGCAGCGCGAGCCGGGTTATCAGGAAAAAAGCATTGCCGAAATCACCTTAGAAGCCTACCGCTACGCCGATGGATTGGCGATGTCAGCGAAAAAAGACGCCATGGTACAGATGGGTGGTTTGCTCTGTTTTAAAGACGATCGCATGCTGGATGTGTACAACGAATGTCGCACTTTGTGTGTGGTGCAAGAGGGTTTTCCAACCTATGGCGGTTTGGAAGGCGGCGCGATGGAACGTTTAGCGGTTGGCCTGTATGACGGCATGCGCCAAGAGTGGCTCGCCTATCGCATCAGCCAAGTGCAATATTTAGTCGATGGGTTAGAAGCACTGGGTATCGTTTGCCAGCAAGCAGGCGGTCATGCGGCGTTTGTTGATGCTGGAAAATTGCTGCCCCATATTCCGGCGGAGCAGTTCCCGGCGCATGCGCTGGCGTGTGAGCTTTACAAAGTTGCGGGGATTCGCGCGGTGGAAATTGGCTCTTTGCTGCTAGGGCGTGACCCGGCAACAGGCAAGCAGCTTGCCTCCCCAGCGGAGCTGCTGCGACTTACCATTCCCCGCGCGACCTATACGCAAACGCACATGGATTTTATTATCGAAGCGTTTGAAAAGGTCAAAGCCAACGCGGCGAACGTCAAAGGGCTGGAATTTACTTACGAGCCGCCCGTACTGCGACATTTCACTGCGCGCTTTAAAGAGGTGAAATAAAGCCTTAACGTTGAGAAAAGATAAGCAACAGCAACCGGGCACGATCGCGCGGTTGCTGTTTTTGCTAACTCACGGATGAGAGCGGCGCTTAGCGAGACACGCTCTGATTGGCCGCGATCTGCTCGCCCATGGCGATTAAGCGATCGAGGATGCGTTCACCGTCGGCACGTAAGCCGTTGTGTTCATACTCGTTGGTGATCCACGCTTTGGCGTTGGGCATCAGCGCTAAAGTTTCACGGCTGAAATCCATCTCCACAAACATATCATCGGCGTATACCGCGCAGCTTACCGGCACGCTGTTACGCTTGAGCTGTTCGGCATCATACAAGTCGTCCCAATCGGCTTTTTGTGCGAGGAGCTCGGCCGCTTGCTGAAGTGGTTTAAGATTGATGTATTGATCAAACATCCAAGGGAAGACCATTTCCCCTGTGAAGTAAAACGCTTGGCCCGGCTGATAGTCAAACACTTGCTGCGCTTGGCGCACGCGGTGCGCGCTCCAGTTTGACGCAAAACCCTGACAGTAAATCGACTCATGTAAAATGGCGTAGATTGGGTTGGTGTTAAACGACTGTTGTTCCAGCATCTGCTGCAAAAACTCATAGCGTAGCGCCGCTTTGCCGTTCAGGTTGATAAAGGCATTTTCCAGCAAATAGTAGGTCGCAAGGAAGGTGTCACTCATGCCAAAGTGAATGCCCGTTTGCTGGAACTGCTCGACGGTAAAACGCTGGCCGTTGGGCAAATATTCGTTATGTGTCAGCAGATGGTCGGCGATTTGCTGGCAGAGAGTTTGCGCTTGCGGAAATTGTTCGAAGAAGGCGCGGTTTTTGTCCATGGTGCGCTTAAACGTCGCCTGATAGACATCATCGGGGTGGCGCGAAATCGATGGCACTCCACCAGTGATGTAGCTGCGCAGTAGACTGTCTGGGAACAGTGATAGGTACGTGAGGGAACAAAAACCACCAAAACTCTGGCCTAAAATGGCCCACTTTTCGATGCCTAACTCACGGCGAATAAACTCGGCATCGCGCACTATGTTATCGGCGCGAAAATGTTGCAGATAATCGGCCTGTTGCTGCGCGCTGAGCTCGGCTAAGGTCTGATGGCTGATCACGCTGCTGTTGCCCGTGCCACGTTGGTCTAAAAGTAGTACGCGATACTGTTGCAATGCACGCTTGAGCCATCCGCTGTTGCCTGTTGGCCTTCCCGCCGCAAAGCCCGGTCCACCTTGAAAGTAAACGAGCCAAGGCTTTTCCTCATCACCAGTGCGGCGCACGGCGCGGGCAAAAATCTCAATCTCGCCTTTGCTTTGGTCTGCATAATCCAATGGTACGTTAAAATAGTGCGGGGTGAACGTCAGTCCTTCGTGGTGAAACGTCAGTGCGTGATGCATTTTTCTTTCCTTGTTCTGGGTTTAGCGGACGCAGTTTAACGGGTCTTGCCGCGTTTGTCTTAAATCCGACGGATGTAGAATAGTGGGAGTACTATTTTCAAAAAAAATTTGAAAAAGAAGTTAATCACTGGCGGTTTTTCAAATGGGTTCAGTCGGTTAGATTAGCCACACAAACGACATGAAGGACCACGGGTCCACTAATTGGAGAAAATATGAGTATTGTTCACGCCGCCAAATCCCGTTATTCCACCAAAGCATTTGATGCCAGCCGAAAAATTGCGCCAGAGAAAGTCGAAGAGATCAAAGAGCTACTGCGTATGAGTGCTTCGAGCGTTAACTCTCAGCCTTGGCACTTTATCGTCGCTAGCAGCGACGAGGGCAAAGCGCGCATTGCCAAAGCGACTCAAGGCGGTTTTGCTTTTAACGAGCGCAAAGTGCTGGATGCATCACACGTTGTGGTGTTTTGTGCCAAAACCAGCATTGATGAAAACTATCTACTGGATCTCCTTGAAAACGAAGATAAAGATGGACGTTTTGCTGATGAAGCGAGCAAAACTGGCATGCACAATGGTCGCTCCTTTTTCGTCAATTTGCACCGTTTTGATCTCAAAGATGCGCATCACTGGATGGAGAAACAAGTCTATCTGAATGTCGGTACTTTGCTGCTGGGTGCGTCTGCGATGGAGATTGACGCGGTGCCGATTGAAGGCTTTGATGCCAAAGTGCTCGATGAGGAGTTTGGTCTGCGTGATAAAGGGCTGACCAGTTTAGTGATTGTGCCGCTGGGCTATCATAGTGAAGCCGATTTTAATGCCAAACTACCGAAATCGCGCTGGCCAGCCGAAACGGTTTTTACCGAGATCTGAATCATGATTCATCTATTAGTGGAAATTAAAGCGCACGCTGAGCACATCGAACAAGTTCGCGGTTTACTCACAGCGCTGCTTGAACCGACGCGTCAGGAAGAGGGCTGCTGCCAGTATGAGCTTTTTGCCGACAGCCAAATCGAAGGCCTTTTTTTGATGCAAGAGATCTGGTGTTCGCAGCAAAGTCTTGATAGACACGTCGCCAGCGACCACTTTCAAGCCTTCAAGCAACAAGTGGACAGTGCCGATATTTTAGAATACCTGCACCTTCGTCCGCTCTCATTCGTGGCTTAGTTCTGTGTGGTTTAGCTGACAATGCTGCTCAATGGCTGCCAGTACCGCTTGACGTTGCTGGCAGCACTTATTTTGTACAAATTCTTGGAAAGTACGGATAAGTGGCGTGATTGCCCGCCGATCGGTACACATCATGTAAATCGGTACCACGCCGCCATCCCATTCAGGCAACACGCGCACCAATCGGCCGCTTAGAATATCTTGGCTAATATCCATCAGTGATTTATACGCGACGCCTTTGCCTTTTAATGCTTGGCGATGTGCTACTTCGCCGTCATTGGTGGTTGGATTGCCGCTGACGACCACACTTTCCGTTTCACCTTGACGATGCAACTGCCATTTGTTGTGCAGCGAACCAGAGAGCATGTAGCACAAGCAGTTGTGCTGAAGCAGGTCGCTAGGCTCGCGAAGCGGCGCATGAGAGCCGACGTACTCCGGTGACGCGCACAAAATGCGCTCATTGGACTTGCACAGCGGAATAGCAATTAAGCTCGAATCGGCTGGTTCGCCGTAGCGAATTGCGACATCGACGGGCTGGCTATACATGTCGGTAAGGCTGTCTGACAGGTCGAGTTTAACGGCTACCCGTGGGTGCAGTTCGATAAACTCATCAATCCACTCCAAGAGCATGTTGCGGCCAAAATCGGAAGGGGCGCTGACATAAAGCTGCCCGGCTAATTCGCCCCGAGCGCAGTTGATCTCATTTAAACCCTCTTCAATCAAGTTGAGTGCCGCACTGGTTTTTTGCAGGAAAAGCGTGCCATCCCCCGTAAGACGTAAGCTGCGCGTCGAGCGTACAAACAGCGGGAAATGGATCTGCTCTTCAAGGCGTTTAATTGCAGCGCTCACCGCGGCAGGAGTGAGATCAAGGCTGTTGGCCGCTTTTGAAAAACTGCCCTGACGAGCGGTTTCCACGAAAATGTTCAGATCGTTCAGTGCTTTCATCGGAGGGGTCGTGAGAGATAATTTTGCCCGACTATAGCCGATTTATCAGCAAAACGCCTCAGTCATAGAGCTGAGGCTGGTACGAACATTAGCTAAGCGTGGGCTGCAAGGTGAGCATCGCATCTCTTAAGCGTTCTGATAGTGGCGCTTTGCACTGATTTTTAAAATCGAACATCACCACAGTAGCAATGCCTATGGTGGTGACCTTGCCCATGTTTTTACTCACGACCTGATATTCCATGGTAAAGCGATCTTCACCCACCTGCGTCACTCTGGAGCCGATGAGCAAGGTGTCGGGGTAGGTCACTGGAATGCGATAACGGCATTGAGTGTCACTTAATACGGGGCCAATCTGCGTCTTTTTCAGTTCATCCATCAGGTTGATTTGCGCAAAATACTCTAAACGCGCTGTTTCAAAGTAGCGGAAGTAGACAACATTGTTGACGTGCTGTAGCGCGTCCATTTCTCCCCACGCGACCTTAATCTCGGTGATAACCGGAAACTCTTCTAATAGTGAATGCATTGGCGCTCCTTTTCGTGATTCGTCTTACCATTTCGAGTTTTTATTCTAAATTGTATGTGACAATTATGTAATGATTAGATTAACAGAATGTAAAAATAAAAGATGTTTTGTGTTGAAATTGGTAAGGTGTAAGCTTTACTAAGACGCGAGAGCAACGTACCTTTTGCTTAAATGTGTGCGCAAGGAGAAGTAGCGATGACAGAACTGGCGGGTTTTAATCGAGCGGTTGTGGGCAAGCGTACAGATTGGACGGATGAGTTATTTAGTCTGCGTATCAACGGGGCCAATCTCGATTTCAAAGCAGGACAATTTACGAAACTGGCGTTGCCAGGGGAAAATGGTAAAGCGCTCAGTCGTGCTTACTCTTTGGTGAATGCACCCTCGGTCAATAGTGACTGGTTGGAATTTCTCATTGTCGCTAACCCAGAAGGGCAATTGACGCCGAAGCTGCAAGCGTTAAAACCCGGCGATGAGATCTACGTTGGGCAAACCGCGCACGGCGATCTCACGGCAGAAACGATTCCTAAATCAACTCAAGATCTCTGGTTGTTTGCCACCGGCACGGGCATCGGACCTTTTCTCTCTTTGCTTGACGACATCACTCAGCCACCTCGCTGCGACCAGATTGTGCTGTTGCATGCGGTTCGCTACGAGAAAGATCTCGTTTATCGCTACCTGATAGAACAGCTTGCTGAGCTCTACCAAGGACGCCTCAGATACGTGCCCGTGGTCTCGCGAGAGTCAAGTGCTGGCGCGCTGAAAGGGCGCATCCCTGACTTATTGCAATCGGGAGCGTTGTTTGACCATTTGCAGTGTACTCTCAGCGCTGAACGCAGTTTTGCCATGTTGTGCGGCAATCCTGAGATGATTAAAGAGACTACGGTGGTGTTGCAAAGTTTGGGGTTAGAAAAATATCGCCGGCAAACAGGTGGACATATCCTCTACGAGCGCTATTGGTAAGTGAGCCTGCGAGGTGGATGTCGCTTGAAAAAACAAGAGCCCTGATAAAATCAGCGCTCTTGAGCAGGGTGGCAGTCAATCACTGCTCATTAATAAAGGCCTTAAAGCGTGCTTTGGTTTCATCGTCGGCTTTTTCATACCAGAAATGCAGCATCTCTTCAGCGGCGCTTGAGGCTTGATGCCCTTCCACCACTGGCTTTAATGCGGCAACGGTGAGTGGGGCACCAATCGCGGCGATGCCGCCAGCGCGGTTGTAGTCTTCCACTTCACGATGAAAATCACGGCCAATTTGCAGCCCTTCCTTGATCAGCTTGTCTTCCGTTTTCTCTACCGTTTGGCCATCGGCATCGATCAACTGCCAGTCGAGCTGTTTGATCTCACTTTCAGCAACGCGATGATCGCGGTATTTCGGCATAACAAAACTCAGTTCGCTGCCATTGGCGGTAAACTTTGCCACAATCACGTCACTTTCAACGCCGATGCGGTCATTGCCTTGGCTAAAAAACGGTTCGTAGCGGAATACGATCTGATTCTCGCCATCGGGCAGTGTGGCGGTTTTGCTGGTGGCAAAGAGGCTGCCTGAGAGTTTCGGTGTTTTCCCATTGGCGACGAGTAAAGTCACCTCGTCAGGTACCGTCAGTGTCACCTCGGCGGCGGCAAATCCGCTTAAACTCATCGATAAAAAGTATGTTAACGGTTTAATAAAATTCACTATTTCTATTCCTGAACAATCAGTTACGGCAAGTTTGAGAGTGCCCAGATCAACTGGGCTTTGCAACGGCCTGATGCGAAAAATTAGAGAAATTCACCAAATCTTCACACATTTGGCCGATAAGATTCAGAAAGAGAAATTGATGTTGTAAGAGGGCGATAATAGTAAGCTGCGTTCTCGAACTAAATCGCGCCGTTTGCTTTGCAGCACGTTGCGTTTCTGTTTATCTTGATCGGACTCTTTGAAACTGCTCAGTTGCCGATCGATGTCGTCAATTTGTCGGTCAATCTCCGCAATTCGCTGCTGAACGAGATACTCTTGCCGACCCAACTGGTAGTTACTGAGAAATTGTTCGCTCTCACAAACACCGTAGTATTCCCGGCCCTGTTTACCGACACGGTAACCGTTATCTGGTGAACAGTAGAGCACCGTGCCTTGCTTAAAGCCTTTGCGCCACAGGTCGCTGTCTGCTGCAACGCCCGCGTCTGCGCAATCTTTGCTGTAGCGCTGAATGATGCTGGGGTCGCTACCGTTTTGCCCATCGCGATAGCCGATTTGTTGCCAGTTGGCGACACGGCACTCGTCTGGGCTCATGGTTGTACAGGCCGACAAAAACATTGTGAAGGCAGCGTAGGTAAGGATTCGATTCATCAGAAATTGCCATCGTAAATGAAGAGGCAATAATTTTAATTGAATAGTGTTCAATTGCAATCTTGACTGACAAATCCATACATAAACTACATGGCTCCTGCTTTGGGGGTTGGTGGTTTCAGCGCGGCTTTGAGTGAGAATCCGGTGACCAGCGTAGTGCCGCTCAGCACTAACACGGTTCCCGCCACGGTATTTAAACCAATTGGTTCGCCGAGCACCAGATAGCCCCAAAAAATACCAAAGGCAGGGATAAGAAATGTCACCGACAACGCAGAAGCAGGGCCGATTTCCGCAATCAGGCGAAAGTACATCAGATAGGCAACACCGGTACACAACACACCGAGGGCGGTAACCGAAAGCATCTCAAAGGAGCTCGGCATATCACGCATTGGTGCAAACGGCAGCAGAGGAAGCACCAATAGCACCGCCATCCACATACTACCGTGCGCGTTATCAAACGCGGCAATTTGCGGGGCGTTTTTGGTGTAATTGGTGGCGATTCCGTAGCAAAACGCGGCAGAGACGGCGGCGATAATTGGTAAGATCGCTTGCTGACCGATTTGCAGCGCATCCCAGCCAACTAACACGACGACGCCGCTAATGCCGAGCAGCAAACCCAATACCCCTTTGGCTGAGATTGGGGTGCGGTACCAAAGGTAACTGATGATTACCCCCCAAATGACAGCCGTGGAGTTGAGCACCGCCAATGTCGAGGCGTTAAGGGTTTGCGCAGCGTAAGCGAAACAAAGAAAGGGCAAGGCGGTATTAAACAGGCCAATCATCAAAAAATGTTTCGGATGGCGCAACAAAGGCGCGAGATTCTTTTTCAAATAGAGAGCAACCACTAGCAGGCTCAGTGCGGCGAACAGTACTCGAAATTCAATCAGATACGCAGGCCCAAAACTGTGCGCTGCGATACGCATGAAGAGAAAAGAGCTGCCCCAAATGGCAGCAAGACAGAGTAAGCGAAAAAAACTGGCAGCAGACATGGTTGTGACTTCTTTGTTGGAGGATTGTATATGCCCTGTGATAAACGCTGCGATTATACGCCACGGCAGCGAATAAGCGATGAAGAAGATGTGCTTTCGCCACCCATTTGGCATTTTGTGGCGCGCGTTGCGGATAGCGCAGCGTCGCGACTGGGCGCTTGTCTGAAACCGATTTGAGCTGAATTCTCATGGGGTGAGAATTTCCCGTGATTGTAACTGGCTTCTTGGGCGCGATCTTTTACGATTTGCGCACATTTTAAGCGAGAGGTTAAGGCCAGTGCTCAGCCTGTTTTTTAAGTCATTGTTAGGGGCGGCAGCGGTGCTTCTCATTGCGCTGCTGTCCAAAAGTAAGAGCTTTTACATTGCGGGGTTAGTACCGCTGTTTCCCACCTTTGCGCTGATTGCTCACTTCATTATTGGTAGTGAGCGTAGCATGGAGGATTTACGTCAAGCCGCCTTATTTGGTCTGTGGTCACTGCTGCCGTACGCGGCTTATTTGCTGGCGGTTTATTATCTCAGCTACCGTTTTTCGCTGCTGGCGACTTTATTTGGCGCGACCTTGATTTGGCTACTTTGCGCTATGGTGCTGATTGTTGGCTGGACAAAGCTAACCGTGGCCGTTTGAGCTGTGCGATTGATGTGCTGGATCACAATTTTGTCATATCGAATCCCGCTTACTTTACCTCTTGTCACTGCTTTCTATTGATTTGCTAGAAGATTAGCGAAATTGGCTGCAAAACCACCCTTTTGTTGCCGTTGACAGCCTAGCCAGCTTTACTACGCTTAAGGCTGGTTTTTACGGTCAGTCAGCAAGGAGAACAGAATGGCTACATTCAAGCAGGATATTCCACATCGTGTCACTGTCTATCATGACAACCACGAGCAGGAACGTGAGTTAAAAGAGGCAATGCTCCCAGAAAAACCACGTTACTTTAACGGTGCGCCAACCTACAAAGCGGAAAGCCTCGCTGAATTTGAAGAAAAAATTCGCCAGATGAACTTGTCGTTCGACAAATAGACGTTCACCTGAGTGCCATCCTATAAAGCCGCATCATGCGGCTTTTGTTTTTCGTGCAATCTTACATTGAGCTTTTTGTTATTGGCATATGCCAATAACATGGTTTACCTTTTCGTTATCGATTTGCTTTTTGGAAACACCATGCCCAGACCAAGAAAACCGCGCCATATCGGCTGCCGACCACCCGCCAGTTGTTTTAAGCCTAACGGCATTCCGGCATCGAACTTACAGGCAGAAACGCTTGATGCCGATGAGCTGGAAGCGCTGCGTTTGGCCGATCTTCTGCAAATGAATCAGATCGATGCTGCGCAGAGCATGGGGGTTTCCCGGCAAACATTTGGCAACATCGTCAAATGTGCGCGTCACAAAGTCGCGCTCTGTTTGGTGCAAGGCAAAATGTTGAAATTCTCACTGGAGGAAGAATGATGATCATCGCAGTCCCCGTTAACGATCAAAATGTCGCGAACCATTTCACCAAAGCGCAGCGCTTTGCTTTGCTTGATGATCGCGGCAATGTTCTAAACTATTTAGATAATCCGGCGCTAAGCAGTGAAGGTTGTCACGGAAAAAAACGCTTGATTGCACAATTGCTCGCTGCGAAGGTCAACAAGGTGATGGTAAAAAACATCGGGCAGAAATCGCTGGCGAAATTGCTGGCTGGGAATGTGTTAGTCGAGCGTGTTGCTGGGCGCAACTCTCTTGCTACTGTGTTGAGCGCTGGAGCCATGCCGCTGACTGAGGCGAGCCAAGGGCGTGAGTGTCGCACTGAGTCGAAAAGTCATTATTGTGGCTCGCGTCGAGAGCGCGCTCGTCGTTTGATCGCAACACCAGATACCGCGGCGGTGATGTCGCCCATCAGGGGTTTTCAAGTCAAAGGGCTGCGCAGGCTGTTTAAGGAGTAAATCATGACCACTTTGTTGTACGCATTTGCTTTTTTCCTCATTGTCATCGCGTTGATGGCGATTGGCGTAATGTTTAAGCGCAAAGCGATCCAAGGCAGCTGTGGCGGGTTAAACCAGGTCGGTGTCGATAAAGTGTGCAATTGCGAAACCACCTGCTCCGAGCACAAACTGTATCAGATCGCGGAACCGCAAGAGAAAAAATAAGGGAGCGCAAGGCTCCCTGTAGCTTGGCCGCGAGAGTTTAGGCGCTTTCACACACTTTTCTCTGTACCGAAGGAGGCGCGGGCTCATAATGGCTGAGCGTCATTTGGAATGTGCCTTCACCACCTGTCATTGCTCTGAGTTTGTGCGCGTAATCTTGCAGCTCATTGAGCGGCGACTTGCTGCGAATCAGTGAGAAGTGGTTTGTTTGTGGCTCTGTGCCCTCAATCAAACCGCGATTGGCAGACAAATCGCCAGTGACATCGCCGACGCTGGTCGTGGGGATCACCAGATCCATTTGCACAATCGGCTCTAGCACAATCGGCCCGGCGTTTTCCACCGCATTGAGGAAGGCTTTTTTCCCCGCAATTACAAAAGCGATCTCTTTGGAATCCACCGAATGGAATTTGCCATCGTGAACGGTCACTTCAATGTCGCGAATTGGGTTGCCGGAAATCGCCCCTTCTTCTAGCGCTTGCAGAATGCCTTTTTCAACCGCAGGAATGAGTGATGTGGGGATGGCGCCGCCGACGACTTTGTTGACAAACTTAAAGCCCTCGCCGCGCTCAAGTGGTCTGACACGTAAATGCACCTCGCCAAATTGCCCCGCGCCACCGCTTTGCTTTTTATGCCGATACTGGCCATCGGCGGTTTGGGTGATGGTTTCGAAATATTCCACACTCGGCTGCTCGGTCTCCACCTCCAGCTTGTAGACGCTGGCCATTTTTTCCAGCGCGATCTTGAGATGAAATTCACCTTGGCCGCTTAAAATGGTCTCATTGCTGCGGGCGCGGTGTTCCAGTCGCAGTGACGGATCTTCGCTGACGATGCGCTTTAACACGTCGCCCAGTTTTTGTTCATCGCCGCGTTTTATGGGGTTGAGGCTTAGGCTGTACATTGGCTGTGGGAATTGTAACGTTTTCAGAGAGATACCATCTTCGTCATGGGAGTCGTGCACAATTGAATCAAATTCAAGTTCGTCGACTTTGGCGAGCACGCAAAAATCGCCCGCGAGGGCACGTGAAATTTCACTGCGCTGCTTGCCTTGTAACTGATAGAGATGGCCGACTTTAAACGCTTTATTGCTCGCGCCGATATAGAGTTGACTGCCGGCGTTGATCTCTCCTTGAAACACGCGTAGATAGGCCAGTTTACCCATGTAGGGATCAACGCTGATTTTGTACACATGCGCCACGCTGTGCTCCAGTGTCTCGCAGTTGACGCGGATACGTTTGCCGTTTTTCTCCAGCAACGGCGGGTTGCCCTCATTGGGCATCGGCATCAATTCGCACAAGGTTTGCAGCAGCAGTTCAATGCCTGCGCCCGTTTCGGCACAGGCAAAACAGATCGGGATGACATGCCCAGTACGCAGCGCTTCTTCAAACGGGTCATGCAGCTGTTGCGCTGTGAGCTCAGAGCCTTGTTCCAGATAAAGCGCCATCAAATCCTCATCCACTTCCACCACTTGATCCACTAAGGTTTCATGAGTTGTCTCGACATCTGAAATCAGTGTTGGTGTTTGATATTGCGGGGTGAAAAAACAGTCGACTACTTGGCTGCCATCGGCAGAGGGAAGGTTGATAGGCAGGCAATGGCTACCAAAATGTTCTTCAATTTGACGCAGCAGACGGCTGAGCGCTTTGTCGTTGTGGTCGATTTTATTGATGATGATCATCTGGCATTTTTTCCGCTCACTCGCGAACTCAAATAACCGATCGGAGATTTGAGTCAGCGGTGTGTGCGGATCCAACACCAGCGCAGTAGCCTCGACGGCCGGAAAGACGCTGAGCGTGCGCCCCAGCAGCTCGCCTTGTCCGGGGGTGTCGATAATATTAAGACGGTGATTTTGCCAGCGCAGTGCCACCGGAGTCGCTTCAATACTGTGCTGATATTGGATTGATTGAGCATCAAAGTCGGTGACGGTATCGCCTTTCTCGACGCTGCCTAAGTGCGTGGTAGCGTCACAGGTAAACAGCAGTTTTTCGATGAGCGTGGTTTTGCCGCTGCCCGTTTGGCCGATGAAAGCGATGTTGCGGATTTGGTTGATAGGCATAAGAGCTCCTTGCAATGAATGGAAGAGACGTAACATCCTGAGCGGGCGGGGTTACCGCCTGCCCGTCTTCCAAGTCATTTTGCGCAGATCTCCATACATAGGCTGTCTCGACACGACATGAATACCAGCAAGAGTGTGTACCCATCGCCTCAAATTTTATGTGATTCAATTCATACTGAGCGACATCCACCCAGACGCGCACGACAACTTGCTCAACTTGTCACACCGATCAACCTTTCGCTTGCGCCGAAATGCACATACTGCTTAGTTGCTGGCTTGTTGCGCGACTGGGTTGACCGCCATGGAATCGGTCTAAATGACGGAGCGTTCCGGTGCGTTGGTTATCAACATGGCGTGAGCGTTTCGGCGCAGCAGCCAAATCACCAGTGTTGCCACCGCTAGTACCAAGGCCGCAATGGCAAAGCCGCTTTGGGTCGATTGATAGTGGTTGAGCATGGCAATCAACACGTAACTCAAACTTTGCACTAAGGTGGAGAACATGCCTATACCCCCATCCACCCGACCGCGCTGCTCAATTGGGATGGTGTGGTGCATCCAATTGATACGAGCGATTCGGTTTGACGCATTGAAGAAACCAAAACCAGCTGTAAAGAGCAGAATGAATGCGGGTGAAGCGGAAAAACTCATCCCAACCAGCGCTAAAGCGGCAGCGCCAAGTGAATATTGGATGATGGACAACGGGCTGGTTAAAGCCAAAATGCGGCTGACCAACAAGCCCGTAATAAGGGAGCCTAAGCCAAAAGCGATGTTGTATCCTGCAAACCAGTCACCGGAGATCTGTTGTTCAGCAAACCAAATCGGTACGAGTTTGCTAAGAAACGTCAGCACCGGATACGAGAGGCACGAGAGCAAAATGATGGCGTAAAAGCGTGGGCTGGCCGAGAAAATGGTTTTACTCTCAGCCATTTGTGTCCAAAACCGACTTGGTTGATGCAAACGTAATTGACGTCGGTAAGGCGTGAAGCAATAACTGAGCGTGGCAAGCGCCGAAGCGATGGCCGCAAACAGTGCAAATTCCACCACTCCCCAGTATTCCAGTAACACGACACCAAGCGCCCCTGCGCCTAACGTGGTGCCCTGCATCACCACTTCTTGTTGGCCTGAAATGGCCGCGTATTCGTGGGCGTCGTAGTTTTCTTGGGTAAAAGCGTTGTTGGTGCTCCACGCGAGGTTGCTCGAAACCCAGAAGATCAATTGCGCGAGGGCGAGTAGCAGGTGAGAGCCCAAATCGAACAGGTACGCGAGCGCAACCAAAGCGGCAGTGCTGGCTTGAAGCACCTGATTGAACACTAGGATCTGCTTGCGCGAGTGGCGGTCAACCAGAGTGGAAAAAAACGGGGTGAGTACAAAGGAGATGGCGGTACAGGCCAGTGCCGTCATCGCCACAAAGGAGCCCATATCGGGCGTTTGCAGCATGATCCACGGCAGTGCCATCATAAAAAGACCGGAAGAGATCCCATCAAAAAAACGTCCGGATAAGTAAGGCAAGGTGCGGTTTTGCGTTCCAGTTCTCAAGTTCATGTTTTTTCTCCATCTAGATAACCAACTTGCGGTTACTCTAGAAGCTCAACTTAACTTGAGGTAAAGCACTTTTTATCGCCAAAGGAGAAATAAGATGGAAATGAGTGTCGGCGACGTGGCAAAACGTGCCGGAGTCAAAGTCTCTGCATTGCATTTTTATGAGCAAAAAGGGTTGATCAGCAGTTGGCGCAATGCGGGCAATCAGCGCCGATATCATCGCAGTGTTTTACGCCGCATCGCAGTGATTAAAGCGGCGCAGCAGGTGGGTTTATCGCTGGAAGAAATCGCTGAAGCGCTGGCTGAGTTGCCCAAACACCAAGCGCCAACCAAGCAGCAGTGGGAAGTGATGGCAACCAGTTGGCATGACAAGTTAGAACTGCGCATCGCCCAGTTGAAAGCTCTGCAACAGGAACTCGGTGGGTGTATTGGCTGCGGCTGCCTATCGTTGGAAAGCTGCAATTTACGCAATCCGAAAGATGAAAAAGCAGCCCAGCATTGCGGAGAAAGCCTACTGACCAATCCGAAAGATGAAGATTTTCAGTAAAAAGCGTGCTCTACAAGCTCTCTAGATGGATCAAATAGTGCTTAGCCGTTTCCAGTATTGCTTGCTGTTCATGTTCGGGCTTGGTTAACCAGTTACGATACACCATGCCAAGGCGAGGGTGCTGGCTAAACAGTGCATCATGTTGGTGAACGAAGTGCCAATAGAGGCTGTTGAATGGGCAAGAACCGGGGCCGCTGCGCTGTTTCACCTGATAGTGGCACTTTTTGCAATAGTCACTCATCTTGTCGATGTATGCGCCGCTAGCAGTGTAGGGCTTAGTACCGACAATCCCGCCATCGGCAAACAGCGCCATGCCGCGGGTATTGGGCATTTCTACCCACTCTAATGCGTCGATGTAGACGCCGAGATACCACGCATCCACTTCATCGGGATGGCATTGGCTAAGCAGCGCAAAATTGCCAATCACCATCAAGCGTTGAATATGGTGCGCGTAGGCGTATTGCAGCGATTGCGTCAGTGCGTGTTGCAGGCAGCGCATTTTGGTTTTGCCTGTCCAGAAATAACTCGGTAGCGGGCGTGAAGCTTGCCAGTAATTGAGCGTCGCGTAGTGCGGCATATTGCTCCAGTAAACCCCGCGCACGTACTCGCGCCAGCCAAGGATCTGGCGAACAAAGCCTTCAATCTGCGCGATGTCGATGGCCCCTTTAGCTTGATGATAAGTGCGAATGGCCGCGTCAATCACCTCTCGGGGCGAGAGTATTTTGCTGTTGATGGCAAAGGAGAGTCGACTGTGGTAAAGGCTCCACTGGCTCTCATGCTCGCCCGTCATCGCATCCTGAAAATGGCCGAATCTTGGCAGACAGACTTGGCAAAAATGGGCCAGCAAGGTGAGCGACTGGGCGCGGTTGATTGGCCAGAGCAGCCACGCGTCGGCTTGGCCAAAATGGTCGACCTGATGTTTTTCGAGCAGCGATAAAATCGGCCGAACGTCGTTGCGAAACTCAAGCGGTTTGGGCAGCTCAGCAATGTCTTTGGCGCTTAGTTTACGGCGATTTTTGCTGTCGTAATTCCATTTTCCGCCTTCGGGCTTTCCCTCCGTATCGAGCAAAATGTCGCTTTGCTTGCGCATCTGACGATAGAAATGCTCCATCAGTCGATGTTGACCGGGCTTAAAATGGCTTGAAATATCGCTAAACGGCAGCAAAAAGTGTTCGCTATCGACGCAGTGAATGCTCTCTACCGGCAAAGCTAATGCAGCGAGCTGTTGATGCAGGCGGTACTCGTCTGGCTGCTGATATTCAAAATGGCGAATGGAGTGCGAATCACAAAGAGCATGTAAGAGCGCAGGCAGTTCGGCGTAAGCCGCCGATTCATCAAGAGTGAAATAGCAGACGTGGTGGCCAGCCTGTCGCAGCTCTTGCGCGAAGGCGCGCATCGCCGCGAAAAAGGCGCAGATTTTTTGCACGTGATGCTTCACGTAGCCCGTTTCCTGAGCAAGCTCAGCCATCACGTATAAAGTGTTTTCATTGGGCTGCTGAAACCAGGAGTGTTCTCGATTGAGTTGATCACCCAAAATCAGGCGTAGCGTGTCAAATTTCATCGGCCGTGCGTCTCGGTTTTTAGCCTGCTTGTACGCGCTCTAATTGGCAGAAGATCACTCGCTGCCACGCGGGCATTTTTCCCCGCGATGGCTGGATGAGCGAAAACTATTTACCAATACGAGTATAGAGACGGGATTTGCTTTTGGCTTTGGCAGGCGCCTCAGACAATTTGAGCACCCCTTTTTGTAAAATCAGGTTATTCGGGTAGGTGATGACGGTGCCCGATTCATGCTGGATCAACACATGGAACATGGTGATATCAATGATTTTGCCCCGCACATCTTCATCTTTTTCCACCACTTTAATCAAATCGCCAACGCGATAAGGAAAAACGAAAAAGATCAGAAAACTGGCGGTGATGTTGCTGAGGATCGACCACTGCGCCACCAAGGCCACGCCAAGCACGGCGAAAATTGAAGAGAGAAACAGCGACACATCGCCATATCCGACGCCGGTGGCGATAAGATACAGCGAGGCAAAAACGAACAGCAAGGCGATATTGACGCTGCGCAGAATGAATGCGGTGCGTGAAGCATGCGCCTGTTTGGTGTTGGCGAGCGCGACAATCGTTTTGCCCATCAGGTGCTTGAACAGGCGATAGATGAGATACATCACCACGGCCAATATCACTTTATGTATCAGGGATTCTGAGACGTTGAGGTCAAATATCTGCATGGTTTTCTTTAACTTAGTTTGGGTATACAGGAAGCGTGATCATTAACCCAATCCAGTTGAACTGTCTAGTGCCAAGCGCAGTGGCCGCAGTGGGACGGCTAACTTGGCAGCGTTTTGAGGTATTCACGCGGCGTGAGACCAAAACGCTGACGAAAGCGTTGGGTGAAACGTTCGGTGGATTGATAACCACACATGAGAGCCGGTGCCACTAGCCACTGCCCGTTGGTGCGTCGGGATCGTAGGCAGTGATGGCGAAGCTTTTGATCCCTTCTGGAACGTTTTGCCAGCTCAATTGCGGTGACAGGTTATCGCCTTGGCAACCAAATCCGGCGTATTCGAAACTGCGGTGCATCTTGTGCCCTTCTGCAATATCTTGGCTGGTTAAGGTAAAGTTTGCCGCTACGGCAGTGGCTGAACAGAATGCGCTGATTACTAGAGCGATGTTAAATAACGTTTTCATAATGGTGTTCTCCCTGAATGATGGATAACGCCATTCTAGGTCATCCTAGGGAGTTTATTTTGCCAGAAAGTTTCAAATTTGGCAGCTTGGCTGGTCATTTTGAGACTTTCTGTTGTCTCGGGTGGTTATTGAAATAGTCCATGTTGCTGCAAGCGGATTAACTCTTTCAGCGCGGTCTTGTCAGCTACGGTGTCGGCGGCTTGGTTATGCAGAGGGCTCCAAAATACCGATTCGGCCTCATGGCAGCTCAGCTCTCCTTGCCAGCCGCGCACCACATAGTAATGCAGCAGTTGCAGCTCAGAGGTCGGATGGTAGAGGCTGCAGAGATAATCGGCTTGCGTAACCGCGACGCCCAGCTCTTCGGTGATTTCACGCTCAAGTGTCTCGATTTGGCTTTCGCCCGCTTCCATATGTCCGCCGGGAATGGCAACCATGTTTGGATCGCAAGCTTTCTCTTTGGCGCGTTTCTCAAGCAAAATTTGATTATCTTTCAAAAGGATAAAGGATACGCATGGGTGAACTTGCATGTTGAAGCCTCTCAGGTTTATTCGGTTGTCCAGCATGACCAGACCGTAGAGCATAGTATTGCATCGCAGCTTGAGCCGTGAACAGATAAATGTGGTGAATTTTACTTAATTCTGGTCAATTTCACTGTTATGACGTTGAGATATTGTCGTGGTGTATTTACAACTATATGTAAAATATCGTTTTATTATATGGCACTCTACTTGCTGACAAAGCGCCTATCGGTTGGGGCAATATTTTTTACAGTGTTTTTTATTGATTGGGGATATAAATTATCGATCCTTGGTCTGAGCTTTATGAAAAATATTGATAGTTTGCGTGAGAACTGTTCGCGAAACATTGATTGAGCAGATTCAGGTCGAAATCACGCTGGAAGCGTACATTACAATAAAGGATGCATATGTTACACAAATCCGTTCGTTGGCTAGTCCCAGTCGCTCTGCTGGGTAGCTCCTATCTTGGTTATCAGGCTATCGCGGCACATGGGCCGGAAGTTGAAGAGAAAAAAGTCGAGTCAAAGCAACCGACGGTTGAAGTCGCCGGTCTGTTTCCCACCAATCATCGCGTGCTCATTACCAGCCATGGAGAGTTAGTGCCGTTTGAAGTTACCCGTCTCTCGGCACAAGTGTCGGGTGAGGTGACCTCGTGGCATGCGAACTTTGTCAGCGGTGGCATCGTCAAGCGGGGCGAAGTGCTGTTCATCATCGAAAGTGACAACTACGAAGCCGCCGTGTTGCAAGCCGAAGCAGCACTGGCTAGCGCACAGGCCACGCTGATTGAAGAGCGAGCCAAAGCGAAAGTTGCAGAGAAGCAAGCAAGTAAACTGAGTGACAAGCAAGTTTCCGACCTCTACTTGCGCAAACCGCAACTGCTCAGTGCTGAAGCGCAGGTGAAATCCGCGCAGGCGGCACTAAAACGCGCCAAGCGCGATCTGCAAAACTGCAAAGTGATTGCGCCATACGACGCGTTAGTCGTGTCACGTAACTTAGGTGTCGGCCAGTTTATTTCGGCGGGCAGTGAGGTCGCGGTACTTAACAATATCGAAGCTGGCGAAATCCACTTACCGATTGCGGGGTTCGACAGTGCCTTTTTGCCGGAGAAGCTCTCTGATCTAAACGCTTTGGTGACGTTGGATGGTATTCAAAAAACGCAGCGCGAAGGCAAGGTAGTGCGCGATCAAGGTTTGATCGATTCAGCTACGCGGATGACCAATGTGGTGGTGCGCATTAGCGATCCCTACGGGATTAACAATAAGCAGCCAGCGATCAAATTTGGCTCTTACGTTGAAGTGAACTTTGCTGGTAAAGAGCTCAAGCATATTTACCGCTTGCCTCAAGAGTTGGTCAACAACCGAACGGTTTGGGTGGTTAATGAAAACAATGAGCTGCAACCAAGAACAGTCAATGTATTGCGCGCTGAAGGGGAGTTCATGCTCATCGCCGAAGGCATTGAACAGAGTGACCAACTGGTGTTGACTGTGCCTGAATATCCGCAAAAAGGCATGACGGTAAAGTTATTGTCCGCTGAGGCCAACAGCAACGACAAGCAAGGTTAAAAGGAGCCGTCATGGAATCGACCCAGCAACGCGGGCTTATCGCCTATTTCGCTCATAACTCCGTGGCCGCAAACTTGCTGATGGTGTTCATCATCATCATGGGGATTGTGAGCTTTTTCTTCATTCAAAGGCAGATGTTTCCCAACATCGAAGTGAACTACATCAACGTCAGTGCTTCCTATCCTGGCGCGTCACCGCAGGAGATTGAAGAAAGCATTTTGATCAAGATGGAAGAGTCGCTCAAAGATGTTACTGGCATAAAAAAAGCCGTCTCCACCGCCTCGCGTGGCAGTGCACAGATTGAGCTGGAAATTGATGTCAAAGCGGACATCAAAGAGGTGCTCGACGATGTCAAACAGCGCATCAGTACCATCGCCACCTTCCCCAAAGGGATGGAGCCGGTCAACATCTATCAATATGAGTTTCGCCAAGATGTGATTGAAATGTCGCTGGTGGGCGATCGTTCACTGGAAGAACTCAAGCCGATCGCCAAGCAAATTGAAGATGAACTGCTGCAATTGCAAAACGTGATGCTGGTGGAGCTCAGTGCGCCGGAAGAGGAGATCGCGATTGAGATCGACCCGCTGGTGTTGCGCAAATATGACCTCACCTTAAACGAGGTAACCAATGCGATTCGCCGTTATTCGGCCAACTATTCTGCCGGAGAAGTCACCACCAACGCGGGCATGATAGCGGTTCGGATTGAAAACCAGTACTACAAAGGCGAAGAGTTTCGCAACATTCCGGTGAAACTGGGTGCCAATGGCGCAAAAGTGCTGCTGCAGGATATTGCGACGATTAAAGATGGCTTTACCGAGGCAGAACGTTACTTCCAATTTTCGGGGCAAAACGCGATTTATCTGTCGGTAAAAGCGACCAAAGAGCAAGACATGATTCCGGTAGCGGAATCGGTGAAAGCGTACATTGAGCATAAAAATGCTCAGTTGCCTGCCGATCTTAAGATCAAAACACTGGTGGATATGACCTACTATCTGCAAGGTCGCCTCGACATGATGCTGAAAAACTTACTGCAAGGGGCGGTACTAGTTGCTCTGATGCTGAGTATTTTCTTGCGTGTACGCTTGGCGCTGTGGGTGATGATCGGTTTGCCAGTGTGTTTTTTAGGCGCAGTGATGCTAATGCCGTTCTTGGGTGTCACCATCAACATCGTTTCGCTGTTTGCTTTTATCATGGTGCTGGGCATTGTGGTCGATGACGCTATTGTTATTGGTGAAAGTGCCTACAGTGAGATTGAGAGTAAGGGTGGTGGCGTTGACAATGTCATCAAAGGCGTAAAGCGGGTCGCCACCCCCGCAACCTTCGGTGTTTTGACTACCATTGCCGTTTTTGCGCCGTTTTTGATGTCTTCAGGTCCTGAGCGTGCGTTCTTTTTTGGCATTGCCTCGGTGGTGATCCTGTGCCTGACTTTCAGTTTGATCGAATCGAAACTGATTTTGCCTGCACACTTGGCACACACCCATTTTAAACCAATTGAACCGGGTAGTTGGCGTGAGCGTTTCAACGCCCGTTTCTTTGGCTTTATCAATGGCCCTTACAAGCGCTTTGTGGTGGCTTGCACCCACTGGCGTTGGAGTGTGATGGCCTTTTTTGTCGGCTTGTTGGTGGTCAGCATTGCGCTGATGACATCCAACCATGTACGTATTGTGATGAACCCGAAAGTGCCAACGGACTTCCCGGCGGTGGTGTTGGAAATGAACGATAACGTCTCCAGCGCACAAACCATTGCGACCTTAAAAGCGATTGAAACGGTCATCAAGGACGTTGAACAAGAAACGCTGGCAACGCATGGACGCGGAATGATTCGTGACATGCTCTCCTACAATCGTGGTCGTACCAAAGGACGCATTGTGGTACCGCTAGTGGATGAAGAGCTCAGACCCTTTAACACTTTTGAACTCTCGCGGATGTGGCGTGAACGCATGCCAGAGCTTGCTGGGGTGAAGAGTTTGACCATTCGTGATGCGACCAACAGCGGTGATGGCGGCGATGAGTTCGGTTATCTGCTCTTTGGCTCGGACATTGCGCAGCTTAACGAAGCAGGGCGCTACTTGATCACCCGTTTACAGCAGCAAAATGGCTTGTTTGATATCTCCTCCTCGATAGATTCAGGCAGTAAAGAAGTGTTGTTGTCGCTAGCCCCAGTCGCCTATGACTTGGGTTTAGATCTCACCATGATCGCCGAACAGGTTGGTGGCAGTTTTTACGGTGATGAAGCGCAGCGGATTATTCGCGACGGTGAAGAGCTTAAGGTAATGGTGCGTTACCCCAAACTGACGCGCGAAGCCTTTGCCTCACTTCGTTATGCGGTGATCACAACGCCATCGGGTAAGAAAGTGATGCTGGGCGATGTGGTGGACATTACCGAGCAACCCGGGGTGACCAGTATTCGCCGCGAACAGGGTTATCAAACGGTTTACGTTTATGGCTCGATTGACGAAGAGCTGATCGAACCGAATGAAGTGGTGAACAACATTCGCGACAATTTACTGCCAGAACTCCAAGAGAAGTTCCCGGGAGTTCGTACCGAATTGGGTGGTAGTATCGAAGAGCAGCAAGCGCAGCGCAATGAACAGATCATCTTCTTTGTGGCTGGGATGATCATCGTCTACATTCTGCTGGCCGTACCGCTCAAAAGCTACACCCAGCCGCTGATCGTGATGTCAGTGATCCCATTTAGTTTAACCGGCGCGATTTGGGGCCATTTCTGGCTTGGGCTCGACATCAGCATGATGTCCACCTTTGGTTTAATTGCTGCCGCTGGCGTGGTGATTAACGACTCGTTGGTCATGACAGACTACGTGAACCAAGTGAGAAAAGAGGGGATGTCAATCAAACAAGCGGTGGTTGAAGCGGGCTGCGCCCGTTTTCGTGCCATCACACTGACGTCGATTACCACATTTGTTGGGGTGCTGCCGATTATGTTTGAAACCAGCTTGCAAGCACGCTTCGTTATCCCCATGGCCGTTGCATTAGGATTCGCAGTGCTGTTTGCTACGCTGTTAACCTTAGTGCTAGTACCCTGTTTATATCTTATCTTGGAAGACATTAAGCGCGGATTAAAACAGCTTTGGCGTGGCGTGACCTACCCGCTGCGCTGGTTTGGGCGGCGTAAACTTGCTTCCTCTTAGTGAAGTCAAAGTTAAGTCAAATACCAACGAAAATGCAGCTCTCGGGCTGCATTTTTTTATGGCTCTCGATGCCGCCTAGTTCGAATGGTCTGAGCTCACCTCTGCTTATCATGCCTATACTCAATAAGCGATGAGTGGTGAGTGGTGAACCAGAGAGTGTAATGCCGTTGGAGTATGTGCTCATTATTCGTCTTGTAAATATTTGGTGAAATTTGCACATACTTTGTAAATATCGCCAAGTTGCGTATCACTATCCAAGAGTTCTGCATTAACTTATTGATTTTAAATAAATAAAAAATTGGCACGCTAAGTGCTATATAGAGTTCGTTGGTTGATTATTCATTTACACGAGGAACTTAATATGCGCCGTTCAATTCTATCTACCGCAATGCTTCTATTGGTGATGACGTCTGCTGCGAATGCAAATGCACTGGACAACTCTTCACTGAGCAGTGATCTCAGTGCCGAAATGGAAGTGATGAAACAAGAAGCGATTGCTCAAGTGCAGCAAGAAAACGTTAAAGCGATCGCAGATAAGGACGCGTTGTTAGTGAACTACATCAAGCAAGAACAGTCTCAATTAGTGAATTTGAAATGCCAACAAAAAGGCAATGAAGAGTCTTAATCTGCGCATCATTTTTGCTTTGCCAGAACCGCTTGTCACTGCCCCGTAACAGATCGAATTTAAAGTTGAGGCAAATGAGGTGATTCTTTCCGCTGTGAAATACGCCTTGTTTGCCCCGTTCGCCAGGTCTCCTATGTACCTGGCTTTTTTCTTTTCAGGACATTGAAAAAAGAAAGCCCGTGTATAGGCTGATACACGGGCAAAAAAGGCACCATATTGGTGTGTCTATTCATTTTGGAGATGGTCGCAAAAGATCCATTTTCTTTTACTGTAAAGAAGCTTTCCTGGGATTGGATGGCTTCAAGTCAGTGTGACCAGCGGGAAGTAAAGTAACACTATTGTTACCATTGTTAAAATGTGAATTGGGTAATCATAGTTTGCACAAATATTTGATTTATGCTTACTAATACTGTGGGTTTCACGTTTGAAGTGGCGGATATGACGATTTATTCCGTACTTTTATGGTTACGCACGCCATCACCTTGACTCGATTGGCATATGGGATAAAAGGCGATGTTAATCATTTGTTAACAGTTTAACGCTCTCAACTATTTTATGGTGCTCCTCGCTAGGTACCGATAAAATTTGTTGAGTGAATACTACCTAGAATGGATACAATATGGTTTTGAATTGGTTTCGAGCAACGTTTCTCGTGCTCTGTCTATTGCCTTCTTACGCTTTTGCTCTGCCGACGAGCGTGATTCTCAGTATGGCTGAGGAATCTAGCAACACTCCAGTGGCGGAGCCAGCGCTGAATATCGCTTACTCTTATAAGGATGCTTTGCAACGAGACACGCCGCGAGGTGCGTTGAACGGCTTTTTGCAGGCAGCCTACGCGCAAGATTTCACCCAAGCGGCCAAATACCTAGATATGCGTTTTTTACCTTCGAATTTGAAAGTTAAAGACGGACAGGAATACGCTCGCCAACTCCATGCCATTATTGAACGTAATGTCTGGATTAACTTACAAGAGATTAATGATACGCCAGCTGGCGCAGTAGATGATTTCCAACCCGAGTATCGAGATACGTTTGGCACGATCAACATCAAAGATGCTGATATTCTTCTTCTATTGCAGCAAGTTCCGAGTAAGGACCTAGGCAAAATTTGGAAGATTTCCAACGCAACGGTCGCAATGGTGCCAACACTGTACCAAGAGCTGGGTTACGGACCGTTGAGCGAATGGTTTATTAACAATATCCCGCGTGGCTACGTGTTTAAACTGAATTTTTGGGAAATTGCGCTTCTCTCCACCTACTTAGTGGTTTCATTTATTGTCATCGCACCTTTTACTCTGTTTGGTGCTTGGTTGGTTCGACGCAGCCAGATAAAAATGAAAGATGACTTAGCTAAGGTGATTGCGAGACCTTTGCTGTTCTTTTTAGCCTTGGGGCTGGATCATCTACTGCTGGCCAACACCACTTTAACCGTCACGGCAAGAGAAATGGTCAACAATGGCTACTTACTGTTTATGTCCACGCTTTGGCTGGGTTGGGCACTAATTGGTTTGTTGCAATATGTGATGCGTGAGCGATTGATTGGCAAAGGGAATAAGCAGAGTGCCGCGATGGTGCGGCCTTTTCTGACTTTCTTACGCATCATTGTGTTGATCTTCGCTGTACTTTCATGGATGGAGTACCAAGGCTTCAATGCAACGGCACTGCTCGCCGGTATGGGGGTTGGGGGTGTTGCATTGGCGCTAGCCTCCAAACAGTCACTGGAAAACTTTATCGGCACGATGACGCTCTATTCGGCTGCTCCGGTAAAAGTGGGCAATTTGTGCAGTTTTGGTGGAATTCGCGGTACGGTGGAAGAAATTGGCTTGCGTTGTACCCGGGTAAGAACCATCGATCGGACGGTGATTCATGTCCCGAATGCGAAATTGGCTGAAATGGAAATTGAGAACATTTCTGAGCGAGAAAAAATCCGTTTTAAAACGGATATCCGGCTCGACTACAGCACAACCACCGCGCAACTGAAGGCCATTATTGAAGAGATTAAAGCCTTGCTCGAAAATCATGAGAAGGTGGATAAAAAGCCTCTGCGCGTCACTTTTCGCGGTTTTGGTGCGCATGGCTTGGAAATCAACGTCTTTGCCTACATCGGGAGCAAAAGTTTGCCCGTTTACCAAGTGGCTGCTCAAGAACTGCATCTCGGCATCATGGAGATCATTGAAAATAATGGTTCACGTATTGTCCCTGCGATGTTTGATGCTCAAGCGCTGGCATGATGCATGGCTGACTAACGAAGGTGGCTATGTCAGAAAGTATTCGCTATGAAATCAATCCTCCGGCTGCGATCCGAGATTGTGCCGAGAGACATCTGAATACCTTGCCAAATGCCACCCGTTTGCTGCGCAGCATTGATCTTGCCAGCGATTTTTGTGTGGTGGTGGCTTTAGATGGTGAACAGTTAGTGGGAGTCGCGACCATCAAGAGCTTAGTGCAGGGACAACATGGCGAGTTAGGCCACTTGTTTGTATTGCCACAGTATCAAAGGCAAGGCATCGCTAAAGAACTCACCCGGTTGCGGATTGAGTACGCTAAGGCCCATGGTTTGGATCTGCTGTATGCGGTGATCAAAGAACATAACGAGGCTTCGGCGAACAATCTTGTGCAGCACGGTTTTGTCCGTTACGGATGGTTTTATAGCCTGAGTAACAGCGGGCTAAAATTTGCTTGGTATTTTATGACCTTAGCTGATGGATTGAACGCTGAGGCAATCATGCAGACGCTCACCCATCCACGTCGTCGATGTGATTAACGATTTTCAGCGAACCAGCATTGAGATCTCATCCAGAGATGTGCTGATAGATTGCTTCAACGCTCAGGTATTTCGCAATACGCTGGCGTGAATACACCCACCGCCGATCGTGCTTGGCCAAAAGCCGAGAAAGGCAATTTCAATGTAAATTTGCTTAAAGAGGCTAGGCGCTTTACTAGGAGGTTGCTAGTATAAATGCAAAAGAGAATGATTATCGAGTAGAGAAATGAATAGACCCGCGCCACAAGTACTGACTGTCGTATCGACGCAAACCCTGACACCAAATATGCAACGCATTGTTTTTGAAGGTAACTTTCTCAAGCAATTTCCGCAAGAGTGCGAAGGCGGCTATATCAAACTGCTGTTTGATACCAGCGGCAACACCGATTTAAGCCAGCTTGCGGAAGGTGAGCGTCCGGTAATGCGCACTTACACCATTCGCCGCTTTGATGCCAAGCGTGGTGCAATCGAAGTGGATTTTGTGCGCCATATTACCTTGGACGCGCATTGCGGCTTTGCTGCGCGCTGGGCGATGGCTGCGCAGGTCGGTGACACTATTTCGATGGTCGGTCCGGGCACAATAGCGCCGATAAACACCGACGCAGATTGGTTTTTTATGGTGGCAGATATGACCTCGTTACCCGCGCTTTCGGCCAAAGCGGCACGGTTACCAAAAGAGGCAAAAGGATACGCTGTGGTCAAAATTACCGAAGCCTCTGACCAACAGACGCTTGAGTTGCCTGCCAATATGGAGCTGATTTGGCTAACCGGCGAAGAGACGTTGGCACAGAAAGTGACTCGCTTGCCATGGTTGGCGGGCAGAGCATCAGTTTGGTGCGCCTGCGAGTTCGATTCCATGCGCCAACTGCGTCAGTACTTTCGCAATGAACGAGCGGTTGGGCGTGAGCATATCTACATCAGCAGCTATTGGAAAAATGGTGTATCGGAAGATGGTCACAAAGTCCTTAAACGTGAGGATGCAGAAAGTCACGCCGACTAACGGTGTCGCTCTTTAGCTGATCGCGGGTTTGCTCTATAATCGGCCCGCTTTCATCTGGGACAAGATCAATGATTTCGAAAAACCAATTAAAACTCCTGCGTGCGTTAGGACAAAAGAAACAGCGTAAAGCGCATGGCCTTTTTTTAGTGCAAGGTGAGAAAAACGTTCTTGAACTAGCGAAGAGTGCTCTCGCGGTTCAGCAGATTTTTGCCACTGAGGAATTTCTTGCACAGTATGGCAAGGAGTTGGCGAACTTTGAGTGCGTTGAAGCCTCGTTGGATGATTTAACCAAAGCAAGTACCTTGGTGAGTAACAATGCCGCCATTGCCGTGGTTGAGATCCCGCGTGTTGAAATTCCGCCAGCGCAAGGCTTGATGATTGCTTTAGATGGCGTGTCTGACCCCGGCAATCTTGGCACCATCATCCGCGTGGCGGATTGGTACGGCATCAAACACATTATTGCCAGCAGCGATTGCGCTGACCCATACAACCCGAAAACCATCAGTGCCACCATGGGCAGTTTTGGCCGTGTGCAGGTGAGCTTGGTTGATCTGCCAAGTTACTTGGAGCAGGCAAACTTGCCAATTTACGGTGCGTTTCTTGAAGGGGAAAGTGTGCACAAAACGGCGTTCTCAGCGCAAGGCATTTTGCTGATGGGCAGTGAATCTCACGGTGTTCGTGAACAAGCGTCAAAGTTTGTCACCAACAAGATCACCATTCCTGCGTTTGGTGGGGCAGAGTCACTCAATGTGGCGATGGCAACGGGCATTATTCTCGACAATATTCGCCGTCAGAACAGTTAAGCGTAGTGTTTTACTGCTGTTAAATAGCAAAAAAGCGTCGTGGAATACGACGCTTTTTTATTGAATCCGTTTTTATCGAATCTGGTTAACCCATCGATTCGGAGGGAAAACTTATCTTTCGAGCATGTCCAGCTTGTTGGGCACGCCATTCCACTTTTCTGCTTCATCCATTGCTGGTTTTACTTCGGTTTGTACAGGCCAGAGCTCGGCCAGTTCCGCATTTAGCTCTTTGTAGATCACTTGATCTTCTGGCAGCTCATCTTCTTGGAAAATTGCCGCTGCATCACATTCTGGCACACACAAACCACAGTCGATGCACTCGATGGGGTTGATCACCATAAAGTTTGGCCCTTCGTGAAAGGCATCCGCCGGGCAAACGGCGACACAATCCGTGTATTTACATTGGATACAGTTATCAGTTACCACAAATGCCATGACATAGCGCTCTTTAGTTCAGTGAAACACATTCTTCAATGACACGTTGCGGTCAAAAATGAAGAAGGGGGATGATACTGATCCCAAGGCAAAATTCAACATTGGTGACGGCGATTGTTATGGCCAACTTTGCCTCGTTCTGGTTTTTAGTATGACCCAGTTCTGCTTTTTGTATGACATAGAAAGCAAATTCTCGTAAAATGCGCGCCATTGTGAGCTGCGCTGGTTGCTTTCTCTAAAAGGAAATGATCCAGCAAGGCTAAGACACCAATTGCAACGAGACATCCAATGATACGTTTAACTGAAATTAGACTTCCGCTTGATCATGAGGAAGGCGCGCTTCTAGACGCGATAACCAGCAAGCTCTCCATTCCGGCCGATCAGGTTCTTTCTTTTAACATGTTTAAACGTGGCTATGATGCTCGTAAAAAGACCAATATCCAGTTGATCTACACGCTTGATATTGAAGTGGCGAACCAAGAGCCGTTGTTGGCGAAGTTCAGTAACGATCCCCATGTTCGCGAAACGCCGGACATGGATTATAAGTATGTTGCCAAAGCGCCAGCCAACCTCACTGAGCGCCCCATCGTGATTGGTTTTGGCCCTTGTGGCTTGTTTGCTGGCCTTGTGTTGGCGCAAATGGGTTTCAACCCAATCATTGTCGAACGGGGCAAAGAGGTGCGTGAGCGCACCAAAGATACCTTCGGTTTTTGGCGTAAGCGCACGCTGAATCCGGAGTCAAACGTCCAGTTTGGTGAAGGCGGTGCGGGCACCTTTTCTGACGGTAAACTTTACAGCCAAGTGAAAGATCCAAACTTCTACGGCCGCAAAGTGATCACCGAATTCGTTGAAGCGGGCGCGCCAGAAGAGATCCTCTATGTGAGTAAGCCGCACATCGGTACTTTTAAGCTGGTCACGATGATTGAAAAAATGCGCGCGAAAATTCTTGAGCTCGGCGGTGAGATCCGCTTTAGTACGCGTGTTGACGATATCCATATGCAAGATGGCCAAATCACCGGCGTGACGCTGTCTAACGGTGAAGAGCTGAGATCTCGCCATGTGGTGCTCGCAGTCGGTCACAGTGCGCGCGATACCTTTGAAATGCTGCACGAGCGCGGTGTTTATATGGAAGCTAAACCGTTCTCTGTCGGTTTCCGTATCGAGCACAAACAGTCGATGATCGACGAAGCGCGTTTTGGTCCAAACGCGGGCAATCCAATTCTAGGCGCGGCAGATTACAAACTGGTGCACCACTGCAAGAATGGCCGCACGGTTTACAGCTTCTGTATGTGTCCGGGTGGCACGGTGGTGGCGGCAACCTCTGAAGAAGGCCGCGTTGTGACAAACGGCATGAGCCAATACTCGCGCGCCGAACGTAACGCCAACAGCGCGATTGTGGTGGGCATCTCTCCTGAGGTGGATTACCAGGGGGATCCGCTGGCGGGTATCCGTTTCCAGCGCGAGCTTGAATCTAATGCTTACCGTCTTGGTGGTGAAAACTATGATGCACCAGCACAGAAAATTGGTGACTTCCTAAAAGGTCGCGATCCAAGTGCTCTTGGTGACGTGGAGCCATCATTCACGCCCGGTATCAAACTGACGGACCTTGAGAAGGCGTTACCACCCTTCGCTATTGAAGCGATCCGCGAAGCAATCCCAGCATTTGATAAGCAAATAAAAGGCTTTGCATCTGAAGACGGGTTGCTCACTGGTGTGGAAACGCGTACCTCTTCTCCTGTGTGCATCAAGCGCGACAAAGAATACCAAAGCATCAATCTCAAAGGTTTCTACCCAGCGGGTGAAGGTGCAGGCTATGCAGGCGGTATCCTCTCTGCGGGCATCGACGGCATTAAAGTGGCCGAAGCGGTGGCTCGTGATATCGTCGCACAGCTAGAAAGCGCGTAATTAATACGATATTGATCAAGGGCTCGCAAGAGCCCTTTTATGATCCTGTAAGCACCGTTTACCAGCGCCATCATTTTATGCCCAAGTCAAGGTAACCCAATCGGTTTGCTCACTGTAAGCTTTGAGCTGCGGACAAGGATTGACTAGATAAGTGACGTCTGCGTATTGGCATAAAGGGAGATCGTTGATCGAATCGGTGTAGAAGTGGATCGTCGCGTCACTTCTATTTTCTGCATTAAGCCACGCTTTTAAGCGCGTCACCTTACCTTCTCGATAGCTGGGTATGCCGCTGATTTGTGTGCTGTAGCGATCGCCGTTGAGTTGTAAATCGATGCCGATGGCTTGTTGAATCCCCAAACGTTGTGCGACCGCTTGAACTAAAAAAGAGACGGACGCAGAGATGATGAGCATGTCGATGCCTTCACGCTGTAACTGGGCGATCAGCGTTTTGGCCTGCGAGAACTGCTTGGGCAAGATGTCGCGTTCGACACACTCTGCGGCTAATGCGTGAACTTCTTCGATCGGCAAGTGGGTGAGCGGGGCGATGGTGAAGGCGAGATAATCCGCCATGTTCATTTTGCCTTGGTCGTAGAGCGCCATGAGCCTTTGATCCTCTTGGACAAAATTGGCGTCGGTGGCAATGCCTTTTTCAGCCAGAAAGGCGTTCCATATCATGGCACAGTCACCATTGATCAAGGTCTTGTCGAGGTCAAATACGTACAAAGGGTTGGCCATTTTAAGCTCTCACTGGTTGAATTTCGTTAAGGTTGAACAGCAGTTCCAGTTGGCTGCCGCTGGCCAGTAGTCGCTCTGATGAGCGATTGAGCAAATCGACCGTGAGCTCACATTGGTTGACGTTCACCTGATAGCGGATCACATTGCCGAGCAACTGGTGGCTTTTTATTACCCCAACTTGCGGCGCAGAAATGTGTTGGCCGTACTGTCGGCCGGGCTCCTTAACATAAATCGATTCAGGGCGAATCGCCACTTTCCATTCGGTATCGAGATTAAACAGACGTTTCGCTTGGTTGGCATCGATCAGATTGTAGTGGCCCATAAATCCGGCGACAAACTCATTGACCGGATGAGTGTAAATCGCCTCCGGCGTGCCCGACTGCACAATCTCACCTTTATTCATCAGGAAAATGCGGTCTGAGAGGATCATCGCTTCTTCTTGATCGTGAGTGACAAAAATGGTGGTCAGGTTCATCTCTTTCTGAATATCGCGGATCTGCTGACGCAAGTGTTTACGGATTTTCGCATCCAGCGCAGAAAGCGGCTCATCGAGTAACAGAATGCGGGGTTTGACCACTAAGGCGCGCGCCAGTGCTACGCGTTGACGCTGCCCACCAGAGAGTTGATGCGGGTAGTGTTGCTCTTTGCCGTTGAGCTCTACTAGTTCAATCACTTTCGCCACTTCACGTTGGATAGCATCAGCAGGCATCTTCTTCATTTTCAGGCCAAAGGCGATATTGCCAGCCACAGTCAGATTGGGAAACAGCGCATAGGATTGAAACACCATGCCGATACCGCGTTGCTGCGGTGTTTGCTGAGTGATGTTTTCTCCATTGACCCAGATCTCGCCATCATCCAGGCTTTCTAAGCCAGCCAGGCTGCGCAACAAGGTCGATTTACCACAACCACTAGGACCAAGCAGGGTGACAAACTCGCCTTGTTCAATCTGAAACTGAATGTTCTCAAACACCTTGTTGTCAGCAAAATATTTGGTGAGTTGATTGGCGGTAACGTAGCTCATGAGTGAGTTCCTCGGCTAAAACGACTGGCGAGCCAAGTCAGCAAAAAGATAAATAGGAAATAGGTCATCACCAGCGCGGAGGTAAAATGGCCGCTAGTCTGGCGCATGTTGTAAAGATAAATCTGCAAGGTTTCATAGCGGGTGCCCACCAAAATATTGGCAAAGACAAATTCCCCCAGCAGGAATGAAAAAGAAAGAAACAGCGAAGCCATTAATCCTTTCTTGAGATTTGGCAACACCACCAGCAAAAACGCTTGGGTGGTGCTTGCACCGAGCAGGTGCGCGGCATCCATCAGATCGCGCAGATGGATAGCGGCGAAATTGTTGGCGATGGCGCGATACATAAAAGGCAGCGCAATGGTGAAGTAAGTGCCCACTAAAATCCAAGGCGTGCCAACCAGTGCAATCTCGCTGTCCGCATAAAGCTGCAAAAGACCGACAGAAGAGACTACCGGAGGCACAGCAAAAGGCAGCAAGATGAGCATATTCATCACCTTGTCGAGTTTAGGAAAGTAGTAGAACACCACGAAAATCGCGGGCAACACTAACACCACGCTCAACAGTAATGCCAAGAGACAGATAAAGAGCGAACGGCCAAAAGCATCGAGAAAACGCTGATCGCTGAGCAGCTTGATGTACCAGTCCAAGGTAAATCCATCGGGCAAAATGGTCGCGCCCCAGCGTGATGAAAGCGAGTACACCAAAGTCGCGACAATGGGGATCAGCATCAAACCGACGATAGTGGTGACGACGGCTTGGTCAAAAGTGCGGTTATGCTTTGGCATCTTGCTTTCTCCCTAGGTAACTTTTGCTGATCAACCACTGATTGATGATGGTAATCAGCGCTAAAAGCACCATCACTAGGACCGAAATGGCCGCCGCGAGATTGGGCTCAAGAAACAGATCGCCCGACACTAAGCTGGCGATGCGGATAGTGATCAAATTGTAGTTGCCAGAGGTGAGCGCATAAACGCTGGCGTATGCGCCAATCGCGTTGGCGATCAAAATGATGAAAGTGCCCAGCAGCGCAGGAGATAGGACAGGCAGCGCTATTTTGAGCCAATATTGCCAAGTTTTGGCTCCCAGCAGAGCGGCTGCAGCTTGCCAATCGTCGCTCATTGCGTCGAATGCGGGGTAGAGCAGCAAGGTGGCTAGAGGGATCTGAAAGTAGATGTAAATCGCCAGCAAACCCCATTTGCCGTATAAGTCAAACTCGCCCAGCAAACCATATTGTTTCAATAGCAAAGTGAGCGCGCCGTTGGTGCCGAGAATAATGATGAAAGCGAAGGCGAGTGGCACACCAGCAAAGTTGCTGCTCATATTGGTAAAGGCGATCACGCCATCACGTAGCACACTGTTGACTCGGCGCAGCGAGGAAACCAGAAGAGTGGCAATAGCTAAGCCAATCAGGCTTGACCAAAACCCCAACCAGATGCTGTTACTAAAGGCCTGACGCATGAACGCCGAATCAAGAATTTCAACATAGTTCTCTAACGAGAGGCTTTCATCGTAAATAAAGCTGTTACAAAGCACCCAAACCATCGGGGCCAGTTGGAACAGATAGAAAAACAGGGCAAATGGCGCCAACCATAATGCGGGTTTAAAACGAGAAAATCGGCGAAGCGTGGTGTGCTTGGTGGCGGATTTACTCTGAGGAATAACAGAACTGCTCATAGTGCTAATAGTGCCTGTGGATAAGGTTTTTGGTGCTCAAGGCCAAGTAACTGGCAGACGGCACCACAAAGCTCGGTTTGTTGGATGTCACACTCGCGGTGGCTAAAGTGCTTGCCAAGCACAAATAAAGGAACTTCACGCTCCTCGCGCAAAATGCCGCCGTGGGAGAGATCGTTGTTCATGCCGTGATCGCTCGTGATGAGAACTTGATAGCCCTCGGTGAGCCAAGTATCGAGATAATGGGAGAGATAGCCGTCGGCCATGCGCGCACTGTTGCGGTATTGGCGTGAATCCAAACCATGCTTGTGGCCCATGTCGTCAATATTCATTGGATGGATCAACAAGAAATCGGGCTGATAGCGGCGGCGCAAATAGTCGCCATCGAGAAACAAGGCTTCATCGGGGTAGTGATCCCAATGATAAAAACAGCCGTGCTGGATGTTGAGGTTGTCATCGTCGGTGAAGCGATCGCGCACAGCATCATAAGGAGCGCGGTTGTACAGTTCACTGACCCAGTGATAAGCGGCCGCTGCGGTCACTTTGCCCTGATTCTTTGCCAAGCTGAAAATCGATTCCTGCTGCGAAAGGCGCACAATTTGGTTATGCACGATGCCGCTGTCGACAGGGCGAACGCCAGTGAGTAAGCACTCGTAGAGCGGGCGAGAGAGTGACGGGAGTTCACAGTGCAGTTTATAAAGCGTTGCGCGTTGCTGTTCTATCAGGCCATTCAGGTAGCCCATGCAATCACGGGCTACCTGATAGTTGAGTCCATCTAGAACAACCAAGATCACTTTGCTGTTCATGAAAAATGGCCTCTATTGCTGGTGGATCAGAACGCTTTCTTGCCATTGACGCGGCAGTTTGCGCGCCGATTTTTCCCACGCATTGAAATCTTGTACCGGGTGCACGTTGCGGTACTGATCATCCGCAATCAGCTTATCTTGCACCGATTTTGGCAGAGTCACGTTGCTGCGAATAGGGCGTGCGTAGCCTTCGGCAAGGTTGATCTGGCCCTGATCGCTGAAGATGTACTCACGTGCCAACTTGGCGGCGTTCGGGTTCTTCGCGTACTTGTTTATGATGGTGGTGTAGCCGGAAATAACCGAACCGTCTTGTGGAATGTTCACGCTAAAGCGTGAGCGGTCAATTTGGTCACGGTAGTTGAGCGCGTTGAAGTCCCACAAAATGGCCACTTCCACTTCGCCTTTTTCAAGGTTGGCAATGCTTGGGTCGGTAAACGATAAACGGCCTTGTTTTGCCAGCTTCGCGAAGAAGTCCAGTGCTGGTTTGAGGTTACTTTCGTCACCACCGTTGGCAAACGCCGCCGCTAATACCGCGTTGTTGGCTTGCGCTGCTACGCCTACATCACCAACCGTCACTTTGTAATCCCCTTTTAGGATATCATCCCAAGATTTAGGGGAATTTTTAACCAAGTTATTGTTGGAAATAAAAGAGATTGTGCCGGTGTAAGCCAGAGCCCAGTGACCATCTTTGTCTTTCGCCCAATCCGGAATGTCATTCCAAGTGGTCGGTTTGTAGGGCTGAGTGACGCCTTTATTGACCGCAACACGAGCAAAAGCAAAGCCCACATCACCGATATCCGCGGTGGCGTTTTTCTTCTCTGCTTCAAACTTGGCGATCTCTTGCGCCGAGCTCATGTCGGTATCTTGATGCTTCAAGCCATAGTTGGCCTTTAAGTCTGTCCAAGTGCCTTTCCAGTTGGCCCAACTGTCTGGCATCCCGACACTGTACACCGCCCCTTCTTTTTGCGCGGCTTCAATCAGAGATTGCAGATCCGCCTGTTTTGCGATGGCGTGCGTCGATAGCGAAGCAGCGATCAGCGTAACCGATAGCGCCGTAGAACGACTAAGCAAAGTTTTCATTGTCTCCATCCTTTTGGACTAGGTCAGTAAGTTCGTTTTTTATCCTAGGGAGGGAGTGTGACGATTTAGCGCAAGTTGTTTGACAGTTTTGTGTCGTTTCGGTTGCGCCAGAGGACTTTAAACCAACTGTGTTTGCGGATCAAACAAAGTGTTTCTATCTTTATTGAAGAGATTCACTGCTTTCATTTAAAAGGAATTTAGAACATGAAATTGATAGAAAGAATGGTTATCCAATATTCATCGTATGCTATCATTTCCATTATTATTCTCTTTGGGGTCAATGCCTACTCGGCAGAGCGTGTTGTATTAAGCATCGTGAATGGAGAGCAGACACACCATTTTACCATGCAAGATCTTGACGACTTGCCGAAGAGTGAAATTATAACAACAACCCCTTGGACAGGAGAAAATACGGTTTTTGAAGGAATATCAGCAGCAACACTACTCAAGATTATTGGCGAATCAAAAGCAAGCTTGAAAGTCACTGCATTGAATAATTACTGGGCAATGATCCCGAGCGAAGATATAGATAAATATAATCCGATATTAGCGATAAGAAAAGATGATAAATTAATGAGTGTTCGTGACAAAGGACCTGTATGGGTTATCTACCCATTAAGTGATTTCAAAGAAGAAAAAAATGAGGTTCTACATAGTAGAATGGTATGGCAAGTTGACAAAATTGATATTGAAAAATAAATTATGACTAAGGGCATTATTTATTTCCTAGTGATAATTTTAGGCGTGTCAGGATTTTTTATCTCGGCTTTTGTTAAGTTTAATGACACGTTTAGTATGATGACCAAGCATACACAATTATCTGCTTGGGCATTAGCGCAACTTGAGATAGAAACACTAGAATTTATTAATGAGCTAAACATTTTTCTGATAAAAAAAGACTCATCAAGAAGCGAGCTCAACTTACGCTACGATATTTTATGGAGTCGATATGAAACATTTTTGACTAGTGATGAAACTAAAGATATTAGAAGCTTATATGACTCTGAACGTGTGGTTATTAATGCTTTTAATTCTTTAAAAAAATATGAAAATGCTATACTAACAGGGAATATGGATAATCTTAGCCGTCTGAGTGACGAATTGGACAGTATGACTCCTGAAATAAGAAATCTTATGATTGCAAATTTTACCGGAGAAAGCTCAATACAAAAGCTAGCTGTGCTAGAAGAAAATAAATCTAGTGTTGTTTTCAATTTGATGGTAATAATGATAATCATAATTTTTCTAACATACAAACTTTATCGGGATGCTAGAGCGCAAGAGTTCATTGCTTGGTATGATCCGTTAACAAAGCTAAAAAATAGAAACTATCTATTGAAAAATATAGATGAATATAGAGATTCAAATGTAGAACATACGATTATACTATTAGATATCGACAATTTTAAAGAAATCAACGATGCTATTGGTTACGATTATGGAGACCAAGTTCTTATTACTTTATCTTCCTTGTTAAAAAAGTACAAAAAATCCAAGAATATTGAATGTGTTCGCATCGGTGCAGATGAATTCTCTATTGTGATTACCAAATCTGATGTAAATATTGAAACTTACGCTAAATTACTACTTGATGATTTAAACTATCTCATATCAAAGCTTGATCCGTCGAAGAGAACAAAAATTTCCATGGGGATAGCGAATAGCCTTGATACTACATCGATAAACGAAAGTTTAACGGGCTTTTCTAGTACAACACTCAATAATGCAGACGTCGCTTTAAATATCGCCAAGAAAAGTAAGTTGGATAAATTGATTTTTTTCAAGAAGGAAATTGCTATTGAGCATCGTAAGAAAAGACGGTTATCAGAAGATCTATTTGCACTGCTAAAAAGAGATCAGCAGAGTGAGATCTACATGCTTTATCAGCCAATCATCTTGAGAGACAAGCAGCGCCTTGGCTGTGAAGCGCTCATTCGTTGGAATCATCCTACTTTTGGATTCATCCATCCAGAATATCTGATTAAAATTGCAGAAGAGTCCGGATTAGCCAAAAGATTAGGCCAGTGGATTATGCAGCAGGTTTATATCGCCTTGGATAAGCAATGGGTAGAATTTAACACTCGCTTGGAGGTGGCGATCAATTTGTCAGATTCGTTATTTGATGAGGATTTAATCTTGGCGGTGAAAAGAATTTTCGCAAAAGATCGCAACTATCTCAAATCGATTATTCTAGAAATAACTGAAACCATGACACTGGATGATATCAACAGAAGTCAGAGAATCATTGAATCTCTATCCGAATTAGAAGTTCGCCTTTCACTAGATGATTTTGGGACTGGTTGGTCATCACTTAGTACTTTAAATCAATTAAATTTCAATAAATTAAAAATAGACAAATCGTTTGTCAGAGAGATAGCAACGCAAGAGAATCAACAATACTTTGTTTCCTCCATTGTTACACTCTCTCACCAACTTGGGATAAAAGTGGTTGCTGAGGGGGTAGAGCAACAAGAGCAATGGTTGAAACTTGTTGAGCTGGGGGTTGATGAGTTTCAAGGTTATCATTTTGCAAAACCGATTGATGCTGAACAGTTCCTTGTTTTTTGCACCGCTTACTTCGATATTGAGCCATTATCCCGTCAAACCTTGTCCTGAAAAGGGAGGTGGAATGAGTTTTGTATTTTGTCATCGCTTCATTTGTATCTTGCCTGTTCTGATCTCGCTAACAATAACAGCGATTAGAATGGATAATTTTCATAAATATCCTACATTTAATAGATAAATCAGGTAGAAAGTGGATGTTCTCGATGAATGTTAAGCTCCTTTTAATGTGTGTGCTTTTACCGTTTTCCGTTTGCTCTGAAGAGATTACGTTTGGCATTGTTCCCCAGCAATCGGCAACCACGTTAGCGAAGCGCTGGGGGCCGATATTACAAGCGGTTTCAGAATCGACAGGCCATGAGATTGTGTTTCGTACCACTAAAGACATCCCGGAATTTGAAAAACAGCTGCTCAAGGGCGAGTTTGACATCGCTTACATGAACCCTTACCACTACACCGTCTTTCATCAAACGCCCGGTTACCAAGCGTTTGCTAAACAGAAAGACAAAATGATTCGAGGTTTGATCGTGGTACAAAAAGGCAGTGTGTTAGACAGCATCAGCAAGTTGAATGGCAAGACGGTCGCTTTTCCTTCGCCAGCCGCTTTTGCGGCCAGTGTGCTGCCGAAAGCGGCGTTAGAACAACGCGGCATTAAAGTGAAACCCATGTATGTTTCTTCACACGATTCGGTCTACCTCAATGTTGCCAGGGGTGTGGTTGAGGCGGGTGGTGGTATAGAGAGAACACTAAATAATATTCAGCCAGAGGTGCGAGAGCAGCTATCGGTACTATGGCGAAGTGAAGCCTACACCCCCCACGCGTTTGCCTATCATCCGAATTTATCGATAGACGTTGTGCAGCAGATTCAAACCGCGCTCATTGAATTGGCCAATACAGAAGAGGGCGCCATGCTGTTAAAGGCGATCAATTTCAGCGGCATCGCAGCTGCAAAAGATCAAGATTGGGACGATGTCCGCGCCCTCAACATCACCTCTTTAGAACACTTAATCAACTAGAAGGTCAAGATGTCACTCAGGTTGAAAACGATCATAGGTGTTGCACTGATTGAGGCAATCTCACTAGCGATCTTGGTATCCTTGACCTTGAACTATTTGAAAACCACGAACTATGACGGCCTCAATCAACGGGTTATATCAACGACGCGCTTGCTGGAATACACCGTCAAGAATGCGGTGTTGTCATACGACTTAGCGACCATTGAATCGCTCACCCAAGAGCTGGTGACCGAAAGTGACATTGTCTATGTCGCGGTATTTGGCGAGGGAGGACAACTGCTCTCAGAGCAAGGTCAAACCCCAAGTGGCTACAGTGTGCGAATTTTAGAAGAGTCCTCCAAACAGGTAAAAGATGGCATATTTGATGTAAAACAAGACATTAGAGAGGCGGGAATCACCTTTGGTTCGGTCTGGCTTGGCTTTGACATGACGAAACTGAATAGCCAGATCAAGGAAGCGCAGAAGTGGACAGCTATTATTGTCTTGGGTGAAATGTCGTTGGTGGCCTTGTTTTCCTATATTTTGGGGGCTTATTTAACTAAGCGTTTGACACAATTGAGAGATGCCGCAGACCAGATCGCTAATGGTCACAGAGAAGTCGATTTGAATATTGCGGGTAAAGATGAGGTATCTACTGTATCTCAAGCCTTTGTCAATATGGTGGAAAGGCTCGCCATTTCGGAGAAGAAAACCGTTCAATACCAACAGCAACTTGAGCAAGCCAACGAATCCTTGGAGAGCAAAGTAGCGCAAAGAACGCAAGCCTTGCTTGAGTCGAATAGAAAGTTAACAAAGTTGAATCAAGAACTTAAATCGACACAAGAGAAGCTGGTGGAGTCGGAAAAAATGGCCTCAATTGGTACTATGGCGGCGGGCTTTTCCCATGAAATTAATAACCCCATTGGGGTTGTAAATAGCAATTTGCAAGTGAGCCTTGAATATCTTTCCGTTTATCAAAATTGGATCGCTTTACTGAAAGAGCAGGATAAAATGGTTGATTTAGAAGTACTTAAACAATGGGAAAAGAACCATCATGTACAATATCTTCACCAAGATTTTAAAGAGTGTCTTTTGGAGACCAAACAGTGCGTTGATAGAGTGAAAGGTTTGGTCGATGCATTGCAGAAATACTCAGCAAATAGTCATGAAGGTAGCACAGACTTTCAACCAATCGAGCTGTTTGAGTTAGTTCATCAAGCACTGTCAAACATACAAGTTGCAAAGAATGTGGAAATAAATATTCATTCATCGGTGACTAAAGCGCCTCTCGTATTAGGGTCAAACAGTGAATTGGTTAAACTTTTTATCGAGCTGATCAAAAATGCGGTTAATTCGTGCTCTTGCTTGAAAGACAGAAATGGACATATTCAGATTAAGGCAAAGCAGATAGGCAATTTCTGCCTTGTCGATATTGAAGACAATGGTGTCGGAATAAAACGCGAGTGGTTGAAGCGTTTGTTTGATCCCTTTTTTACCACAGCAGAAGTTGGGCATGGGATGGGCTTGGGGCTAACTTATTGTTACGATATTATTAAGCATCATGAAGGTGAAATTGAGATTAAAAATAGGGAAGAGCATGGTGCTGTTGTTACCCTCACTCTTCCCTGTGTTGCTGCGACGAAAATCAGCCAATAACCTAACTGATCAATATTGCCCTGAATTAGTAAAAATTAGATAAAGATGGCTAAAGGCAGGTGAGTTTCTTTCTCGATCTCTTTTAATTTTTCCAGCATATGGTATGTAATTTTGCTGCCTGCTGTGAGCATCAACTTGCCGTTGGGCAGATATAAATCTTCCTTCAAAACACTGCCCACTTTGAGTTCTTCTAGGCTGACGCAGCGATCAATATCAATATCAGCCATCTGCTTCTCAGCGAATTTGACAAACAGATCCGCGATATCTGGGTCAAACATTTCACCCGCTTGGCTTTTAATAAATAGTCTCGCACTTTTGGTTTTCATCCGATGGGGATTACGCATATTGGCGACGAGAAAATCATAGCTTTTCACTATCTTCAAGATGCGTGCGCCGACAGGAATTGCGTTCGCCTTCAGGTGATCTGGCTTGCCTGTCCCATCAAAGTGTTCGTCTTGATGGCGTATGATCTCTACGAGAGGTTGAAAACGTTTTATCTGACTGATGAGCTCGGCTCCGACCACTGGGTTGCAATGCGGAAGGTGGGGAAGCTCTTTATTTTGCTCTTCATTTTGTTCTAAGTTGAGCTCCATAGGCTCCTCTTCAACGGAGCGAATTAAGCCTATCTCATGCAGTAAACCAGCGAGATAGATATGCGAGATTTCACTGTCGCTGAGATGGAGCTTTTTGGCGATTGCTCGCGATATTTCAGCGATGCGTAAGCTGTGTTCGTTATTGTTGCCCGTTGCTCGTTGAATAATCGCTGAGAGCGTCGCTAAGATATCTTTAAAGGTTTGGGTGCGACTATTGAGCAGCGCTTGTAATTTCTTGTTGGCTAATTCCAACATTTCTGTCCGCTCTTTCACCTTTTCTTCAAGGCTTTGATTGAGTTCCTCTAGTTCAACATTTTTCACGGCCAATGCAGCCGTCAGCTCTCGCTTCTCTCTTTTCAACTGAAATAATTCGGCTGCTTTTGCGATGGTTTCTTTAAGTAGCTGATTGTCCCAAGGTTTGGAAAGGTAGGTGTGTATGCCGCCTTCATTGACGGCTCTTACCGTAGACTCCATATCACTGTAACCCGTCAGTAAAAGGCGGATCGAATCAGGGCTGCGTTCACGTGCTAAACGAAGAAATTCGGCGCCGTCCATTTCAGGCATGCGCATGTCAGAAATGATGATCGGGGGATGGTCTTGATCAAGATAAGCGAGCGCTTCTACGCCACTGGTAAAACTCACCACGTCGTAATCGAATCTCAGCACCCGTGTGAGGGATTTGAGAATGTCTGCTTCGTCATCGACCAGCAGAATAGACAGCTTCGTGCTCTCTTCCGCACTATCAAGGGGATCTTTTTCTGCCGTATCGTTCATAGATGATTCCTTAATAACTAGCGAGGAACGTTAAAAAATCGTCACAAGGTAGTGGAGGACTAACCCAATATCCTTGTATTCGAGTACAGCCATGCTCTTTTAAATAATTATACTGAAATTTATTTTCCACCCACTCGGCAACGATAGACATATTTAGCGAAGTTGCGCTATCTGTGATGGATTTCAAAATAACGTCATCGGACTCACTCTCTCCTAAACAGCGGATGAAGCGTCCATCAATTTTAACCACATCAAAAGGGATTTCTTTTAGCGATTCAAAACCAGAGTAACCCGTGCCAAAATCGTCGATTGCGCAGCGCACGCCAGCGGTTTTCAGCAGTTTGATCTGTTCACTCATCCTAGGAAAAGAGACGATTTTCTCTGTCTCTAGAATTTCAAGTTCTAACAGATCTATCCCTATAACCCACTCACCGTTTTCATTGTGCAGACACTGTTTTACATAGCCGGACTCAACTTGTGCGGCAGTGACATTCACGCTAACACGGATTGAAAGCTGTTGTTGTTTGAGCCGTGAGATTAACTGTAGCGACTGATTAAGCATGCGCTCGGTTAATCTATCCAATAAATCATATTTTTCCATCAAAGGTAAAAATTGTGCGGGGTTTAAGATCTTCCCATGTTCTCCCTTTTGGCGGGCGAGTGCTTCACAGCAATCAATTTTACCGGTTGCCAGATTTAATTGAGGTTGAAAATAAGCGACGAAATTGTTTGAGCGAAGATCTTTGATAATTAGTGATAATTCGGAAAATTCTCTAACGTTTTCGTTCGGTAATTGATCGTTTAGCCAATAGGTATGATTATCGATAGGTGATGCGTCGAGTTTTCTTCGGGCAATTTCTTCCGCACAAATCGTATTCCACGAGTAGGCATCGCTTAGGTAAATACTAACCTGAATACGTGTTTCAATTTTTGATGATGCAAAACTCGACTCCTCTAGATTGAATATTAACTCGTAACCAGAGTGATGGTATTCAACAAAGGTGAAAAATTTATCTTCATAGCGATACCACACGAGTTTTTCTGATTTAGGGATGGCCTTGGCGATATCATGAATAAAGTCATTTGCTTCCATGACGCCATACTGGTCATTAAATTTTCGCATGGATTGAATATCCAGCATCACTAAAAGCCAAGGTTTGCAACGGTACTCTTTTATTTTTTCAATATGGTTATTTAAAGCAAAAATATTTTTAAGTTGAGTGAGTCTGTCTCGGTTTCGTGTTTTACTTTGGATATCTAGCACATTTTCGATAACCGAGGTTAGTTCATCGTTGTCCCAAGGTTTTCCTAAATATCGTGTCAGTGCACCAGTATTAAAGGCATTGGTCACCCGCTCGAAATCTGCTTGCCCAGAGAGCATGATGGTGGCTACTTCAGGAAAGTCAGATTTTATTCTTGCCACCAGTTCTGAACCGTCCATTTCAGGCATTCTAAAATCGGTAATCACCAGATTAATATTTTGATTTTGCATTAAAATCTTAATGGCGTCAGCCCCTGACTGAGCAGTGTAGATATGCCCAACTTTTCGTCGCAATTGCCGTTCCAAAGACTTTAGGATCAGCGGTTCGTCATCGACAAGGAGTATTTCTGCATAATCGATCATAAGTGTCCATCCATCTTCTACTTCGAAGTGTCCTGCTGTGGTTTTTGATTGATAGGGAGCAGAATCGTAAAGGTTGAACCTTTTCCTACTTCACTCTCAACTTCGATTTTCCCTTTGTGCTTGGCGACTATGCCGTAAGAGACGGATAACCCTAATCCTGTGCCAGAGCCAACTGGTTTAGTGGTGAAAAAAGGATCAAAAATGGAACTTAGAATTTCTTGTGGAATTCCACTGCCTGTATCGGCAATTTTAATCGAGACAGAATCATCGTCGTGTTTATCGAGGAAAATAGATATTTTCCCTTTCCCTTCGATCGCATGACAGGCGTTGACAAGTATATTGAGGAAGACTTGATTTATTTGCATTGGTTGGCAATATACTTCAGGAACGCCTTTCGAGAAGTGTTTCTCTACCTCAATATTGTACTTTACTTCATTATTTATGATTTTAAGTGTCGACTCTAGTCCGTGTTCTAAATTGCTGTAATTCCACTCAGAACTGTCTATATGAGAAAACTCTTTGAGGTTTTTAACAATAGCCATGACCCGGCCCGAACCTTCCAAAGATTCTTGAATAAGATCCGAAAGATCATCGAGAATATAGGTAAGATTAATTTTCTTTTCTGCTTTCTCTTTGCTTTCGATAATCGTTTCACTCTCACAATTATTTATCAATGTGTTTAGCTGTTGAATATGATTTTTTACCGTCGAAAAATAATCCTCCAATGTCTGTAAATTAGAAGTAATAAAGCCGATTGGATTATTGATCTCATGCGCTATTCCCGCAGAGAGTTGACCAATCGAGGCCATTTTTTCTGATTGTAGCAACTGGCTTTGTGCCAGTTTTAGCTTATTTAAGGCATCTTCGAGTTGATGCTGTTCATTGTTCAGCTTGACGGTCAACTCTTTTAGGGAATGGTGCTGAGCGGCTTGCAGGGTGACATCATGGATACAAAGACAGACGTGTTCCAATGAGCCGTCGTCGTTGTGAATAGGCAGAACCTCGATATTCTGAAACATTCGGTCTTCAGAACCGGAAATTGGCCGCGAAGTGTAAAAAGGCAAAACATGAGGAGCCTGCTCCCAAGATGAGAAAGTGGGTGACTCAATCATAAAGGCAGTGTCAATTTTCCGTTTGAGGAAATGCTGCGATTCTGGATATTTGTCTAACAGATTTTGGCCGACTAATTCGCTAGTTGTCGCTTTCGATCGCGTGACAAAGTACTCATTGACCATGGCAATGGTGTAATCACGACGAACGATGCAAATCGCGACAGAGAGCTGATTGACCAGATCAGAAAGCATCAATTTTGGCTTGATATTCGACATGTTTTTCCCTGCTATATCCATGCATCTAGTTTTTCAATCACTTGACTAAAGCCGCTGTCTGCAAAGCAAATCACGGTTTTGGTTTCGAACTCAAAGGACTCAATGAGAAACGAGACCTGCAAAATAATCGTATGCTGCCATTTATCTTTTGGTAGAGTGAAATCGTCAGGATCCAAGAGAACCGGTGGTTGAACTCTGGCTTTCAGTTCGATCTGGTTACACAACCCTTGAATACTGGCACCAGAAAGGATGTTAGATACTTCCAAAAGGCAGTCGGCGAGGAGGTTATCGGAAAGGGCATCGTTATCATCAAGACGCCACATATTTTTTGCCAGTTCCTTGCCCCCTTTTCGGCTGAGAAGGGTCAGTACCTCGCCTTGCATTTGGCCAAAAAACGATTGCTGGGTGTAATAGTACTCTTGGTTTTGCTTTAGAATGTTGTTGAGCTCTTCATGAGAGGCAATGCTGATATTGGGCACCGTGAGCGTAACGTGCAAATTGAGTAAGTTGGCCAATTTATTGGCCGCTTTGCCCATCGATATGTTGAGAAATTCTTTTAGCGAATCTTCATGGTCGGGTGTAAATGCATGATTCATAGTAAACCGACCTCCTTTAGAACAGACTCCAGCTCTGGTGCCTCTAGAGGCTTTTGGAGAAATTTAACCGCGCCCAGCTCCAGCGCCTTTTGCTGAGAGGTCGGCTGTATATCGGCACTAATGACAAAAACAAAATTTCTCGCGGCAATTTTTTTCAGTTCAGCCAACACCATAAACCCATCCATCACGGGCATCGTCAGATCCAAAAACATCACGTCGGCTTTGCCATCTTTATAAAGTTGAATTGCTTCTTCGCCATTTTGCGCTTCATGAAGATTCTCTTTAAATTGCTCGGGCAGTGCCCGGATAACCGCCTTTCTCGACATTTTTGAATCATCAACCACAGCTACAGATATCGACATATCACTCTCCTTAAGGCGTATCGGCTAAAATCGATTCAATGACATTTTTATTTTGTTCAGGTAAGGAGCGCAGAAATGTCTCCATACTGTTGCTCGTTTCTGACTCCATCCAGCGCATGGCGAGCAATAAAACTTGGCTATCGATATTCTTGCCAGAAAGATCTTGCTCTCGACCAATGCGAAGGATGCTCTCCGCCATATCAACGCTGTAGCCCCACAATATCAGTATATAGCTGCAGATCACGAGGCTGTCTTTGTAGCCGCATTCAAATGAGTAAAACTCTTCTAATTGATCGGGTGCAGCACCTTTTTCTAGCAATACCAACTCTCCAATCGAGCAGAATAGCGTCATGAGATAGATCTTTTCTTGCTCTCGGGTAGGCAGATGAAGACGTTCAGATAAGGCTTTGCTTTTTTCTGCGGCGTTGAGATAGCGGTTGACGATTTGTTGATGAATAAGCGGATCGAGCTGTTTAAAGCTTTTCTGCGTGAGCATTATGTTGGCAACCGCTTCGACCATCGCCAAGCCAAGGCGTCTGATAGACTCAGTGAGTGAACTTGTTCTGACCTGAAAACCGAGATAGGCCGAATTGGCGAGTTGTACCAGCCTTGCTGCCAATGGTGGCTCTCTATTTACTAGATCTGACACGTCCTGTATCGATGCTTCCGGGCGGAGAATGCATTGTCTAATTTGCAAAATAGTGCGAGGCAACACAGGCAGATCTTCTATCTCAGCAAGCTTGGCCCGGCACGCAGTGGAAAAGGGCATCTGTTTGAGCCGTTCGGCACTATTGAGCACATGAACGAAGTCTTCCTCCGAAAAGGGCTTGGGAAGCATGAAATGTACCGAAGAATTGAGCAGAACACTGGCTTCTTTGCTGGTGTCACCGGTGATTAACGCTCGGATGGAATCTGGGTAGATTTGGCTTGCTTGCTTTAACAGCTCATCGCCCTGAAGGTTTGGCATCAGCAGATCACTGATGATGAGCTCGGGTTGATGGTCGACTTCTGCGGCGGCTTCTTGCCAGCATTGAGGGTCGTTGACCAAGGTGAAATGCCAATCTGGCCGGAGACGGCGCAGCATCCTACCTGCTGCTTTTAGCATCAGCTCATCGTCGTCAATGAACATCACGTGTAAGGCCGAACCACTCATTACCACCTCTAAAGTCTTAGATTATCATGCAGATAAGTCGTGCATTACTTTTAGCATAGACTACAATTCGAGCAGTTGAGAAAGCGATTAGTACATTTGTGAAACATCGGAAGAGGCCCAAAAGAGATCATTAGAGAAACGACGGTGATTGCCCAACTTAACCCAGCGTCATATTTCTGTTATCTGCTCGCTTTACCTTGTTAAAGAAAAACGCAATGGACTCGATCAGCAATGAGCACTCAACAAACCACTCAACTAGGCAGGATAAAAAGCACCATTCGCGCACAGATCAACGCTGGCGTATGGTTTCAAGGGCAAAAGTTGCCCTCAGAGCGCGAATTGAGTGGACTCTTTGCTACCACGCGTATCACCATCAAAGACGCTTTGGTCTCACTGGAAACGGAAGGGCTGATATACCGTGAAGAGCGCCGCGGTTGGTATGTCTCACCGGAGCGAATTTGTTACAACCCTCTTTCCCGCTCGCATTTTCATCAAATGGTGCGAGATCAGCATCGTATTGCTGAAACCCGTTTGCTGCATGTGAGCCGCGAAATGGCGCGTGGTGAGTACGCCAACGTGCTTGAAATAGAGGCAACGACACCAATTTATGTGATTGAACGGCTACGTTTTATTGATGGACGTGTGGTGCTGTTTGTGGAAAATGTGCTTAAAGCAGCGCTCTTCCCCGCCATCTTGCAGGAGAATCTGACAGGCTCCTTGACGGGGCTTTATCGGCAGAAATATGGTTACGAGACTCACCGTTCACGCTTTGAGGTGGTTCCGACTTCAGCACCAGCCCACGTAGCCAAAGCGCTCAATTTGGCCCAAGGGCAGCCTGTACTCAAGATATGTCGAGTTAACTACAAGCAAGATGGTGAGTTAATCGACTGCGAATTTGAATATTGGCGACCTGATGCGGTGATGATTCGCATTGATAGTCTGAATGAGTAGTGGCGAAGTCCAAGTGTTACCACGAAAACTCACACTTGGAACTCTTCTCGCTCTATTTGGCGGGTGTGGTGTATTTTTCAGCGAGCAGCTGCGCACTGATCGGCCTTTCAATCAAATAGCCTTGCAAAATATCGCAGCCATATTCTTTGAGCTTTTGGCGCTGGGCCTCGGTTTCTACCCCCTCGGCAACCACTCTCATTTCAGAAGAACGAGCGATGGCGATAATCGCTTTCACTAAAGAATCGCTCTGCTCAGAATTGAGCATTTTGTCGATGAACAGGCGGTCAACCTTGATTTCATCAAGAGTGAGGTGACTCAGATAGCTGAGTGAGGAGTAGCCGGTACCAAAGTCGTCGAGTGAGATGGTAAACCCGAGTTCTTTTAGCTGCTCAATGATCGGTTTCACTTTTGGCATGTCGTTGATCAGCACGTTTTCGGTAATTTCCAGCGTAATACGATGGTTGGCAATTTGGTAACGCGCTGCGGCTCCGGTCAACTGTGTGACGAAAGCGTCGTTGATCAGTTGCATCGGCGAGATGTTGATCGACAAGTTTAAGTCAGAATCGCCATCCGGAAAGAGCTGGCTTATCTCTTCGCAGGCGCGATGGATGACAAATTGCCCTAATTGGTTGATAAGGCCAATTTCTTCAGCCAGCGAGATAAACTCAATCGGCGAAACATGTCCTAGTTGAGGGTTGTGCCAGCGGAGTAAACTCTCCACGCCATGTAACTTACCGCTTTCGGTCTCGATTTGTGGTTGATAAACCACATACAGTTCACCGCGTTCGATTGCGCCACGCAATTCACGCTCAAGTAAGAAATCATGTTGGACTTGCAAGTTGATGCTGCTATCGAAAAACAGTACATCGCCTTTTTGCCGCGCTTTTGATTTGTAGAGCACGATATCGGCTTTGGAAATCAGTTCTTCAGGGTCGTGGCCGTCGGATGGGTACACAGCAACGCCAATCGAACAACTTGTGAACAGGACTTTATTGTCAATGACGAACTGCTGACGAAAAACCTGTTTGATTTTTTCCACTTTTTGTTGGGTTTGCGCCAAGTTGTCAAGACAAGGGAAACAGAAAATAAATTCATCGCCGCCAAAACGTGCGACAAAATCGCCTGGTTCGAGGAACGCCTCAAATTTCTTGCCAATTTCACTGAGCAAGCGATCGCCTGCCGAGTGGCCGTACAAATCATTCACTTTCTTGAAATCATCCAGATCGACGAACATCACCGCCAATTGACAGCATTGCTGTTCTGATTTCTCAATGCCTTCACGAATGCGCTCATGGAGCAGAGAACGGTTTGGCAGCCCGGTCAATTCATCATGGCGGGCGATGTATTCCAGTTGGTCTTTGGTCTGTTTCAACTGTTTGAAATCTTGATTGATACGCCGCTGGAAACGCTGGAAGCGTTTGGCTATCACACGGCTTAACCCCAGTGAAAACAGCGCAACAATCGCAATGGTAGCACTGCCCAGAGTCGCCATTTGCCTAAAGGTACTTTGCCCTTCACTTTTTGCCTGTAACTCTCTTTGCTTGAGGTAGTTTTGGCTGACTTGCTCATACACGCCGGAGCCTATGGTCCAGCCCCATGCTGGGATTTTAATTACGTAACTGGTTTTGGTTTGATCATCCAAACCCGATGGCAAGTAGGCCGCTTGATAGGTAACAAATTGGTGGTCGGCTTTGGCAAGACGCGCAGCATCCGATGGGCTTGCTTCGCTCTCCCCTTGCAGGGCATTACGACCAATAATGTTCGGGTCGATGTGCGACAAGACAGTGCCTTTTTCGTCCATCACAAACACGTAGCCGTAATCACCAAAGCGTAGGTTGTTTATCCATTTGAGAACAGTGGCTTTGATGTCGTTTTCCACATCGACCACATAATCGCCGGTACCGATGAACCAGTCATAAGGCGCGAAATACTTGCCAAAACCGATTTTCTCAAACTCGTGGTTTTTATTGTCGGGTTTGACAAACCACCAGCGGTAAAAGGCTTCGTCATTCGCCTTTACCTGCTCACCCATTTCACGCACGATGTAGCTGCCACGCACGTCTCTAAAATCCCACAAAGAGGTGCCTTCAACTTTAGGCAGCAGCGGGTGCATGATGCTCATGCCGTCAATTTTGTAGATGAAAAAATAGCCACGGCCTTGATTGAAGCGAATGTCACGCAGTGCGTCGGTGATCATTTTCGTCACGCTGGCCTCGGGGAGATGGCGGTTGCTTTCGTAGATGCGCGTGGCAATTTTGTGCGCTTCGTAAATGCGTTCACGGATGGTACTTTCCAACTGCTCTTCAGTCAGTTCACGCGCATAGTCGACTTGCTGAGCAACGTATTCGACCTGACTGGTGAGCTGAGTGCTTTGTCGCTGTTGGAAATCGGCGCGCAGAGAAATTAACTCCTGCTCGGAATGCAACATCACATCGCGAACGGACAATGCCGTCCATAGCAAGGCAAAAACAGCGACGATGGCGGCGGGGGCATAAGTGATGAGGGTCAGCAGTTTTTTATCCGTGAGCTCTGCCATGTACCATCCTTATCTCAACAAAGCGGGTGAGTCATATTAACAAAGTGATTAGAAAATGCGTTATTAATAATTAAAATATTCGCTTCAAAGTCGTTAAGATCCAGTTTTTATTCAATAAATACATTTTATTACAGTGAGTAGTGTGCGACTAGTGTAGGCAATTTTGCACATACTTATTTCATGGATGAATGTCTAAGGTGATGAATCACCATTCATTTATTTGAAGTTGGCGATGAGGAATATCGAGCAGACTTTTGCTGAAGTAGGTATCGATAAAGTCGATTCAATCGCTCCACACCAACTCGCTTGCTGGTGTGGAACGAAAGCGATGTTTAAGGTTTGGCTTTCTCTTTGTTCGCGACCAAACCGTAGGGAATGGAGGAAAATACTTTTGGATTGCTCGTCACCGTTGGTGCTGCATTCACTTGCTGCCAATCCAGCAGCATGATGGCCAACACATTGCGATGCTCACCACTTTTTAGGTCGAACTCACCGGAAACTGAGGGAATCATGCCCTTCTCGCGATTTATTGATGCTTGAATCGCTTGGCGGGTCTTCTCGACCACAGGGTCATTTTCGAGGCCAGCGAGCAGAAAGCTGATACCGACTTCGGCGATGATATCCTCTTTCACCCGGAGCAAAATGGTATCAATATTGTCGCGAAAATAGTCGTAAATCCACTGATGCTGCTTCTCATCGACTTGATGTTGGTAATATTCAGAATCGGCAAAAATAATGTGCGTCATGCCATACAACTTGTTGCCATATTGCTGAGGCGTGAGTTTTTATCGCTTGCATCTGGGTAAGTACGGCGAAATGCTTGAATAAAATCATTCACCACATCTTGCTCACCAAGCTGCTTTAACCAGTAAACTTGATTTGCTAGCTGCGCAGCCCAAGCCTTAATCATGTCTGAGTCGGTGGCATATTTCTTAAAATCATAGCGGCGGATCACTTCACGCAGTTTGTCGTCTTGTCGGTGAGCTAATCCATATTCGTCAGCGCGAGCCATTGAGCCGATAAGATCGACGCCAAGATAGAGATACTCTGGCATATGCTTGGTTGCGGTATAACGTAATCTGCTGCGCTCATCGGTTTCGTCCATATAGCCAGTCAAACGTTTCTCTGCATAGAGAATAATTTGCTCAGGTTTGTGCACCTCTGCGGCAAAGTAGTTGAGCCGACTGGCCACTCTGGCTAAATCGCTCCAAACCGCGGCAGCGTATTTGCTGTCTAAGGTTTGGCGAAACATACGCTGACCGTAATGGCCTTCGGCATAAGCGGGTAAGGTATAAAGTTGGCTTTCGTAGGTTGTTTTGATCTGCTGTGCTGATTGTTCAAAACTCAGTGGAGTAACTTCTTCACTCGCGTTGGTGTGGAATGCAGCACAGGCCGATACCAACACAGCCAAATATCCGATTTTAAAACGCATAACCTTGTCCTGTTATCACTTTGATAAATTGAACTCTAGCAGCTATGGTTTGGGTTAATGTAATTGCTTGGTCAATAAACGGTAGGATTGACGTGCCGAAACGTCAGGTTGATGCGTTCCGCCTTGGATTTGGCCGTTTTCGGTACGCAATGACGCCAATAGGTTTGTGTTGTGCCTGCCATAACAAGCAAAGAACCCGCTTGCAGCTCAAACTCGATTTTTTCTTTGGTCTCGATGTGTTGCAGTAGGAAACGGCGTGATTCGCCCAAAGTCAGTGACGCAATAATCGGGTGTTTGCCTAACTCTGGTTCATTATCTTGATGCCAGCCCATGGAATCCTGACCGTTGCGGTAGAGGTTGGCGAGTACGGAATTAAACTGCGCCCCAGATGCCAACTCGCAGCGTTGTTTGAGTTCTAGAAGACCATCCGTCCAAGGGGAGGGTTGCATGGTTAAACCGGAATAACGATAGACGGCATCCCCACACCAAGCCTGCAGACGAGGTTGGAGCACTTGTTTACCAAACAGAGTGATCGCTTCTTGGGCCCAAGGGAGCTCAGTGTATAACCGATGAAAATAGCGCTGTGCCTGACTAGGAGAAAGGAATTGCGGATCCCAGTACAAAAGCCCAGCAGATCGAATGGCAAACCATTTATCGTGATGGAACAGAGAGGGTTGCTGCGTCATAAGTTGTCCGAAAATTCAAACTCGTGAAATATGCTTACTATTATTAACCAGATTGGTTTATTCTTATACATAGTAACTTTTTTAACAATAATAACGATTTATTGATCATTATACCTATCTCTTAGGCGTGGACAGGGGCTTAGATGAAGTACACGTTCGATAAACAGTGGGGCATAAAACTGCTGTTTTTTCTTTTTGTTGTGCTCTCAGCAGGTGTGGTTGAAGTACTCAATCGCAATCAGTTGCAAGTGTTGGAAGATCATTTGCAGCGAGAAGCAAAAGATCAACTTTCAGCGATTCGGTCTAAGCTGGAAGCGACGATTGTTTCTGACATTTATATTGTTAGTAGTTTAGCGACGTTGGTTTCACTTCATCCTAGCAGTAATGTTCAGGCGCTCAACGAAGCGTCTTCCAAAATCATTCGTAAAGGACGCCACCTCAAAAACGTCGTGTTAGCCAAAGATGACGTGGTGAATTACGTTTATCCTCTGTCTGGCAACGAGCAAGTGCTTGGCCTTGATTATCATACGGTGCCCAAGCAGTGGGCCTCTATTTTGAAAGCAAAAAACATCGCTGAGATCTTTATTGCTGGTCCAGTGAACTTGGTTCAAGGTGGCAGAGGCTTGATAGCCAGAGTGCCCATCTTTAGCGATCCGCCGCTCAATACGCAGTACTGGGGGGTGTGTAGTGCAGTCTTAAACCTCGATTCCCTTTTCACCGATGTGGGCTTAGTGAGTTTTGCTTACAAGTACAAATTGGCGATCAAAGGCTACGATAGCCAAGGGGCGGATGGCGATATTTTCTGGGGAGAGCAAGAGACCTACGACTTAGCGTTTGTTCGCGAAAAAGTGAATTTTCCGTATGGTGGCTGGGTTTTGGCTGTGGCGAAAAATGAGCAATTCTTGGCGGGCGTACCATGGTATCAGCTGAATATTGTTCGTTTGCTGGGTTATCCAATTCTGCTTTTACTTGGGCTGGTTTTCATCACCATTTATCGTTTGTACGACATTGCTCGCATTCGCTCCCTGCACGATGAATTGACAGGGTTACCCAATCGGCGTTACTTCATGTATTCACTGGATCGCTATTTCAGACACGCGCAAAAATTGGGTAAAGATGAGACTTTTGCGGTGATCAATTTCGACTTAGATCGCTTTAAACACATCAACGATACGTTTGGTCATGCGGCGGGGGATAAAGTGTTGCTTGCCTGTGCCGAGCGAGTAAAAAGCACATTGCGTTCCACCGATATTATTGCCCGGATTGGTGGCGACGAATTTTTAATTATTTTGCCGCGAGTGCAAAAGCAGGAAGACATTGCACAACTGATTGAAAAGTTGAAATCCGCTCTTTGCGCCAACCCGGTGGTATATGAGAGTGAGTTGATCTACCTGCACGTCAGTATTGGTTATGCTTTTTTCCACCACGACTTGCGTAACTTTGATGACATGCTCAAAGAAGCGGATGATCGTATGTATCTGGAGAAGAAGCTGCAGCGTGAAGCGGCCAGTTCTTTGGTGAGCTAAAAGCGAGCTTTGGCTTGTTACGCCACTAAAGCTTGAACGCGCTGAGCTGAGTTTGCATCTCCTGCATTTCAGATTGATACCCTTTCACTATCTCATTCAAGCCATTCGCCTGGCAGCAAGGCATTCTCTGTTATTGATTAATAAGCCGATTGGTGAATTTTGACCTGCCTAGTCAGTAAAGGTGACGTTAAAAGGCTGTTGTGTCTGGACAAGGGAGAACGTCGTTAATGTCACACATTTCCAGAATGAAATAAGACGAGCATAATAATACGATTAACTAATAATTTTAACTATTAACAATGCACTCGATGGCATAATGCGCTGTCTTTGCAAATTGAGAATGCGATATGCAAATAATATCTGTAAAACAACGATATTCAGCACAAAAATAGACCTTTTAGACAATTATTTTTTTGGCACGCATCGTGCTTTACCTAGTATGACCCTTATTAAGCCGAGGGTCACCTAGCCAACTGACGTTGTTAGTGGACACAGATTGTTCACACGTATAAACGGCCAAACACCTTGCTTGTGTTTGGCCTCTTTTTTATCTGCAATTTGCCGATTTGCTTAAAATTATTCCTCACCACATTTTGCGTAGCAGCTTGGTTGGCGCGGGCACACCGCTCCGCGGGAGCAGATCAAGCGAGCGGGTGCGTTGATACCTCGTTCTATCCACTTGATATTGAGTATTTTGGCAATCGTCGTCAGATCTTTCTTTATATGGTAGGGCACTTCGCTACTGCCACCATGGTTAACGCACAAACGCTTTAACTCTTCTGCGATTTCAATCGCATCGCCACCCTGTGCGTTGATCGCCGGGTTGAGATCAATGCCTGCACAAAGCACGCGATTATTGCCAGCAGGATCAACCACATTCACCGATTCGCAGCAGTACAACCTAGGCTCATTGCCAACATTGAGAATGGAAAGCTGAGCAGAGCTCCCCGGTTGTGATTCAGACAGCTTACGAAACACCGCCCAATGCTGACACGGATCGTTTACCGTGCGCATGTTTCCCCAAGGCAGCGGGATGCCGTTACCGCGATACACCGCTTTGAGTTTACCGGGGCCATACGCATCGAAATAATGCCAATGAGGATAAGGCGAGACTACCGTCATGCGGCGCATGGCAACAGAGGGAGAAACCCCGGCCTTCTTGTGCACGTCGATTTCATAGCCGCTCCGATCGAGTAATTGGCGAAACGGTACTTTCGGGCAGAGCAGCGCTCCTGCAAAAAAGCTGGATTCAAAATCACGCCACGCCAGCAGAATATCTTGGGAGTTGAGGTCGGATGTCGGAGAGAGATCGTCGGCTTGGTCCCAGTGGTTTTGATGACCAATTGAGAGAACGCTTTTCACGCTGTCGGCACTGTGCAAAATGCGATGACCTATGTACACCGCTAAATCGTACTTTAGCCGAGTTGGATACTCTTTCATCATGCTGTTGAGATAAATGGTGCTCGGCGGTTCCATAAAGGAAGTCACCAACTGTTTGGCGTTAACGCCCAGCTCGTCAACCACATCTTTCGGCGTGCGGCTTATCCAGCGGATGTCCATTCCCAAGCTTTTGGCGATATCGATGAGATCTTCCACCGACATATTGAGGCGTTTTTTTCCGATCTCTTCCGCGGCACGTTCCAGATCCGGGAAGTGGTTTTGGTTCGCTTCCTGATGAGCGCGGATCAGCAGATGAGCAAACTGTCGCCCAGTGATGCCCGTTTGCGAGAGCATTTCCGGAATTGCGATTTGTAAAATGTCATTGGAGAACAAAAAGCTGGGCTCAAGCGCCATGCCACTTAACCCGCCACGATTACCTTTGTTGGGCGTGATCGCTTCTAATTCGGGCTCGTCATCCAAAAACCAAGCGGGATCTTTTTGAAACACTTCGGCAATGACTTCCAGCATATCGATGCTCGGAACCCGTTTACCGCGCTCGATCATCGAGAGGTAGGAGACCGATGGCGCGTATTCAGGATTGATGCGAATACAGCGTGCAGAGAGATCTTCCATAGTTAAATGGTTGTTTTTTCTTAGGTTCCTAATCTTGGTTCCGAGAAAATGCGATTGGCGAATCAAGCTTTTTGACACAGACATTTTGTAAAATTCACATTGTAAAATTTTTGTTGTGAAATTGTAGTAAAAAATTCGCTAGTCTACATAGTGAGCAGGCAAGGAAAAAAACCTTCCACTTCACAGAATTGTTAGAAACCAAACGCAAGTTTAAAGTTTTTGCTCCAGAAGCAAAAAAGGAATGAGATTTTCTAAGAGGGAAAGACGATGAATATGCTTAGATTCGATAAAAATGATATCCAACAACAACACCGCCCATTTATCGCAGAAGCCGTCTTTGCCGTCGAAGCGGTGAGCTCAAGCGAACAAAATGAGAAGCAACTGAAAGCGAAACAACTGCTTGATCGCCTTTTCCCGCTGGAAAATGGTTCACATCAAGACGTCACCAGCTACGTGATCGACTATCGCCACCTGATGGCTTATTTTGCGGACGGTACGCACAGTGGCTTGCGCTCTCCCAAGCACTTTGTCGCCTTTACTGGTGGAAAAGAAGATCCTTGCTCTATCCTGCTGCGTGATGAAACAGGTAGCCATGTGGAAGTGATGCTGGGTTGTCACAAAGGGACAGGCTGTGTTGAATTGATTGAAATCGATGACATCCAACTGGAAACGCGCACCACATTCAGCCCGTCGTTAACTGGCGATGCCCCCACCGCGATGCGTCACTGGATTAGCCTTGTGAAAGGGGATGTGAATGGTAAGCCAATGGCAAGCAGTGAAGATAAAGAGTACACCGCGAAAAATGGTGAAGACTACATTCTGAGCTACTGCTACAGCATCTAAGTATAAAATGAGAAAACCCCGGAAAAGTGTGCTTTTCCGGGGTTTTTTGTCTGAGTAGAAAATCGCTGGTTAGAGTGCTGAGCAGCGTTATTTCACTGACGTAATTAAAGTAGCAACGCGATTAAAGCCGTGATGTGATTAAAGTGGCATCACACGGTTTCGGCCAAGCTGTTTTGCTTCGTAGAGCAGTTTATCGGTGCGATCGATAAAATCGTCTGGCGTTTCACCCGTTTTCCATTCAGCCACACCGAATGACGCGGTGATGTTTTCCACCTGCTTTCCGGAACGTTTATCTTTGACTTTCAGTTTTTCGACATTGCGCCGCAGTGATTCGGCGAATTGTCTAGCGATGCGCAGCGACTTGTTAGGAACGATCAGCGCAAACTCTTCACCGCCAAATCGGTACGCGGTAATCCCTTCGCGGCAGCTCATTTGCAGACGTTTGGCGATGGCGCGGATCACGGTATCGCCAAACAAATGGCCGTAGTTGTCATTGAATGATTTGAAATGGTCGATATCCAGCAAGATCAAACTAATGTTCTGTTCAGCGTTCACCAAAGCACGCAGATCGTTATTGAATGCGCGGCGGTTGTAGAGGCTCGACAGGCCATCAAATAGCGCGTCTTTTTGCACTTCGGCAAGCTGCTCTTTGAGGCGTGAGATCTCAGTGCTGGCGTTATTGAGCTGACTGCTAAGAAATCGGGTCGAGTGGCGAATTTCTCGTGATTCAGACACCAGTTCTCGAATCACCCCCATCACCTCTTCAATACTCAGCCCCTCATCTTCGACTTTTTCCAGCTTGCTGAAATTTTTGTCCACCAAGGCGGTAAAAGAGGACGTATCGGAGAGAGTATCCGACATGGAGCTGGCGATCTCACCGAGCAAGATCTCGATGCTGTCTTTGAGCTCTCGCAGGCTGGTTTCCGTTTTACTCGCCACATAACTGTGGTAGAGCTGTTCGCTGGTGGCAGGTGGGCAGATGCCGAAGTTTTCCAACACCGTGTCTAGCTCTTGGTTTAACTGGGGAATAGCATTGTCGACGTAGGTATACCAAAGCGCGTAATTAGCAGGCGTCGCTGCTACATGATTTTTAATCATCAAGGGGACCGCTTTTTTGAGATTGGCGGTGGATTTCTTAAAGTCGTCGCTTGTCATTCTAATTATGCTTTTAACGATAGCTAAACAATCATACTGCTAAGATTAGCGGATGAACGATTGAGATGCTGGAGTTTTTGCCATTTTTTGAACAGCGATTATTAAAAATATTGCTGAGTCAATCAATGTATTTTATGACTTTGTGCACAGGTAATGCATTGCCTTGACAAAATGTGCAACGGAGATAGAAGAGTTCAATAAGTTACCGTACGAGCATTGTCATAGCGAATGGGAAAATCGGCGGTCAGGCAACGATAAAAGACGCGCCTGACCGCTATTCTGCCATTTCAGCAAAAGGGCTTATTTTTCAAACAGTGCAGCGTATTCTCCGTAGCCGTTTGCTTCGAGTTCGGCTGCCGGAATAAAACGCATCGCCGCCGAATTCATGCAGTATCTTAAGCCCGTTGGCGCTGGGCCATCTTCAAACACATGCCCGAGATGGGAATCACCGTAGCGGCTTCTGACTTCGGTGCGTGGGTACACCAGCTTGTAGTCGGTTTTAGTGACAATATAAGCGGGATTGATCGGCTGGGTAAAACTCGGCCAGCCGGTGCCTGATTTGTATTTGTCGGTTGAAGAAAACAGTGGCTCTCCGGTGACCACATCCACATAGATACCCGGTTGTTTATTATCCCAATACTCATTTTGGAACGCGCGCTCTGTGCCGTCTTCTTGCGTTACGTAGTATTGCAGCTCGCTCAATTTGGCTTTGATTTCTGCATCCGACGGTTTGCTGTAGGGCTTGGCGCTTTTGATCTGCTGCTGTTCATCAATCAGCTGGCGAAGCGTTTTCGGCTGCTCATTGCGCTCATCACCAAACACCTCGTCCAAGTACTTGTCGCGGCCAGAAGCATAGCGGTAATACTTGTACTTCAGGCTGCTCTTTTTGTAGTAGTCCTGATGATACTCTTCTGCCGGATAGAAGATTTTGTACTCAATCAACTCGGTTTTCAGTGGCGCGGGATAGATGTTGGCTTCATCGACCTCTTTTAAGAAGTGCTGCGCAATACGCTTTTGTTCGGCATTGTGATAAAAAATGGCCGGACGGTATTGTGGGCCGCGATCAACAAAGGAGCCTTTATCGTCAGTGGGGTCAATGTGGCGAAGAAAGTAATCCAGTACCGCTTCGTAGCTCACCACTTTTGGATCGTACTGAAACTGAATGACTTCTAAATGGCCGCTTTTGCCCGAAGAGACTTGGCGGTACGTTGGATTGACCACATCGCCGCCCGAATAACCCGAAATGACATCGTAGACGCCGTCGAGTTTCTCCATATCTGATTCCGTACACCAAAAACAGCCGCCCGCCAGTGTGGCGGTTTGCAGTTTGCCGTGGGCGTCATTTTTCATCGTATCGGCCACGCCGATATTGCTGTAGCCGATGACGAGAAGTGAAAACATCATCGGCACCAGCCAAATGAACTTAGTCAACTTTTTCATACTTACCTCAAGGTTTTCGCTTGTTGTACGTAATAAGAACGAAGAGGCAGCAAAAAAATTACAGCGAAAAGAAAATTTCCATTGCCTTCACTCACCAGCTAGCTAAATTAGGCCCTTGTAACGTCACGATAAAAAAGAGGAAGCCATGCAAGCTGAAGTGAAGTGGGTTGAAGATTTTAAATTTCTGGGTCAATCGCAATCGGGGCACTCGGTAGTGATGGATGGCAATGGTGGTGCCACAGCACCAAGCCCAATGGAGATGGTGTTGATGGCTGCTGGCGGTTGCAGCTCGGTGGATGTGGTCGATGGCCTGAAATCGGCAGGACAGAAAGTGACCGCGTGCAGTGCGAAGCTGACGACTGAGCGCCGTGACACCGCGCCGCGCATTTTTACTGCGATCAACATTCATTTTAGCGTTTCTGGGGAAGCGTTAGATCCTGCGTTAGTGGAAAAGGTCACCGCCGATTCGCTGCAAAAATACTGCTCCGTTTGCCTGATGTTGGGTGCTGGTGTTGAGATGACTCACAGTTGGGAAATCGTCTGAACGCCAAGCTCGCCACAAAATCACAAAGAGGAAGAGAAAAGCGCCTGCTTTTCTCTTTTTTCCTTTATAGGGCCAAGTAGGATAAAGCCGTTGGTGAATAGGAAGAATCTGATGACAGAATTTGAAAAAATGATGAACGGCTTGATCTTTGATGGGGCAGACCCTGAGATTGATGCCATTCGCAGCCGGGCTATGGAGCTTTTACTGCGTTTGAATGTGACGACACAAGGCGATCAGCGCGCCATTTTACAGCAGCAGTTATTTGGCCATGTAGGGGAGAGCTTTATTCAATCGCCGTTCATGTGTGAATTTGGCCAAACCATTCATATTGGTGAACAAACTTTTATCAATATGAATGTGGTGATGCTTGACGGGGCGAAGATCACCATTGGCGATCACGTATTGATCGGGCCGAGTTGTCAGTTCTATACCGCATCTCACTCGCTCGATTACCGCAGTCGCCGCCGCTGGGAAACATTCTGCAAGCCAATTGTGGTCGAGGATGATGTGTGGATCGGCGGAAACTGTGTCATCAATCAAGGTGTTACCATTGGAGCCCGTTCGGTCATTGCTGCTAATTCGGTGGTGAATCACGATGTACCGCCTGATTGTTTGTATGGCGGTACGCCAGCCAAATTGATCCGCGTGCTCAACTAGTGGGGGGAACGCAGTGCGCCAGATAGTAAGACAAAGATTTGCTCTCGCTGGTGGTAAAAGTTTCTTCGCTGACGGATAGCGATTCGATTCGATCGAGGCGAAAGTGGCGATAATCGTTGCGCAGTTCGCACCATGCCACCAGAGTCCAATGCTTTCCCCAAAAGATTTGTCCGAGCGGATGCAGACGGCGTTTGGTTATCGACCCTTTTTCATCTTGATAGCCGACATCGACAATAAACTGGCTGTCGGTAGCGTGACGAAGCAATAGAGCACGTTTGGCGGTGTCGGACTGGATGTGATAATCGGGCACCAAGATAGGGAACTCTTCCACCTGCCGTTTCAGTTTGTCGGGCAGCACAGAAAGAATTTTGGCAGACGCTGAGTGTGAGGCTTGAGCCAGTTCGGCATCGGACCACGCCCTGACCATGCACATGCCAAGTTCAAGCGCCACCATCTCTTTTTCGCTAAACATCAATGGCGGCAGGTGTGAGCCGTTTTGCAGCAAATAGCCCACCCCCGCCTCGCCGCAAATAGGAACCCCAGAGCTGAGCAGCGACTGAATGTCGCGGTAGATGGTACGTTCACTGACGGCCATGGTTTCCGCAAGTTGCTTGGCGGTCACCGCATAACGCTTCGAGCGCAACAAGGTCAACAGTTCAAACAGACGTTCCGATTTGCTCATGGGGTTCCTTTTTTGGTCTTTGCGTTTAGAGGTTGCAACTGCTCATTTTGATCAATTGGTGACGCATGTCGACCGAGTTTGGTTCAATTAACGCCATCAGCGGTTGGCAGTCCGCGTGGCTCTTAAACTGTTCACCCGCTTTTTTTGCTGCCTCCATATCTTGCCAGTAAACCACATCCGTCCAACTGTCGCTTGCAGCGTCGTGGCTCAGCGAGCGGTACAAAAAGCCGGGTTGGCTGGCGACAAAAGCTTGGCTCTGCTCGCTGGCTGCGATGTAAGTTTGTGCTGACGTACCTTCAATCAGTTTGAAGCTGACCATTTCAATAACTTGTTCCATGAGATTCTCTCCTGTTGTCTGAGTTCATGGAAAGCATAATGCGTGGCTTTGTCAGAAGATGTCAGTAGCCTAATCCCAATACGACGTATCGCTGCCAAGTTTCTCGCTGAGAAAGTCAATAAACATTCTTACTTTCAAGGGCATATGTTTACGCTGTGGGTAGACAGCGTAGAGAAAATGTTCTGGTAAACGATACTCTGGCATAAGATTGACCAACGCCCCGGAGCGCAGTTCCTTGCCAATAATAAAGGTGGGCATCTGCGCCACGCCAATGCCTGCGATGAGGGCGCGGCGAATGGCCTCGCTGTTATTGACGATGAAATTGCCTCTTGGTAGCACCTTAAATTCCTGCTCTTGGTGGAGAAATAGCCACTCATTGCCGCCGCGAAAATAACTGTAGCGCAGACAGTTGTGATCCACGAGATCGGCGGGTTTTTGCGGCGCACCCATCTTCGCGACGTAACTCGGTGATGCGCATAAAACGGTGCGACATGGCGCAAGGCGTTTGGCGATCAGGTTGGAATCCGGCAAGTGACCGATACGGATGCCGAGATCAAAACCGCCCTCCACCAGATCAACCATTTTGTCTTCCAGTTGTAGATCGATTTCCACTTCAGGATAGCGGCTAAGAAATTCGCTGATCAGCGGCGCGACATGTAAGACACCAAACGTCATCGGCGCGGTGATTTTCAAACGACCTTGCGGAGAACCATGCAGCTCAGAAACGGCGTCGACGCCACGTTTGGCAAGGCTCAGTGCTTGCGATGCATAGTCGTAGTAGCGTTGTCCCGCTTCGGTCAGGCTCAGCTTGCGGGTGGTGCGGTTGAGTAAGCGAATACCCAAGCCATCTTCAAGATGGCTGATGCGTTTACTCACCGCCGATTTGGTCAGATTGAGCTGTTTCGCTGCTTGCGAAAAGCTGCCACAGTCGACCACAGTGACGAACACGGGCAGATCGGCAAATTGATTGATCATAAGCAAAATTGTTGAGCAGATGGACACAATGTTTTTCTATTGAGAGAGATTATATTCATATTAAAAACAATCTAAACTACCCCGGTAATAAAACGCAGTAGTGGACACAGAAATGAAATACGATTGGATATGGTTTGACGCCGACGAAACCCTTTTTCACTTTGACGCTTTCAAAGGCATGCAGTTGATGTTTGCCCGTAAAGGGGTGGATTTTACCGAGCAAGATTTTCACCACTATCAAAAAGTCAACAAGCCGCTGTGGGTCGACTATCAAGACGGTAAAATCACCGCCGATGAGATCAAACATCGCCGCTTTAAGGAGTGGGCCGAGAAACTCAATACCACCACGTTGGAACTCAATAGTGCGTTTCTTGAAGCCATGGCCGATATTTGTACCTTGTTGCCTGGGGTCAAGGAGCTAATGGAAGCGCTGAACGGTAAAGTCAAAATGGGCATCATCACCAACGGTTTTACTGAGTTGCAGGCGATTCGTCTCGAGCGCACCGGCATGGCGGGTTATTTTGATAAGGTGGTGATCTCCGAGCAGGTGGGCGTGGCAAAGCCGGATCTGGCGATTTTTGATCACGCGCTGCAAGTGGCTGGGCAGCCGTGTAAAAGCAAGATCTTGATGGTTGGGGACAACTTGCATTCCGACATCCTCGGCGGCATGAATTTCGGCATCGAGACGTGTTGGCTGAACCATCAAGGTAACCCGGCCGATGAACGTATTGCGCCGAGCTATACAGTCAGTTCCATGGCTGAACTGCATGCCATTTTGCTCGCTTAAGCGTAACGCAGAAAACAGTCCGCTAAGGTTTGCATCAGGCTCTCGATAGAGGGCTTTTTTTGTAGATGAGAAAAGAGTGGCGTGTGAACGTCGGCTTTGATCTCTACGTCACGCTGGCTGAGCCGATTACACAGTTGTACCGGCTGTACAATCCGCGCCATATCGGCATCAATCAAAATGCACGCTTGCGCCAGTATCACTTGCCCGCCCTCTTTTTTCAGCAGCACTCGCTGTGCGGTGCCAACCACTTTTTGTCCGCCAATATTGAGATTGTAATCGCCATCGCAGTAGGAATGCGGCGTGGCGTGGACATCGACCTCTAAGCCATAGTGGAGAAAGAAGTGGCGTAAGATGTCACACAGTTTCAAGTACGCACTGCGAATGTCATATGCTTGATCGTGCGGCCAATGATAGAGGTGCGAAAGGTTGATAATGCCGGGCACTTGCGGCACTGGCGCGCCACCGGTTTTTCTGGCCGTCAGTTGCCAGCCCAATTGGGCCAGTTCTCGGTGTAACTGCTCAGTTTGTGGCCACTTGTTCCCCGCTGGCAAGACAAGCGTTGGCTGTTTGACCTGCCACAGCAGCAGCGCTTGCTCTAGTTCACCCGTTTGCACTTGTTTGATTAACGCCGCCTCGCGTTGGAAAAGCTCGTCAGCCTCGATGCTGAGATAGCGGATGAGTTTGTTCTTAGCTGCCACAGGTCACCTTTTAGCGCGTATAAAAAACCGCCCGAAGGCGGTTCATGTCACTGTATTTTAATGGAATTGACTTAAACCAAGGCCAGTTTAAGCCCTTCGGCCAATCGGGTCACGGCTTCTTTCAACTGCTCTGGGGTCGCGTTAGTAAAGTTGAGACGCAGCGCGGCAGGTGCAGCTTGTCCGGCAGGGTAGAAAACAGGGCTAGGCACCACGGCAACACCATTGCCTAGCAGCGCTTTAGCCAATGCGAAGGTATCGCATGGTGGCAAAGTGACCCAGACAAACATACCGCCATCAACGGGCTTCAGTTGGCAGTTTGCTGGGAGCTGCTCTTGTAGCGCTTGCGCGAGCACTTGATAGCGAGCGTGGTACAGGGTGCGGATTTTTTGCATATGTTCAGGGAACTGCTCATGCTGCAATAAGCCAAGCAGCAGAGCTTGCATTGGTACGCTGGAGTGCAGATCTGCGCCTTGTTTGACTTTGATAAGTGGCTCTAAGTAGCTGGTTTTGCCAGTGACAATACCGATACGCAGACCCGGAGAGGCTATCTTGGAGAAAGATCGCAGCACGATAGAATCTTGCGGGCAGAAGTCCGATACCAGCGGCAGAGCTTCCCCTTGGAAGCGTAGCTCGCGATACGGCGCATCTTCAATAAAGGCGACTTTATGCTCAATGCACAGCTTAGCCACTTGCTGACGTGTCTCGAGTGACCAGCAGACCCCTGTTGGGTTGTGGAAATCTGGCACCGCGTAAAACATCTTTGGCGCGTGTTGTTTGAAACAGGCTGCCAACTCATCAAGGTTTGGCCCGTATTCGTTTTGCGACACGGTGACGATGTTCGCGCTCACTAAGCCAAAGACTTGCATCGCGCCGAGGTAGCTTGGCGCCTCCATCACGACGGTGTCACCCGGATTGATGTAAGCTCGTGCGATCAGATCTAATCCTTGCTGCGAGCCGGTGCAAGCCATCGCCATGTGTGTCTCTGGCAGCGCCATGTATGTTTTGAGAAAGCGCAGCAAAGGTGCATAACCCGCCGTTGCGCCATACTGGAACACTTCAGGCATCTGAGACAATTTTTCCAAGGTCGGCTTCATTAGCTCGATTGGAAAAGTCTGCTCGTCTGGCAAACCGCCAGCAAGAGAGATCACACTAGGGTCGCTGGCAGCGGCGAGGATTTCGCGAATATAGGAAGATTGAATCTGTTGTAATGAGCGAGCGATTTCCATGGGGTTTCCTGTCTGTGCTTTGATTTTGTTATTCGACTGATAGTACATCCGGTTGTGTTTTATGGTGTGTCCATTTATGCTGTTGAATATGTCCATTTATGCTATTTTCGTTCACAAGGCCGCCTTTTCGTCATGAGTAAACAGCACATTTCGCGCATCAATGATGTGCTTTACTACATTCATCAAGACATTAGCCGTGAGCTGTCTGCTCGCGAGTTGGCCGAAATCGCTGCATATTCGGAGCAACATTTTCATCGTGTGTTTAAACAGGTGGTGGGTGAATCGATTCACCAATATATTCGCCGCACTCGTATGGAATACGCCGCCAATCAATTGATGTTTGATACGCGCTCATCGGTGCTGGATATCGCCAATAAGTGCGGGTTTACGTCGCTTTCCTCTTTTAGTCGCGCATTTAAAGCCACTTTTCATATGGCTCCGGGGGAGTGGCGAGGGCACGATCCGCATGTCTCGGACAAACCCTACCTGAAAGATCCAGAAGTGGCGGCGGGCTACCATCGGGTCGCGAAACGCAGTTTGCCTGAGCCGAAAATTGTAGAGGTGCCGCAAAGATTGGCTGCGTATGTGCGCCATGTCGGCTACAACCGTTCAATCAAGAAGTCGTGGCTAATTTTAAAAGCGTGGGCGAGTGCGGAAGGGCGGCCATTTGCGGCGCAATTTGGCTTGCATCACTCCAATCCAGCTTGGGTCGAACTGGATAAATGTCGCTATGTTGCCTGTATCGGCATCGATAAACTGCTGAAATATCGAGGTATCGTCAACCAGATGGTCATTCCTGGCGGGCTGCATGCGGTCTTTCGTTTGCACGGTGTGTATGGGGAGTTGCTGCCGCAAATCAGTCAAGTACTGGAAAAATGGCTGCCCGATTCGGGCTTTAAACTGCGCTCAACCCCGGCTTACGTGCACTATCACCGCAACCATTTTGTCGATGAAAACGAAGCGTTTGAACTCGATTTCTATCTGCCAATTAGCTTTTTCTAAGCCAGATTGTCGCAGTACAAACGGTTTTTCAATGTGACCTAACCCGTTTGTTTACCAGCACTGCTCGATATCGCTAGCTATTTGTTTGTTAATGCATTAGCCACCACTTCTGCGGTAGTATTCTTCTACTTAGCCAACACCATTCCCGCCTCTGGCAGCCATGGCGAAAAAATAAGGACACCCAGTGCAATACGTAAAAATTAAAGATGCCATCGTAGAGCAGATTGAAGCGGGCATGTTGTCACCTCGGCAGAAATTGCCCGCAGAGCGTAAATTGGCGGAATCGTTTGATACCACGCGCGTGACTCTGCGTGAGGCGCTGGGCCTGCTTGAAGCGGAAGGGCGCATCTACCGCGAAGATCGCCGAGGCTGGTTTATCTCGCCTGCGCCGCTGCGTTATGACCCGACGCAAACACTCAATTTTACCAATATGGCTTTGGCGCAAAATCGCCAACCGAAAACCGAACTGCTGCTGGCAAAAGCCATCTTGGCCAATAAAGTGGCCTCACGTCTGCTGAATTTACAGCCGTTCTCCGATGTTTATCGTGTTGATCGTGTGCGTTATCTTGAAGATCGCCCAGTGGCGTACGTGACCAATTATGTGCGCCCAGAGCGCTTCCCTAACCTTTTGGATTTCGATTTGTCGCAATCGCTGACGGACATTTACCGCGATCACTTTGGCGTGGTGTATCAGAAAATTCGTTACCGCATTACCACCAGCAGTTTATTAGGCGAGGTGGCTCAAGCGCTGCGCGCTACATCGGGTACGCCAGCGATGGTGGTTGAGCGAGTCAACTACAGCCAGCAAGGCGAGTTGATTGACTGCCATATTCAGTACTGGCGCCATGATGCATTGTGTATTGAATCGTTAGCGCAACTGTCTCAATAGAACCCAAGGTGGGTTAGCAAGGCTCCTGTTTGGGAGCCTTTTGTTTAAGGAGATTGAATGGATTTTTTACCCGAGGCGTGATACTGATCCTGCTGGAAATTCTTCTCTCGCTTGGTTTGGGCTAGCAGGTTGTAAATGGCCAGATAGCTCTCGCTGGGGGAAGATGGAGAGCTACCTAGCCTATCTCTTAATGACACTGATCTCTGAATGACAACAGGTTAAAAGCGCACTTGAGCGCCAAGCATCACCCCGCCGGAAGAAAAGTCGCTGTTTTTGGCGTAGTTGTATTCGAGGTTTAAGCCGAAGTGTTTGTAGGCCCAAGCGACCCCCGCCGCCGCTTCACCACCAAGGCTTGATTCTTTGTACTCTGTGTTGCTCTGACCACTGGTTTTCACTGTGTAGCTCAGTGTGTAGTAAGTGAGGCCGCCTTTTCCGTAGAGCTCAAAACCGGCTCCCAGTGGGTAACTGGCGTAGCCACTCACTCTCTCTCCACCATAGCTGACATCTTTCACTTCGCTAATGGGGCTTATCAGCGTTGAACCAATGCCATTAAACGCCCCTTTTAAACCTGGCTCGATGCCGAAGTACTCATTGAACATGTAGCGGTAGTAGATATCGCCAAGAAACATATCGCCATCTTGGTCGCCAACTTTGGTGCTATAGCTAACGTCACCATAGCCTAAACTGCCACCAATCACGTGTTTGTTAGGCGTAGCGTGCGCCGCTAAGGAAAGGACAGACAGCAAACCAGCGAAAGCGTATTTGTAAGACATAAGATCTCCGAATTCTCGAATAATTTAGTTGTGCAGCGTATATTGGGTCCACGTCGTTGTGTTGCTTTCTGGCATAACTGCCGATTGTCCTTTTCGAATGGCTTGATGATGAAAGCCATGTTTCGGTCAACTCACCAAAGCGTCTCGCCTGTACGGTTTAAAGCATAAGCGGTAAATTTTGAACGCTGTGCATTTGTTTATTTTATGAGAAAAAGCACGGAGCTTTTGTATGGATTTGTAAGGAGCCGTGCTGAGGATAGAGCGAGTTTCGACTTTTAACTAACAGTTCAAATAGTTAATAGCGAAATGGTTACTTGTGAAAAAGTAAAAAGCCCGCGAATGCGGGCTAGATATCAATCGAGGTGAGGGCAAATTAGCTGCGCGCTTCCAGCTCAATACTCTTCGTTGGGGTTTGCTTCGCTTCTGCCGCTTGCAACATTTTGCGAATTACCAAAGAGGCGCCCAGTGCCACACCGACCATCACCACTGCTAGCACGGTGAGTAACTGGAAGTAGTCGCCATACACCGTGTGCACAATCTCTTGTGTGATGGCTTGGCCTTTCTCCAGTGCTATTGAGGTGGAGAACACCGCGCCAACAATGCCGCTTAGCGCAATCGCCACCGAGAAGAGACTGACCGAGAAGTTTTCTATGTGTTTCGGCGCAACCGAAAGGATAAAGGCCACCACCATTGAACCGACGATCACCTCAGCAAAAGCTTGGAAGAAGTGAATGGCTAAGAAAATTTCAGGGCGGATCAGCACATCTTCACCGACGGTGGTTACCGCTAAGGTAAGAATACCGAACGCAATCGCGGTGAGAATAAACGAGAAGCCGACTTTGGTCGCGGTGGAGAAGTTGATGTTGCGTTTTTCAAGGCTAGAGAAAAACAGTGCAATCACAGGACCCGCCACCATACACCATAGTGGGTTCATCGCCATGGCCGCTTCCGGCGCAACCGGAATAAAACCAAACAGATCGCCGCGCATGGTGTTGATCGCCACCATGTTCATCGAGGTCATCATTTGGCCGTAGTAGACAAAGAAGCAGGTGGTGAGGAAGGTGATGATCAAAATCGTACCCATCTTCAACGCATCGCTCTTATCCGATTTCAGCATCAGTGATATGAAATAGATAATGGCCGCAGCGCCGATGGCGTAAACGATGTTCTGGCCTATCGCCATGTTGGAGAACATGAAGAACACTAAACCGATCATGCCTAAAGATAAGGTAAGAAATGCCGCCCAATGTTTGCTGCTGACGGGTTGCTGGTCGATTTCCGTCGCTACATCACGCAGCCCTTTATTCATCAAGACTAGGGTGATCACGGCAGATGCGGCCAACACCGACGAGAGCATAAAGCTGCCGTTAAAGCCAACGACCAACACAAACATCGGAAACAGGTATTGGCCGAGGAAGGCACCAATGTTGTTGACCGAGTAGTTCACTGGGTAGCCGTTTTCAAAGTCTTCCTGAGAGTTAAAAGTGCGCTTGTATAAACTGGGATAAGAAGGAGACATCAAACCGCGTGAATAGCTTGCCAAAGCGATACCACTAAGTGCCATCGGTACATTTTGCGTTGTGGCGCCGAGCACCAGCAAAGTGTAACCACTGGCGAAGCCGAAATAAGCGATAGTCAGAGCCCGATAAGCACCGAGGAACTTGTCGGCGATAAAGCCGCCCGCAATGGCAAACAGCGGCCCGATGGCGGAAAAAGCACCGACCACCATCATGGTGTCCGCTTCGCTGTAATTTAGCTCTTCGAGGAAAAATCGGGTCAGGATGACCATCACGCCGTAGAAAGATAAGCCAAACATCATTTGGCAGAACATCATGGATTTATTTAGTTTATTCCACATAATTAATTGCTCATATTTGATTTATAGGCAGTGTTTATAACTGCTTTTATTCTACTTAACCGGTTAGTAATATTTTGAAACAATTGTCGCAGAAAAAATATGCCTTTCACTACATTTTCTAATGCGAAACGATTGCTTTGCTAATGCGTTGTCTTAGATCAAAAGTTCGCAGTGATGAGAGATTGAGTGAACTAATCTCTGGTTAAACTCAAATCAGTTGAACGTGTGAAATTTGACGAATGAGCAAGAAAAAGGGCAGAAATTCTGCCCTTTAGTGGTGTGAAGTGCGTCGATAAAAACTATTCGCATGGTGGCGCCATGTGGATTAACGCCAATCCACCGAGTGAAGTCTCCCGATACTTTTTGTTCATGTCTTTGCCAGTTTGATACATGGTATCAATAACTTTATCTAATGATATTAGGCATTTGCTGGTGCGTTTCAGAGCCATGCGTGATGCGTTGATCGCTTTCATCGCCCCCATGGCATTACGTTCGATACACGGTACTTGCACTAAACCACCTATCGGATCGCAGGTCATGCCGAGTGAGTGTTCCATGGCGATTTCCGCGGCAATGCAGATTTGCTCGTTACTGCCACCGCGCAGCGCGGTTAATCCGGCCGCAGCCATCGAAGAAGAGACACCGATTTCGCCTTGGCAGCCGACCTCAGCCCCAGAGATGGAAGCGTTAGTTTTGTACAAGATGCCAATCGCGCCAGAAACGGCGAGAAAATCTTTGAGCTGTTTTGTATCTAACTCTTTGATGAATTTATGGTAATACATCAGAACAGCAGGAATAACGCCAGCCGCACCATTGGTCGGGGAGGTCACCACTTGGCCACCCGCTGCATTCTCTTCGCTGACTGCGAAGGCAAACAAGTTGATCCAGTCCATAATTTCCATCGGGTCATTTTCAATCGCGGCATTGGCTTCAAGCTTTTTCAGCAGGTTGGGGGCACGGCGCGTGACGTTCAATCCCCCCTCCAAAATGCCTTCCGTATCAAAGCCGCGTTTCATGCACAAACTCATCACTTTCCAGATCTGCTCTGCTTTGGCATCAATGGTGGCCATATCATGGAACGATTGTTCATTGCGTAGGATCATTCCACCGAGGCTAAGGCCATTTTTCTCCGCCAGTTCGAGCATTTCCTCTGCATTTTTGAACGGAAAATCGACTGCTACGCCCTGTTCTTTCTTGCCATTAAGGAGTTCATCGGCGGTGGCAATAAACCCGCCGCCAATCGAATAGTACGTTTCGAAGGCAATCCGCTCACCCTGCGAGTCAAAGGCACTAATGGTCATGCCATTTTCGTGTAATGGCAGGTTGTCGCGATGAAACAGAATATCGCTGGCAAAATGGAAGGTGATAAAACGCTCACCACGCAGTGAGAGTTGCTCCTCATTAATCGCTTGATGCAGCGCGAGGTTGGCGCTGGTCATACGAATGGTATCTGGTCGATTACCCAGCAAACCAAGAATGACCGCTCTGTCGGTGTGGTGACCGCGTCCAGTTAGAGATAGTGAACCGTAGAGATCCACCTGAACGCGATGAACTTTGGCAAGATCCTCGCCCAACAATTGGGTAAACTGATACCCGGCAATCATAGGGCCATTGGTGTGAGAACTTGAAGGCCCGACGCCGATTTTGAAGATATCGAAAATTGACAGCATGATTAACGTCCTATTGACAGTGCTCAAGATGGATTAGTGTGATTCACCAACACCACCACAGTTTTAATGTTGTTATTTTGTTAATGGCTTGTTGTGTGGTGAAAGTAGCGCCAAAAGGGCTAAAAGTACAGCAGTCCATACAGCCGCTGCGAAAAAATTGAGAGCCAGAGAAAAGATGAATGCAAACCACGTGGTGATAGTCCTTGGTAAGAGACTGTTTGCTAACCAATTAACCGAAGAAGGGCGCAGTCGCGTGGAGGCGCTAGTGGCCGCGCTGAGCGAAGGAGCGCTGGACGAACAGTGCTTGATCGCTTTTTGTGGTGGCGTGACCCAAGGGCAAACTCGCTCAGAAGCGAACGCGATGCTTGAATACTTCACTCTTCTTTGTCAGCAGCAAGGGTTGACCGTTGCGCCTGAGCGAATTCTTTTAGAAGAGCAATCAACCAGTACGGTAGAAAATATTCTGCAAGTTTCGCGGGTGCTGATCGAAAGCGGGATCTGCCAGTCGGGTCGGCAGCTGAGCGTGACGTTTGTTTCGAACAATTACCACTTGCAGCGCATCTTTGAGATCCAGCAATCGATGGACGAGCAAGGCCTACTGCGCGTTTTGCGAGAGCGCTGCGCGGTGCTTGGTGCCGAGCTAGCCATCAGCTATCGTCTGCAAGATCATCTGTGCGTACCGTATCCACACGATGGCCCGCAGGCGGAACTGTTTATGTTGATCGACGAATTAACGCCCTATCGGGTCTATTTGGAAGGGGTAGCGCGTGGCGTTTTCCATCGGCCACTTGCCGAGGTAAGGGCGCTGCCATTGCAAAGCGCGACGCGCGCCTTGACGCGTATTGGGGCTATCATTGCCCAGCGGGCTGATTATGCTGCGCTGAATTTTGACTTTGCACGCTTACAGGGCTGGATTGGTGATACGCCACCTGAGGCAAATATTGAGTCGGTAAAAGCAATTGCTCGCGTGTTCAACCAACAGCTTATTTCGCTTAATCGTCGGCTCGATCCGGAACAAACCCCAATCTTTAGCCTCAATTAAGCGAGAGGTTTGTTAGTTATAAGGGGTTCGACTATCCTTACTTTAGCTCGAAAGTGGCGAAGTTCTTATTTTTGTCATTGATATTTACCGGGTTATTGCGCCGCTTTTCTCTCTCCGGTTATCGTATGGCAATCCATCATTGGCAAAGGAAATGTAAATGTTACAACAAAAATTCCGACTGGTAACGCGCAGTGATTTCGACGGTCTGGTTTGCGCTGTTTTGCTCAAGCAGCAAGATTTGATCGATGAGATAAAGTTCGTGCACCCGAAAGACATGCAAGACGGGCTGATTGACATTACGGCAAACGACATTGTGACCAACTTGCCTTACGTAGCGGAAGCGCACTTGGTGTTTGACCACCACTTATCAGAGACGATTCGTAACCGTGGCGAGCGTGCAAACCACATCATCGACCCTAATGCGCCTTCGGCGGCGCGAGTGGTGTGGGATTACTACGGCGGCACATCAGTTTTCCCGCATGAGTGGCTGGAAATGATGGAGGCGGTAGATAAAGGCGACTCTGCGCAGTTTTCCCGCGATGAAGTACTCGATTCCCAAGGGTGGAATTTGCTTAACTTTTTGATGGACGCACGTACTGGCTTGGGCCGTTTTCGCGAGTTTCGCATCTCAAACTACAACTTGATGATGGATCTGATCGAGTACTGTAAACATCACACCATTGAGCAGATTCTAGCGCTGCCGGATGTGAAAGAGCGTATCGATCTCTATCGTGAACACGAAGTGAAGTTTAAAGAGCAGATCCAGCGCTGCGCCAAGGTTTACCACAACTTGGTGCTGCTCGATTTGACCGGTGAAGAGACCATTTACGCGGGCAACCGCTTCATCATTTACGCTTTGTTTCCGCAATGTAACATTTCAATCCACAAGATGTGGGGATTCCAAAAGCAGAACATCGTGTTTGCCACGGGTAAGTCTATTTTTGATCGCAGCTCAAAAACCAACATTGGCGCGCTGATGCTCAACTATGGCGGCGGTGGCCACCACGCAGCGGGAACTTGCCAAATTAAAGTGGAAGACGCCGATCGCGTCCAAGCGGAGTTGATTGCTCAGATCAATCGAGACGGATAGAAAAAGAACACGAGGAATCGAGAACTCTTGATGCGAGCTGGTGAGAAAAGCCAAAGCAGGCGACTATTCTCGGTCCCTCTGCCTTCCCGTCGGAAGTTATACACTTTGGTGTTAAAATTTAAATGATAATAAATATCAATTCTATTTGTAAAATGAGGAGAGATTCATATAATCAGCCGCTTCGATAACAACGATAAGCGGTTGCTATGAACCCTCATTTTTCAATTTATTGTAAAGTAAGCCTAATCTCTTTAGCGGTTTTCCACAGTCTCGCTCTGCATGCTAGTGAACAAACTGATGAATCAGTGGAAGTACTTGGGGTGCGTTACGCCAAACCCATTACCGTCGCCAAGCCGGCAGAAACCATCGTCGATTCTGATCAGATTGAAGAGCAGCAGTACGCTAATTTTGCTGAGCTGGTTGGCTCTGTGCCCGGCGCGACGCTGGATGGCGGAGCACGCTCTGGTGGCGAACGGATCAACATTCGCGGTTTTAGCGATCCAAGTGACATCGCTGTTTACGTTGACGGCGCACCGATCGGTTTTCAGCAGTATCGCTATGGCACCTTTTTCTTTGACCCATTCTTGATCGGAGAAACCGAAGTCATCAAAGGGGCACATGATTACCAAGCGTTGAACGGCAAATTTGGTGGCGTGATCCGCATCAAAACCAAAACGGTTGATGATCTTCTAGAGGTTGGGCAAAACTTGGGCGCGCGCGTTTCCACCGGTTACAACACCAATGGTAATGAGAGTAGCCAAACCTTAAGCTTTTACGGGCGCAGTGACACAGGGTTTTACTTCTTAGCCAATGGCTCACTCAAAGATTCGCAAGATGTGCAAGTCGGCGGCGGCGAAACAGTCGATTACTCGGCGTTTGAGCAAGATAACTTGCTGTTGAAAGTCGGTTATCTAAGCAATCATCACCAGTTGAACGTGATCACGACACGCTATCGTGATGAAGGACGCAAACCTTGGGCAAACCGGCGCGGAAAAATGCCGGAGATCTCCGACTACAACATCAAAAAATATGGTTCACTTGAAGCGGCGCAGTACGCCAATACGGCATACAACACCTATCAAGACAACACCACCACCTTGTCTTATCGCTACATGCCCTCCAATCCGTACCTCGATCTTACCTTGACTGCGGCGCGTTCCAAAAACGAACGGCACTGGGTTCGCCCGGATATCGCCTTTGAAAAAATGTTTGTGTCGGTTGGTAATTACGGGCACGAATCATGGCTCAGTTACCAACGTGACTACGTCGATTTGTCCAACCGCGCGAGTTTTCGCGACCACGATCTGGTGATGGGGCTGCAATACGAAAAAACCGATCGTCAGTCGCTGGTGTACAACGAATCGTACAAAAGCAAAGCGGAGAAAAACTACGGTTGGTACACGCCCTACTTTGAACCGTCGGGCGAGCAATCGATTTATGCCGTGTATGTGGCGGATCACTATCGCCTGAGTGATGCGCTGCAGATTATTCCGTCACTGCGTTACGAGCACATCGAAAGCCAGGGTAAAGGCAACGCGGCGCCCGATTACAATGACCCTGATGCAGGGCATGACTACAGCAAAACCACACATAAGGGCTTTAGTCCACGTTTAGAAATCAACTACCAAGCGAGCCCAAGTACGCTGCTCAATTTCTCTTACGCGTACGCACTTAAAGCGCCTACGATTGACGATCTCTATTCGGTGCAGTTTGCCAAGGCCAGCGCTCCCGCCTCTACGCGAGATTTAGACGTGTCGCGCGTGCATGCTTATCAGGGCAGTGTTATTCAGATTGACGAGGATTTGTTTGGCGACAACAGTGCACTTGCCACAGAACTGACGATTTTTTTCAACGACATCAGCAACAACGTTGGTAACCGACAGGGAGCCAACTTGGATAAAGAGAGTAACGCGCTGCAAAGTTGGAATACCAATCTCGATGGTTACAAAATTTATGGTTTCGAGTTGATTTCGCAACTTCGTTGGCACGATTTCTATTCCGATTTCTCCGCCAGTTATGCTCGCGGCAAAAACAAAGGCAGCTTGAAAGATTCGACGGGTGCCGATGAGGACCGCCCGAACATACCACCGCTTAACATCAACCTCGGCCTTGGTTATGAGTGGATGGAAGGGTTACGCACCGGCTGGAAGGTACGTTGGTACGATGTGCAGAACAAAACCGAACCGGGCAATATGCTGTCGAATCTGCCGAGCGATCAATACACGCTGCAAGATGCCTATCTTAACTGGGACGTCAAACAAGTACCTGGGCTGCGCACCGGAGTCGTGGTGAAGAACTTAACTGACCGCTACTACGAACCCTATTTGATGAACGGGGTGCCAGCGCTCGGACGAGAAATCAAGCTGCACCTTAGCTACAAATATTAACGGTGTCACTAAGTACGCAGTTCTTGAGCTAAACGGTTGGTCCCCATCGCGATTGGCTTAGCGCAATCTCTCTTTTTCGCTCTGTGATCAAGGTTGATTACAGAGCGATTTTTGCTAGTATCCCTGCCACTGTTTACCCAGAGCTGTGACGCCATGAGACATATGAAAACCGCCGTTCATCCGGATATCGATCATCTGGACGATAAAATCATTTTCAAGCGCAATGCCGCCCGAGCAATTTGCCTGGATGGTGAGGACATTCTATTGCTCTACACCGAGCGTTATCATGACTACACCATTCCCGGTGGAGGTTTGGACGAAGGGGAAGATGTGATTGCTGGGATGATCCGCGAGCTGCAAGAAGAGACAGGTGCGACGAATATTCATAACATCAAGCCATTTGGTATCTATGAAGAGTTTCGTCCTTGGTATAAAGGAGAGGCGAATGTGATGCACATGCACTCGTATTGTTATACCTGCAACATAGACCGAGAACTCGGTGAGACGCGCTTTGAGCAGTATGAAATCAACAACGGCATGCGACCAATGTGGATCAATATTCATCAGGCGATTGCGCATAATGAGCAAACCATGGCGCAGAGTTCGAAAAAGGGATTAAGCGTCGAGCGAGAGACCTTCTTGCTACGCTTGATCGCCAAAGAGCTGCTCTAACGTCCTCCTCTGCGATAAACTATTTTTATTATCAATAATTTAGCGCTACGTTTGCCGCTAAATTATTGGTTTTCATAGAAGATTGCGACATTGTTCGAAGAAAGGTAACGATTCGTAACACAAACGCTGTAACAAAGACGTACTTGAATATACTCAGGTAAGTTTTGACTACAGATGATGGCTATGAATAGAAAATTTCTTGTGACCTTCAGTGCGACGCTGCTTGCCAGTTTGAGCAGCGTGGCGTCTATCGCTGCGCCTACCGTCGTACCCGATCCTCCGCAATTGAGCGCCAAAGGCTATCTGCTGATGGATTACCACTCTGGTGAAGTGATCGTCGCCAAAAATGCCGACGTGAAGATGAACCCCGCCAGCTTGACCAAGTTGATGACCGCGTATGTGGCAGGGCAGGAGATGAATCGCGGCAACATTGGTTTTGACGATCAAGTGGTGGTGAGCCGCAATGCTTGGGCGAAAAACTTCCCTGACTCTTCAAAAATGTTCATCGAAGTCGGTACTTCAGTCAGCATGAGCGATCTCTATCGCGGGCTTATTGTTCAGTCTGGCAATGATGCCAGCGTGGCGATTGCCGAGCATGTTGCCGGCAGCGAGGCGGCGTTTGTCAGCTTAATGAACTCTTGGGCGAAAAAACTTGACCTGCAAAACAGTGCGTTTACCAATCCGCACGGGCTCGACAGCGAAGGGCTCTACTCAACCCCGCGTGATATTGCCAAGTTGGGGCAAGCGATTATTCGCGATTTACCCGCTGTCTACCCGTTTTACAGTGAGACTTCGTTCACCTACAACGGCATCACCCAGTACAACCGCAACGGTTTGCTGCGCGATCGCAGCCTCAATGTGGACGGAATGAAAACCGGCTTTACCAGTGGTGCGGGTTATAGCCTCGCCACGTCCGCGACCAGTGGCAACATGCGTCTTATCTCGGTGGTCATGGGCTCAAACAGCACCAGCAGTCGGGAAATTGAGAGCAAGCAATTGCTCAGTTATGGCTTTCGCTTTTTCGATACGATTTCTCCTACCGATGTAAACCAGGTGTTAGCCACACCAAGGATCTGGATGGGCAGTCAAGATGAGCTGAAAGTCGGCATCGCCGAGCCAGTTTTTTTAACGTTAACTAAAGGTGAGAGTAAGAATCTGCATGCCGAACTAACGTACACCAGCGACATCACCGCGCCAGTGAAAAAGCAGCAGGTGGTCGGTCAGGTGTTGTATAAAATCGATGACAAGGTGGTCAAACAGGTAGACTTGGTGGCATTGGAATCGGTGGATGAAGGTAGCCTGTTTAAGCGCTTAGTGGATTGGTTTAAGCGTTGGCTGAGCAATCTATTCTAATCTAAGCAAAGCGTGAAAACCAAAGCGCTAAAACAGAAAGACCAAACAACAATCCCTTTGCCATTGCAAAGGGATTTTTTCTAGTGCGATCAGTTTACTTCAACCCGAGTGACCAATAGCTGGTCGACTTTGTAGTTGTCGATGTCGACCACTTCAAACTTGTACCCTGAGTAGATGATGGAGTCGGTGCGGCGTGGGATCTTGCGCAGCATATACATCATAAAACCGGCGATGGTTTCGTAGTTTTGCGGGTGAGGGAACTCATCAATGTTCAGAGCGCGCATCACGTCGGTGATGGGTGTGACGCCATCCACCAGCCAAGAGTTGTGGTCGCGGGCAACGATCTGCTCTTCCCCCTCGGCCAGTACCCAAGTGCCCATGACCGCACTTTGTAAATCGTTGAACGTGACGATGCCAAGTACTAAGGCGTATTCGTTCATGATCACCGCAAAATCAGCGCGGGTGTTTTTGAAGTATTCCAGTGCTTCAGAAAGGCTGAGTGTGTCGGGAATGATTGGGCAGGCTTGTATCATGCTGCCATCTTTTAAGTTAAGTGGCTGGCCGTTAATCAGGCGCGTCAGCAGCTCTTTTGAATCAATGTAGCCTTTGATTGCGTCCAACTGATCATCGCAGACCAAAAACTTATGATGCGGATCTTCGGAAATTTTCTTCTTTAACACCTCTTCATCATCTTTCATCGCGAGATAGGTCAGGCTTTCACGCGGTGTCATCGCAGAAGTCACCGGGACCGACTGCATCTCAAATACGCTCTCCATCATTTTTTGTTCACCGCGATCGAGCACGCCCGCTTCAGCGCCTGCATCCATCACTGCGTAGATATCGTCTGAGGTAATGTCATCATTGCGCTCAGCAGGGACGCTAAAAATGCGGAAAATGGTGTTTGCCAAGCCGTTGAAGAACCAAACAAAAGGCTTTAGCAGAGAAATGCAGATCAGCATCGGTCGAACCAGTGTCATGGCGATTTTTTCCGGCATCACCATGGCAATACGTTTTGGCATCAAATCCGCAAATAGAATGAATAGGCTAGTGACCAAAATAAAAGAGAAGAAAAAGCTTAACTGGTTAACCCAAGCGACAGGCAGCCAGCTTTCTAAGAGTGTTTTAATATGCGGAGTAAACGCCGATTCACCGACAATACCGCCCATAATGGCGACCGCATTTAGGCCAATTTGCACCACGGTGAAGAAGTTGCCGGGGTTGCTTTGCAGATCAAGGATTTGTGTGGCGCGTTCGTCTCCTTCTTCAGCAAATTGGCGGAGACGCATTTTTCTTGCCGCGGCCAAGGCGATTTCAGACATAGAAAAAAAGCAGCTGGTTAGTATCAGCGCAATGATGATTGAGAAGTTCTCAAATAAACTCATGATGAGTGTCCAAGTAGCGTTCAATAAAATCCACCAACCGAATGGAACAGGAGAAACGGGTTGGCGGCTTGTTTGCTTAAATAAGAAGGAGGTGAAACGAGACTCGGCCACAGCGGGTGTGCATTTCGTTGCCAGCAATGCGATCGAGTTCGCTTCTACCAGCCGTATTCTAGCGCCAAGTGGTGAATAGATGAAGCGAGCAATGAAGGATTGCGCTTTCTTCCTCTCTCCTAAAGAATATCCAGCACCTAGCCAAGCATAGGTTTACAAGTGAGTGATAAAACACTATCTTACGCCGCGCTATTTTTATTCAATCGATGATTTAAGGAACCCATGGCTGTTTTAGACATTCTGACCGCACCCGATCCGCGACTTCGCGTGGAGTCCAAACCTGTAACCGATATTGCTGCAGTGCAAACACTGATCGACGATCTGTTGGATACTCTCTACGCGACCGACAATGGCGTTGGCCTGGCTGCACCTCAAGTGGGCCGCGAAGAGGCGATTGTGGTGATCGATTTGTCGGAAAAGCGCAATGAGCCTTTGATACTGATTAACCCGGTTGTTGTCAGTGGTGATAACAAAGCCATAGGACAGGAAGGATGTTTGTCGGTGCCAGAATACTACGCCGATGTTGAGCGCTACACCTCTGTAGTGGTCGAAGCGTTAGACCGTGACGGCAAACCGCTTAAAATCGAAAGCAGTGATTTTCTCGCCATTGTGATGCAGCACGAAATTGATCACCTGTCCGGCAATCTGTTTATCGATTATTTGTCGCCACTCAAACAGCAAATGGCGATGAAGAAAGTGAAGAAGTTTGTCAAAAATCGCGCGCGTTAATCGCCAATCTGCTGTACTCAAGCGAAAACAAAGCCACTAGTAAAGAGTGGCCTTTTCTTTACCCAAATTTACCAAGATGAAACGCTGCTTTACATTAGGTTGGTTACTCTAAAATAACCTTAATAAAAAAGCGGAATTGGTTATGGATAGGGTTAAATATGGCATTTTTAGCGTGGTTGCGCTTGTCACACTGCTGTGGATTCAAGCGGAGCCATCATTACTCACCTCGGATAATTTCTTCCAATGGCGATCGGGATTAATACAGTATTCTGGCATTCTGTCTCTCATCCTGATGTCGACCGCGATGGTGCTGGCGCTGCGCTTGCCGATAATCGAGACTTGGACGCAAGGGCTGGATAAAGGATATCGCATTCACAAATGGCTCGGCATTGCCGCTGTGCTGCTTGGGGCGTTCCACTGGTTGGCATATCATTTACCCAAGTGGTTGATTTCACTAGAGCTGTTGTCGAAACCGGTCCGGTTTAATGGCTCTGGCCCGAATGCGAACTTAACAGGCTGGGCACAGTGGTTGAAACAACTCAAACCACTGGCACTGGAAGGTGGCGAATGGGGGTTCTATCTGTTACTCGCTCTGCTTGTGCTCTCGCTTTGGTCTGCTGTCAAGTATAAACCTTTTCGTCTCACTCACCGTTTAATGGCTGTCGTTTACTTGCTAGTGGCTTTTCATTCGTTTGTGCTGCTAAAACGTGCCTATTGGGGAGAGCCTATCTACTGGTTGACCACCAGTTTTCTTGTGGTTGGCTCTTTAGCCGCTTTGTACAGCCTTGCGGGATTGGTCGGACGCCGAGCGCGTTACTCTGCGTCGGTAAAAGCGTTACGCTACTGTGCGTTAAGTCAGACACTGGATCTCACGTTGGAAGCCGAGGCTAAGTGGCCAAGCCACCAGGCCGGGCAATTTGCTTATCTCTGTTTTGCCGGGGAAGAGCCGCACCCTTTCACCATCGCCAGCGCACCGAACGGCTCTCAGCTCAGGTTTTTGATCAAAGAGCTGGGAGACTTTACAACCGGGTTACATCAACGCTTAAGTCAGGGGGATGTTCTGCAAATAGAAGGGCCGTACGGCAAGTTTGAGTTTACCGCTGAGCGGCCTCAAATCTGGATTGGTGCGGGCGTCGGTATCGCGCCGTTTATGGCGGGCCTAGAGTGGTTCGCCAGTCAACAGACTCACCCGCACACGCATCTGTTTTTCTGTTGTCAGCAGGCAGAGCCAAGCTTGTGTGATGAACTTAAGCAAAAAGCGCAACAAGCCGGAGTGTCATTAACGATCATTGACGCAAGCAAGGACCTACTACTCTCGGCGCAAACCATTGCCCAGCAATGTGGGGATTTGCGTCAGTTCGAGTTCTATTTCTGTGGACCTGCGCCGTTTTCAAACGCATTGAAAAAAGCGCTCAAACCTTATCGAGTGAATGTTGATAAAGTTTTCCACGCCGAAAAATTTGTGATGCGTTAGAAATCAGTCAGCCCGTAAATCAGCGGGCTGACGGTTTTAGTGATTAAAAGCGATATTGGTAGTTAATAAACCACGTATCTTTGCCTTGAGGATAGATACTGATATCCCCCTGCAGGCGAGGAAAGAGGAGATGGGTCGTTGCCATCGACAAGAAGATGAGATTTACCCCAATCATATTATCGCGAAAAATCTCACCTTCACTTTTTTCATCTTCATCAATATTGATATTGTACAAGCCTAAAGCGCCTAGAGTTAATGCGCCAATGGCGCCAACTTTTCTATTTTCCATATCGAGTAGAAATAAGCCCGAGAGGCCTAAAAAGGTTCCAGCAGTGGCCGGATCTTTAGAGGCCCAATAAGAATAAGCCGCCGCTACCGACTCAATGAGTAGCATCGGGATGACCTCGTTAGATACAACATTCCAATTTTGCTGAGTGGTGCTATTGATTATGTAAGGCTTTGTTCCTACTAAATCTGGAGTAAAAGCCAATGGCTGTTCGGCATATTGGGAAAGCGGGATTTGCAGAGAGTCAGAGAGAAACGGCTCAAAATCGATGTCTGAGTTGGTGAGGGCTATTTCACCCAATGCGTGGCAATTAACCGAGAATAAGAGAAGAAGCAACAGTTTTTTCATTGTCTATCCCTAACATTGAAATTTTTCACAGGGAGCGTTGACTCAATGAACAACGCTCCCCTTTTTGCTTAGAGGATATCTATTTAGAATAAGTAGCTCAGATGAAAGTCAAAGCCACTACCATCAAATTTCTCTCCAGTCGAAGAGACTTTGTAATCAATGTTGGTGTATTTTGCGCCAACGGCAAAACGACCGATCGCTAGAGGAGCAAAAGCGTATTCGTACTGCACGGTAAAGCCTGCTGCGTCATCAAACTCGACTTCGCCATCGCAAACATTGGTTACTTTACACTCTAGTGTGACCGCCGTGTGGTAGGCGATACCTGCGCCAATTTTATGTTCGTTGAACGCTTTAAACGCGGTGAATTCTAGCGGAATGCGATCGAAACTCACATCGCCATTTGAAGCGGTGATGCTATCAAATTTGTAACCGATCGTACCGCGTAAAAGAAAATCTTGCGGAAGCGCTACATCAACGCCACCGAAGAGAGAAACACCTTGGTTCGCTTTGATTTTTTCACTATCGCCGTTATCGTAAATGCCTTTAAACAGGTCATCACCACCGAACCCATAGCCAATGCCTAGCACGCCTGATAGGCCGTTTGCATTCACTGTAGAAGACGCGATTAAGCCCAAGAGAAAAACTTTAGATAAAGCCAACTTTTTCACAGATAGTTCCTTATTGATATTTAACGTTTTAATAATATCTATACACATTACGATCACTTGTAGTTGTATTTGTGATGCATAGATAGGATGAGGAAAATATCATGTGATTCATTGCTTGATTTTATGATTATTCTAAATATCAATGGTGAATCACAAATTTATTGGTTATTGATAATATTGTTTTTTTGTTGCAGGTTGTTATCCCTATTTTGCTACACGCTTGACATCGCCATTGTTCAATTGTTAACCTCCCGACATCCTTTCTTTCGGAGATGACGCCAACATGGATATCTAACTTTTCTTATACCGATGATATTTCATTCGGCTCTTGGAGTTAGTTGGCGTAGTTGCGTTTCCGTCTATCTGAAAATCTAAATTAGTTTAACCTTGTTTACTCGATGCTCCGTGCTATTTTTTGCGGGGATTAGCACTCGGGTCTGAGGGTAATTTTAGCCGACTGACTTCTTACTGTTTTTAATAGTAAGGGGGTCTCATGCCCAATATTCATGCTCATCAGTTGAGCTTTCAATTAAATAGTGGTGAATGGTTATTCCATTCGCTGGATTTTCATTTTCCTGCTGGAAAGAGTGGTTTAGTCGGGCGCAATGGCGTCGGAAAATCGGTGTTGCTACAACTACTCATCGGTAAACTCACCGAAACATCAGGCCATGTCCATGTTGGCGCAACGATAGGCTATTTTGATCAAAATATTCACGAGCAAGAACGTGATACAACGATCACGACCTACTTAGGCATGGCAGAACAACTGGCAGCCTTGCGCGCCATTGAGGCTGGGAGTGTGGACGCTAAACACTTTACCCAGCTTGGTGAGCAGTGGAACATCGTTGAAACGATACAAAGCACATTAGATGAGCTGAGAATCACGCTGCCACCTGATGCGAGCTGCCGTGAACTGAGCGGCGGGCAGTTTACTCTTTTAAAGCTCAAGCGCTTGTTTCTGGCGTCAAGTGATGCCTTAGTGTTGGATGAGCCCACCAATCATCTCGACACATTGAGCAGAGAGTGGCTGATAACTCAGTTACGAAAAGAACAGCGTCCAATTTTAGTCGCCAGTCATGATCGTGCCTTGTTGATGGAGATGGATCGTATAGCGCGTTTGACTTCAGAAGGGCTACATTGGTTTGAAGGTAACTATGCGGCGTACCATAGCCAGTGGCAGTTACAGCAACAAGCACTAGAGAGAAAAGTCGCCCAACTGAAAAGCGAGCAGAAATCGATAGCGCGAGAGTTGCAAAAAAGCCGTGAAAAAGCGCAACAGCGCGCAACTCAGGGGCGCAAAGCGCTAAGAACAGGTAGCCAGCCGAAGATATTGATGAACGGTAAAAAAAACAGTGCGGAAAAAAATCGCTCTGCAGCTGTCATCAATGGGCAAAATCAACTGAAACGTAATCAGCAGCAGTTGTTGAGTTTGTCAGCCAAAAGAGTGCGTGAATCGCCAACGGCAATCTATCTGGCTGATGTTGAGAGCAGCAAAAATCGGCTGCTGCTGAGTGTTGAGCGCTATCGCTCTGGCGGTGCACATCATCTGTTGTTGGACTTTCAAGTTAGGCAATTTGAGCACCTGCGCCTAAGTGGTGCCAACGGCTGTGGTAAAAGTCGCTTACTCAAAGCGATTGCGGGGTTGCATCAAGAGTATCAAGGTCAAATCAAGCTCAACACATCGGTAGTTTATTTAGATCAGGATTATCGTTTGCTTGAGCTTGAACGCAGTGTGCTGGAAAACCTCATCGATTTTTGTTTAGGCTTGAATGACAACGATGCGCGACTGCTGTTGGCAGGAATTGGTTTTCGTGGTGACTCGGTACATCGAAAAGCGCGACATCTGAGTGGCGGGGAAAAAATGAAACTGGCGATGCTGATGGTTAGCCATGTTGACGGCGATCCTTTGCTGCTATTGGACGAACCCGATAACCACTTAGATATCGAGGCGAAATCGGTGTTAGCCTCTGCGTTGCGCGATTATCGTGGGGCTTTGATTCTCGTCAGTCACGACGACTATTTCGTTGAGGCCGCAAAATTGGACAAAGAGTGCCGCGTGGAGTCGCTTGGCTAGTAAGGCGTTGTACTTAAAGGTAAGTGCTCTGATCCAACATGGCGGCCATTATGATGTGGCTAGCACCATCGCGCGTTTGGAGGAGAGCCTGAAATCACAAAGTGAATCGGGTTTTCCGCCGATTGAATACAGCTGGGGAGCAGCTACACGGTTGCAACATCTCTGCGATGACTCGGTTGAAGCGTTACTCTCTGAAGCGGATGAGGCGATGTATCTTTGTAAGAAGCAGCGGCGTAAATTGCGACAAAGCTCGTCTCCTGAGTCTCATTTCCAATGACAGTCAGTCCCGGTGACTGGCTTTTTCTTAACCTAAAGAGTTATTCATTCATCACTTAATTAGCTTGTTCTACTTTAATCATGGTCTAAAATGAAAGAATCAAAAAAGAGATGGGAAGACGATCCACACTTTGGATGATGCGTGAATTAGAACGACTTCAGTCGTCTGGCTTATAGAGTTTTTCGAGCTTTGGAGATGGGGCTAGCATTTACCAAGTTGGTTTTATTTTGCGCAAGGACGAATGAATATGAAATGGCTGAACAATTTAACGATAACGCAAAAAATGAGTAGCTTGGTCGGCGCACTACTGAGCCTCATCATCCTTGTCTCTGCGTTTGCGGTCACTAAAATGGAGAAAGTTGCTCTAGAGATAGACAGTATCGCCAATAATAATATTCCTTTGACCAAAGTTGTCACTGACTTAACCGTTCACCAGCTTGAAAGCGCGGTAATGCTGGAAAAGTTGCTGCGTTTCTCTCAGATCCCGCTTGAGTCCTCTGCGAACGAACAACTGCAATATCTCAACAAGTTGCGGCTCGGTGTCGACAAGGGGAGGCTAGAACTAGAGAAAGCCAACCAGGCGCTAAACATCGCTTTACAACAAAACGTCATGCCAGAAGTTCAACGTTATTTACAAAACTTAGAGCGAGATTTTCAAGCGTTGCAGCAAGAACAAGCAAGTTTTGAGCGTCAACTGAATAAACTGCTGGCAGAGTTGCACAAAGGCGTTGCTGCGGCTGAACTCGTTACCTTAGCCGCAGAGTTAGAAGCCTATACAGAGCAACTGGATCATCATTTAGTTGAGGTGTTGGGCAAAATTGAAGCGGCAACGATTCAATCGATCCATATCGCCGAAGAGGAAGAAAAAGAAGCGCTTAGTGGTATGTTGCTCCTCTCTTTGTTTGCGTTAGCACTCGGCGCAACATTGGGTCTGTTGTTTAGCAAGCAGATCGTTAAATCGGTGGCCTATGCAAGAAATCTCGCTTACAAAATCGCTCATGGCGATCTCACTCAACGAGCTCAGGTGGATTCCAAAGATGAAATCGGTCAGTTGCTAACACACATGAACAGCATGGCTCAAGCGCTTGAAAGCATGGTAGGAGAGGTTATCGATCGTGCTAACACGATTGCATCCACGGTTACCCAACTAACCGCTGTGGCGGATAGCAACCGTCGCTCTGTTGAGCGACAACAGCAGAATATGGATCAAGTGGCGAGTGCGATGCATCAAATTGCCGCGAGCATTACCGAGGTTGCCAGCAGTGCGGAAGAGGCAACGACCTCGACAGCAAGAGCGGATGAAAATGTCAAACACACTTGCGTTGTGATTAGTCAAACCCAGTCCCTGTCTAAAGAGTTAGTGGAAAGCGCGCAAAGTTCGCAAAGAATCATAGAAGAGCTACAAACTAGTACCGAGCAGATCCAAAACTTTGTCATGGTGGTCGAAGGCATTGCTGAGCAGACTAACTTGCTCGCGCTAAATGCGGCAATAGAAGCGGCTCGTGCTGGCGAACAAGGACGAGGTTTTGCTGTGGTGGCCGATGAAGTGCGTGCGCTTGCCTCGAGAAGCCAACACGCGACACAAGAAATCGGTAATCTCATCAACACCCTAGTTGTGCGCGCTGGCACGGCGGTAGATATGATCCACTCTAGCGATGAAAAGATCGAGAGCAGTTTTGCGTCTATCGAAGAAGCGAAAGTGCAGCTGGATGTGATTTCAAATGCTCTTGCTGAATTGATGGAAGCGAATACCCAAGTTGCAGCGGCGAGTGAAGAGCAGGCAGTATCTGCAGAAGAAATAAGTAGCAACCTCAACGGTATTCGCGACGCTGGTGAAATTGTGATGATGAGTTCTAATGAAACATCCCAAGCCAGTGAGGACTTAGCGCAGCAAGCACAAGCATTGAGAATGCTTATGGGCAAGTTTGTGGTCAAACAGTCAATATGAATACAAATAAAGCCGCCGTTTACACCACAGAGTAAATGGCGGCTTTGTTTTTTTGCCTTGGATACAAAGCGCTGATCCCGCACTTATGGCATTGGTGCCCAAGTCAGTGTTTGCCCATCACTGCGCTTGGCCAATAGGCTGTGTGGCGCGATCACTTCTCCTCCTGCGAGCTTAAACGGCTGCGCGCTAAAATTTGCACTGAGAATCGAGCCATCACTATAGCGCGTTTGCTGCACTTGGCCTTGCTTATCCAGCCAGCGAAAATCGACCAAGGCTTTATCCCACAATTGCTCATGCAAGGGCAAAAACCCTTGTTGATAGTGTTTGAGCTGCTCGATACGCGCGGAGTTTTTACGCGCTTCATCGCGGCTTAAATGCACCATCGCAGGAGTGTTAAACAGCATGGCACGCAAATCACGCACGGCTTTGACATTGGAAAACTTCAAACTGTCGCTATGCCAGTGATGGCTACTGATCAGCTCATCATGAAACACCGCTTGATAGAGCGGCACTTTGTATTCAGGGGCAAACAGTAAGCTGCGATAAGGCTCTTTGACTTGCGCTGATTTAAAGAAAAAATCCGGTTTTTCATCGGGATACCAGTTGCCCAAATAATAGGGTGACTGCTTGTCACTCTTCATCGCTTTGTCTGTCCAGCCAAAGCCGACTGTTTCCATACCATGAGCAAACACCAGCCCTTGAGTGGTCAGGGCATTGCCATCTTCCGATCCCAAAATCAGCTTCGGCGTGTTTGCAATATCCTGCATTCGGGTGTTAAAGGCGGCTAGCATCGCGGTTTCGTTGCTGCGCGAGCGGTAATCTTCACGCGCCATGGCGGTGCCATCCACATCGAGAAACAGGCTATTAAAGCGCCCGAACTGGAGAATGTCTTGCACGCGCTGTTTAACGTAACCAAGCTCACAGGCGGGATTGAGATAAAAGCCGTTACCGCGAAAGCCCAGTTGCAACGTGCCATCGGCTTTTTCAATCGCGCAGTTTTTACGCATGCGATCCGGCAGCTGCGCGGTCAGCCAACTGTCGTTGATGCCTTTTTCAATCGCGGTGTTGTATGAGTCATACACGCCAATCAAATAGCCGGCTTGTTTGGCGCTATCGACCACTTGCGGCTGATAAAAAGCTGGCATCCAGTTATCGAGACCTAGCCAGAGTTTGCTTAATCCTGCTTGCTGTAGGGTGCTGATCATGGGTTGCGCTAACCCTTGTCCCCATTGATCGCTCGGTTTGAGGTATGCGCCTGTGTGTTCAGTCAGCCACGCTTTGCGCTGCTGCGCGGCTTGGTACTGCGCTTGAATGGACGATGGGTCGGCGTTGAACTTTTGGTTTAAGGCTTGGTTTATCTCTCCGACCAGCAATTTTTTCTGATACTGATTAAGCCAGTCTTGGCCTTTTTTTAGGCTCGCCAGCTCCTTTTGTAATTCTGGTGAAGGGGTAAACTCAGAGCGCCAAAACCAATCGCGCAGTCCCCACCAATCCACCACATCTTGCACTGCGATTAAATCACGCCCGAACAGATAGACGTGGCTTGCGCCAATCATTTTTTCGATCTGCGGATTTGCCTTGCGTTTTTCCGCAAGTGAAACACGCAGCCCCGCGGCTTCGCGCCAGTCGCGATAGGCTTTGGCTCCGGCCAGCATCTCATCGCCCACGGTGATGCGCACGCTAAAAGGCTCACTTTGGTTCAGCGGGGTAAACCAATGCTCCGCTTGTAAGTCCAACTTGTTTTGCTGCTCACTAAAGTTCAGCTGGTTATTGGTGGCGTTGAGCAGTTGATAGCTGATGAAGCGTTCGCCCTGCTGCGCGCTCCAGAACGGCATTTTGAGATCTTGCGTGGTATTGGCGCCCGAATGATTGTCTATCAAATAGCGTGTCCACGTCGGGTTATCGGTCGGCACTCGCATTCCTTCGTCAAACGGCAGTAACAGCGTTTGGGTCGACGCTTCACTGAGATCAAACCAGCGCAGTGCTTTAGGAGCTTGGCGTTCAATCCCATCGGCACTTGGCCAGCGAAAATCGATGTTCAACCCTTGTTGCAACTGCGCAGACACTTGCACGCCACTTGGCTTGAGTGTCCATGTGGCTTGCTCGGCGCTTTGGGTTACTTGCGTTGCCTGTTGCCTCTGCCCGTCAATCTGTAAGCTGCCTTGGTTGATGGCGAAAGTCTGTGAGTCTTGCTTGAGGCTGATGGCCAGTGTGTCGGGGTCAATCTGCCAGTGCTGATCGCCCTGTTTTAAGGTCAACGCAAAGCTCGGCGCGCTCACCAGCAGCAGTAGCCCCAGTGGGGAAAAGGTCAATTTCATATCGGTCTCCTATCGAGTAACCCAGATATTTAACCTTGTCTATCGATAGGTTTTGTCACCAGTATGTCTTTGTTGCTTTTGCCTGAACTCAGTCAATCGGTATCGTCAGGCGCTGCATTTGCTCCACGCGAATGGTGCCTTGGTATTCACTTTGGATAACACTGAGGCTACGCCAGCGCGCTTGAGAAGGAGCTGTGGGTGGGGTAGGAGGCTGATCACGGTTGACGGTTTTTGAGTGCAGCAGGGTAAAGTTTTGATCAAAAAATTGCCAACGAGCCAGTGACGATGCGCAGCCCGAAGGCGTGGCGGGGAAGCGGATAGTGAGATCGGCCGCGCTGGATTGTTCAATCCACGGTGTGTTGGAAGGGGCCGAAATCAGCAGCGCCATGCGCTGCTCGCCCAGCGTGAGCCAATAGACACCTGCGGCATACGGCGAAAGCAGAACGCGACTTTCCACTTCGGCGTAATCGGCAGGCGCAAGCTCTGCTGCTAACAAGGTTGCACCTTGCGCAGAAGCCAGACGCACCGCCAGCGGCTGGGTGAGGTTTTCGGCGCTCAGCCTCACTTGGTAGCCTTGGAAGGTCTGATTGAACTTATGAATAAAAGTCACCGCAATCGCGAGATCGTTAGGCGATGTGCTTGGAAGTGCTTGTCCGCATTGGGTTTGACTGAGAATGGCCTCTTTAATTGGTTGCCAAAAAGGCTCGGCTACGGGCGTGGTAGACAGTGTGTGGATGAGCTCGTGCCATGCTTGCGTGGGATGCCCCTCAACCAATAGCTGGTAACTGCTTTGCAGCGGTGTGGTGCGAAACCAAGCGTGGGTGGGGCTTGGCGGCGTTTCCGCTATCGCGGCGCCGCTTACTAACGCGCTGAGCATACCAAGTTGCGTAACGTGATTGCGAAAAGAGGCGCAGATCATACGGAGGCTCCTTTGAGGCGATAACCCACGCCGCGCAGGGTCTCGATATCCAGTTGCGGCAGTTTTTGTCGCAAATGCAAAATGTGGTTATCCACGGTGCGCGTAGTCGGGAATGATTGATAACCCCAAATAAGATTGAGCAGCTCATCTCGGTGATAAACTCGCCCCGGATTTTGCAACAGCATCAGCAGCAGTTGAAACTCTTTCGGTTTGAGCTCAACCGGTGTTTGGTTATGCAGCACAGATCGATTAGCCACATCGACCACAATATCCGCGTAGCTGAGTAAGCTACTGCCGAGCGGGCGCAGTTGCGCTTCGATGCGTGCCAGCAACTCTTGGTGGGAAAAGGGCTTGAGCACATAATCTTTCGCCCCCGCTTTGAGCCCTTCAATCCGTTGCTCCACTTCAATTTTGGCGGTCAGTACGATCACTGGCAGGGCTTTAAGCATCAACCAGTGCGGCAGATGTTTCAGGCTGTCACCATCGTGTAATTGCCGATCCAAAATCACCAGATCGGTACTGAACCAGTGCTTTTCGACCTGTTGGCTCTGCGTCACCCACTCGCATGCATAACCATGATCATGCAGATAATCGCGCAGACCTTGGCCGAGTAAGGTGTCATCTTCAATCAGCAAAATACGCTTCATAGCGGCAGCTCCAAAATACAACGGGTTGGATGACGACGGATAACCAGTTTGCCGCCCATTTGGGTGATGAGTTTTCGCACCAACTGTAAGCCAACGCCCATGTTATCTGTGTTTGGGCGAGAGTGAGTGTCTTGATGCCTCGAAAGTCGTTTGCACAGACGTTGGTAGAAAGAGGGAAATTCACCGCAATCTTCCACTTCAATGCGCAGCGTTTGTGCAACCACACTCACCGTCAGGCGAATGGGCGGCACGCCATGCTGCTTGGCATTGCTGAGTAAGTTGGTGACGCACAGCCCAAGCCAGTAATAAGGTAGTGCGAGTATTGAGTCGTGTTTGATATGAAGCTCAACCTCAAAGCCCTCGATACAATGCTCGATAAAGTCACTCAACTGCGCTGGATGGCGCGCCATGCTGTCGTGGCTTGGGCTCAAGTAGTGGCGACTGGTTTCGCTCAACTGCGCTAGCCGCTGATGATCGGCCATTAATCGCCATAAGCTCTCTTGCGCCTTGGGGGATAACTCATCAAATTGGCTGCGTAGTGATTCGACCGTAAACCCTAAACTGGTGATGGGCGTGCGCAGTTCGTGAGTCAGCAGTTGCAAAATAAAGCGCCGCTCGCGCCCTTCTTGATAGCGCAGCCAAAGTGAACGCAGCGCAGCGCCAAACGCAAGCAACACGCCGATCACCAAACCGCTATACAGCAACGCATGACTGCTCACGCGCTGATTAAAGCAGAGGTTGCTGTAACGCTCATCGCAAGGCTTGTGCGCTTGATAAGGCTCAAGCGTGAATGGCAGTGGTGCGGTGAGTGCGCGCCACTGCACGCTCGAAAGCACATGCCAGCCCGCTTCGCTGCTTAGCCACAGCTCATCATTTGACGCAAGATAAAGGCGAAAACCGTTGAGCAGTGCATCTACCCCCGCAGCGCCCGGTCTTTGCCACAAGGCATGCAACGGATGATAGCGACTCGCCAAGGTGAAACGTGTTGGATGCGCCGAAGCAAAGGTTGCCTGCTCTGCATCCGGTAAGTGCTCAATATAGCGATCTGCGTAGCTGCCTCCCGCCGGATGTTGCCACGCAACACGCTGAAACCACTCTGCGCCGAGCGGCGTTTGGCGACATAACGCCAACTCAAATTCGACCGCTTTCGCCAAATACGGCGAAGAGGAGTTTCGCGGCTGGCACTGCTTGGCCGTGGCGGCTAAATCTGCGATGTCTTGCCACGTATATTGAGTAAAATCAGGATATTGACTGTGACTACTGAGTAGCGCAAACGGGTATTGATTGAGGGTTTGGCTCGCCACCAGTGGCGTGCTTTGCTGCTCAAGCGCCGCGCGATAAAAAATCGACCAACGCTGGGTGGATGCTTCATTGTCACCTGCGCTAGAAAACGCAGAAAATAAGCTGCACAAGAAGAGAGTTAACCAGCGATGTAAGGGCGGCAAAATCATGGCATGAGTACTATTTCATGTTGGTCATGCCAATAGTAGCGGCTCAAGGTGGAGATTTGTAATCTGCATGTCAACAAATGTGTCGTTCGGAGCAAAACAAGCGGTAGATTGTTCACATTAAGGAAGAAATCCACCGCTCGATTGGTTAAAAGTAAAGCGATGCGCTTATAACTCGATGCTTTTCACCATACCCGCTTCGGCGTGGCCTGGAATGTTACAGGCAAACTCGACTTTGTTATCGCCATGGAAATGCCACAAAAGCTGTTTGGCTTTGCCTGGTTGAACTGTCACGGTGCTGCCACTGTCATGAGTGTGATTTCCAATTTGTTTCATCATTTCACGGTGTTTTAGCTGCTCAGCCGCGGAGCCAATCGAAAACTCATGGTCAATTTTGCCTGTGTTCATCACAACGAACTGCACCACGTCGTTTGGCTCAATCGTCACTTCTTTTTTGAAGGTGATCTTCATGTCATCGCTCAAAATTACGTGCACCACTTTATCCGGCTTCGCCCCTTTTGCTGGCATGCCAACGTCAGACATGCCTTCCATACCCATCATTGATGAGTGATCCATTTTCATGCTGCCTTCTTTCATGTTGCCGTGATCCATTTTGCTGTGGTCCACTTTTCCATGATCCATCTTAGAGTGGTCCATTTTGGAGTGATCCATGGTGTTGGCCAATACTGCGGTGGCAGAGAAAGTCAGTACGGCTGCAATCACTGTTTTTGTCATCTTGTTCATGGTGGTTTCCTTTTTAAGTCGTGTTCTTTTGTTTTCTGTTGTTGATTGTTTTGTTAAGGGGGCAGCCAGTACTGCCCGTGATTTTTTATTCGGTTTTGGTCAGTTCGGTGCTCTTCCATAACTTGAATATGGCAGGGAGAACCAACAGCGTTAGCAGAAGTGCTGAAGCCATGCCACCAATCATTGGGGCCGCGATACGCTGCATCACTTCAGAGCCCGTGCCTTCACCGTACATGATTGGGATAAGGCCAATGATCACTGTTAGCACTGTCATCATGACTGGGCGCACACGTAAACCAGCGCCTTCGCGGATCGCGTCGGTGAGATCTTGTGCAACGAGCGACTGTTTGTTTTCTTCAGCGTGAAGCTTTTTGTAATGCCACGCTTGGTTGAGGTAGACGAGCATGATGACACCGATTTCCACCGCCACCCCGGCCAGTGCGATAAAGCCGACCCCCACCGCAATGGAGAAGTTGTAACCGAGGTAATGCATCAGCCACAGTCCGCCCACCATCGCCAGAGGGAGTGTCGCCATGATGATCAGTACTTCGCCAACGCGACGGAAGCTGAAGTACAACAGCAGCATGATGATGGCCAGCGTAATGGGCACCACCACACTGAGTCGCTCTTTAGCGCGTTCCATATATTCATACTGACCAGACCAAGCGAGTGAATAGCCTGCGGGAAGTTCAAGCTGCTCCTCCACCACGCTTTGCGCTTCTTGCACGTAAGAGCCCAAATCGCGACCATCAATATCGACAAACACCCAACCGTTTGGACGCGCGTTTTCGGTTTTGATCATCGGTGGACCATCTTCATAGCGAATGTCTGCCACATCGGCGAGTGCAATGCGTGCTCCGTTTGGCGTTACCAGTGGTAGGTTTTGCAATTTGACCACGGAATCACGGTAGTCTTGCGGATAACGCACATTGATGGGGTAGCGTTCCAGACCTTCAATGGTTTCTCCCACGTTCATGCCGCCAACCGCGGTGGAAATCACTTGTTGAACATCTTTAATGCTCAAACCGTAACGTGCTGCCGCTTTACGTTTGATGTCGATGGTGACATAGCGCCCACCCGCAACACGTTCAGCGTAAACAGACGCGGTGCCTTGCACGCCTTTGAGGATCGGTTCGAGTTGTGAGCCGATCTGCTCGATTACTTTCAAATCAGGACCGGCGATCTTAATGCCGATCGGTGTTTTGATACCTGTGGCAAGCATGTCGATGCGGGTTTTGATCGGCATCACCCATGCGTTGGTTAAGCCCGGGAACTGAACAAGGTTATCAAACTCCTTGCGAAGTGATTCTGTCGTCACGCCTTCACGCCATTGGTCGCGCGGTTTGAGCTGAATAACCGTCTCGATCATCGTCAGTGGCGCGGGATCGGTTGCGGTATCGGCACGGCCAATTTTGCCCCACACCGTTTCCACTTCCGGTACGGTTTTGATCAGCTTGTTGGTTTGTTGCAACAGCTCACGCGCTTTACCGATGGAAATGCCCGGATAAGTGGTTGGCATGTACATCAAGTCGCCTTCATCCAATGGCGGGATAAATTCACTGCCCAATTGACTGGTCGGGTAGTAAGCCGATGCCATCAATCCCAATGCCAGCACGATCATCGATTTTGGGTATTTTAGGCTGAGGTTAAGTAGTGGGCGATACAGAGCAACTAAACCACGGTTGACCGGGTTTTTATGTTCAGAAAGCACCTTCCCACGAATGAAATACCCCATCAGAACGGGGACTAAGGTAATGGCCAGCCCCGCCGCGGCCGCCATTGCGTAGGTTTTGGTGAAGGCGAGTGGTGAGAACATCTTGCCTTCTTGGCCTTCCAGTGCGAACACGGGAACAAAGCTTAACGTGATGATAAGCAGTGAGAAGAACAGCGGCGCGCCGACTTCTTCAGCCGCTTTACCTATCACTTGCCAGCGGTTTTTATCCGTAAGCGGTGTGCGTTCAATGTGCTTGTGGACGTTTTCGATCATCACGATCGCCCCATCCACCATGGCCCCAATCGCAATGGCGATGCCACCGAGAGACATGATGTTGGCGTTAATTCCTTGCCAGTGCATGACAATAAAGGCGGAGAGAATACCGACAGGGAGGCTCAGTGCGATGACCAAGGATGAACGAATGTGGAACAAGAACAGCGCACAAACCACCGCCACCACAATGAACTCTTCGGCGAGTTTTTTCCAAAGATTTTCAACCGCCGCATTGATCAGGGTCGAGCGATCGTAAGTCGACACGATTTCCACGCCTTCTGGTAGGCTGCGTTGCAAGTCTGCCAGTTTTGCTTTGACGTTGTCGATCACTTGGCTGGCATTTTCGCCAAAACGCATCACGATCACGCCACCCACGGCTTCCCCTTCACCATTAAATTCAGAGATGCCGCGGCGCATTTGTGGGCCAATGTTGATATCGGCAATGTCACCCAGTAGTAGTGGTGTACCTTTATCGGTCACCTTAAGCGGTAGGGACTGAATATCTTCAACGCTGCTGAGATAGCCCGTGGTGCGCACCATGTGTTCGGCTTCTGCCACCTCAATCACTGAGGCGCCCGTTTCTTGGTTGCCGTTCTGAATCGCCATGTTGATTTGCTGCAACGTTAAGTTGTAAGCACGCAATTTCGCAGGATCGATCTGCACTTGGTATTGTTTGACCATACCGCCAACAGTGGCGACTTCCGACACCCCTTCGACGGTTTGCAGCTCATACTTTAGGAACCAGTCTTGTAGGCTTCGTAGCTGAGCTAAATCATGCTTGCCTGTTTTGTCTTGCAGCACGTAGCTGTAGATCCAGCCCACACCCGTCGCATCGGGGCCGAGTGTCGGCTTGGCATTGGGTGGCAGTTTTGGCGCCACTTGGCTTAAATACTCCAAAACGCGAGAGCGCGCCCAATACATGTCGGTTTTATCGTTGAAGATGATGTAGACGTAGGAATCACCAAAAAACGAGTAACCGCGCACTGTTTCGGCACCCGGCACCGCTAACATGGCGGTGGTGAGTGGGTAGGTAACTTGATCTTCCACGACCTGCGGCGCTTGACCTGGGTAACTGGTTTTGATGATCACCTGCACATCAGAGAGATCGGGGAGCGCATCGACGGGCGTGTTTTTAACGCTGTACAGCCCGCCCAGGGTAAGAAATAGTGTGGCTATCAACACCAGAAAACGGTTGTTGAGAGACCAACGAATGATCGCTGTTATCATTATTGACCTCCCATCGCTTCAAGTTGTTTCAACTGGTAGTCAGAGCCCACTTTAGCAACTAGAAATCGTACTTTCTGTCCTTCTTCAAAGCCCGACAAATTGATCTCTTCACCCACAGAGAAGTTCATTTCACCTGAATCCCAGTTCCATTCAGCGACAGGAAGGTGGGAGAGGGTAACCATGCCAAAATCCGCCATCAACATGGAGATATCCCCACTGAGCCAAACTTCAGACGCAATGGCGCTGTTGTCTGCCTTGATAGCGACGATTTGGTATTGGCCGTCGGCGGTTTTTTGCATTTCGAATTCGATGGCCTGTCCTTTGGCAAGCTTGGTTAAATCCACCCCTTGCGCGGCGTTGAAATTCATCGTCATGCCGGGCCAATTCCACTCTGGTACAGGCTGGTGGTTAATGGTTAACATGCCGTGATCGGCCATAAGATCGGTGATTTCGCCTTTGGCCCACGCGGTTTCTGCTGGCGCTTCAACACCATTGATGCGCGAAAGATCGGCCGTTTGGCTCGATTCCGAATCAAGCATAAAGTGCGCAGAGGTGACAATGCGATCCCCTTGGTTTAAGCCTTGGAGTACTTCCACTTTGTCATCGGCTTCTCGGCCGGTTTCGATGCGTGCTGAGCGGTATTTACCGTCACCTTGCGCCAAAACCACACGCGTCATACCACCTGAGCGGATCACCGAAGATTTTGGTACGGTGAGCACTTCGGAGTCGCTGACGGGCTGCAAGGTGATGTTGGCGAACATGTTTGGTTTGAGTTCGCCATTTGGGTTGGCAAACTTAAGACGCATGCGCAATGTGCGTGTTTTCGGATCAAGAATGGGGTAAACGTAGTCGACCTCACCTTGCCAAGCTTTGCCGGGCAGTGCATCCAACGTCATGCTCGCTTGGCTACCATTAGTTAACCAGTGTGCTTGTCGCTCGAACACTTCCGCATCTACCCACACTTCATTGAGAGGGCCAGCACTGATGACCGCTTGTGCGGGTGATAAGTAGCCACCTTCGCGAATGTTGAGACTGGCGATAACGCCATTAGCGAGCGCTTTGATCTCGATGGTTTGTGATGCTTTACCACGTCGAATCACTTGGTTGATCTGTTCGCGGTCGACGCCCAAAGAAAGTAATCGCTCTGTCGCGCCTTTAACCAGCCCATCACGGCCAGTGCGTTTGGCATTGAGTAGTTCTTCTTGCGCTTTGACCAGTTCAGGAGAGTAGAGGGTAAAGAGAACCTCGCCCTTTTTCACCTGCTCACCTACGGCGTTGATATACAGTTTTTCCACCCAGCCAGACACGCGTACGTTGGTCTGCCACAGCTGGCTTTCGTCAAACGCTATGTAACCCACGGTTTCGATGCGTGGTGATAGCTTGGCCAGTTCGACTGCGGCCGTTTTTACCCCTAGGTTGTTTTCAACTGAAGGGTCGATCTTCACCGTTCCGGGCTTGTCGTTTGCCCCTGCGAGATCGTCGGCATAGACGGGAATGAGATCCATACCCATAGGTGACTTGCCGGGTTTATCGCGTTTGTAATTTGGGTCCATTGGCGCAACCCAATACAACGGCTCATGACTTGCTTTGTTGTCGGTAGCAGCCATGGCACTCATGTCATGAGCATTGAAATATTGATTAGCCGTAAAGCCGAGTGCAGCGCCAATCAGTAGGGCAACCGTTGCGATTTGTAGTGATTTCATTCTGTAATTCCTTGGCAAATTAGCGACGGTTCGCGTCAATATCCGCGAGTTCGGGTTGGGTGACGGTATAGGTGAAGCCGCCAAGCAACATCGCAAGATTACTGTTCACTTGATTGAGGTCGGTGAGAAGGCGCTGCGACTCCAACTCCACTGCCAATTCATCTCTGGTTGCGGCGATCACGTCGTTAAATTGTGCAGTGCTGTTTTGGTAGCCCCGCTCAACAGCTTTGGTGCGCGCTTTGGCTTGTTCAAGCAAGGTATTTTGGTAGCGTTCAAAGCGCTGTTCGAGATTGCTTCTATCCACCAATAACGCGTTCACTTTGGCGTTCATCTGCGCCAGGAGGAGATCTTTTTGCGATTGAGCCGCACCCACCTGATATTGGGCCGCAGCGTGTGCTCGGTCTTGACGATTTCCGGTAAACAGTGGGATATCCATCGTGAGATACGCGCTAACCAGATCGGAGGCGGGCTCCCCCTTCATATTGTTGGCTTGGCGGTAGGCATACATCACTTCGACACCAAATTGAGGGGTGTAAGATTGCTCGGCAAGCTCTACTTGCGTTTGGCTGACCGCAATATTGGCGTTGGCCATTTGCACCATCGGATGTTGGGCCAATAGGGCGAAGTGCTGAGTCGTGGATGACGCCGACAATAAACGCTCTAACGCATCCCAATTGAGTTGATTACTCGCTTTGAGATCGCGTTGTTGGTACAGCCATTCGCTGCCGAGCCATTCGGACATTTGTGCCAGAATGCGGCGTTGCATCTGCTGGTTGGCTTGCAGCTTTTCTTCTAATTGGCTGACTTGCAACTGCGCATTGAGCAGGTCCTGGGCTTCACTCTTAGCAATCGAATAGTTGGTGCTAATGAAACTTTCTAGCTCACGCATTAAGCGCTGATTTTCAAGCAGAACGCGTTCAGCTTGCTGCTGATAGCCGAGTTCCAGCCAAAGTTGCGTCATACTGTTGGCCACTTCCCGTTCGCGGGTGTCGACTTGAAGCGCCATACCATCGGCTTGCTGAGTGGCTTTTTTACTCTGTAAGTCTAACGTTGAACCTCGTTCAAACTGCTGCATTAGACCGACAGAAATGTTGGTCATTGGGTCTTCGTCGAACTTAAAGCTATCGACCGGTAAACCACCAAAGCCCACTTTCAGTTTGGGATCCATCAAGGTAGAGGCTGCAACGCCGCTTTCCCGCATGGCTTGTGATTGGGCAAAAATCTGCTTGCGGCTGGCGTCATTCGCCAGAGCCTGTTCAATCAGCAGGGTTAAAGGATCGCTCTGTGAGAGCAACTGACCTGTTGGGGCAGTGGAAGACTGCGCCATCACTGGAGTTGCAACCAGAGCGGAAACGCTGATACACAGCGCCAATAAGCTTGGTTTCATTTTCATAATCCAATCTGCACGTCAAAAAGCGACGTGAAAATACACACCACAGCTCGTTAGAGCTTGTGATACGACATATTGATGATCGGATTACGCTATTGGAGGGCGATAAAGAGATTGCTGTCTTTCAATAGACCAAGCCGTTGATTCACGAGGGATCAGCGCCATGTTGTAAGAGACAGGTAAGGAGTGCGCAGTTTGGGGCAAAAACGCAAAGACACTGACACAGGCCGCAGTACAGCAATTGTGTATCGATGGGGCGTCAGTGGCGCAGTGGTTGGTTGGCGTCTTAGCTGCTTGATTGCTTTCGGCTTGAGAGTTTGCCGATTGATGGCTTCCAGAGTGCATCGCGTGGGGATCAACCACCTTCACGCTCATACCACAATCGGATGTCATGGTGCTTTGAGACTGCACCGTACTTTGAGATTGCACTGCGCTTAGCATCTGAAAAGTCATTAAAGGCGCGCTGGAAACAATACCAGAGGTCAGCATGGCAAACATGCTGATGATGGATATCCAGAAGATGCGAACAGAAGAGAAACGCATGTCGTGCCTTTAATGAAAAACTTAGCTGTACTTTAAAGCTTAACCCTAGGGGAAGGTCAAGAATAAAAGCGTTCTATAGGAGGATTTTGCCTCATCGTGTTAGCGCGAGTTCGCCGCAGAACAGCAATTCTGATTTCCATCTCTATTGAGATAGTATTTTGCGAGAAATCGCGCATAATCCTGCTATTCAACACTCACAGAAGAAATGACTTATGACTAATTTCCAATATTACTTTCATCCACTTCCTTGTTTTAACTGTAAAAAAACCACCGTCAGCACGGATCTGGGTTGGCTAACGGCAGCGATGAAAGAGGATGTGTTAGCGCAAGTGGCAGTAATTACTGCACAAGACAATGTTGAACCTGATCTGGCGGTCAACGTGACTTGCACCAAAGAAGAAGCGCGTGATTACTTGTTGCTTAATTTCTACGGCTACTCAGAAGAAGAGCTGGTGGATCAAGTAGAAGAAGAAGATGAACAAGAAGTCGCGGCTGAAATCGCCGATCTCACCGTACAAGGTAACGAGACAATCGTGTTCGAACACGAAATTGCCCTACAAAGTTGTACCGATTGCGAAATGGACAGTGAGTAACACTGAGCGAAATGAGTTAACTTAAACGCGTTTTTCAGGCCAAAAAATTAAAAAATCCCTCAGCGTTGATTGAGGGATTTTTGTTTTTAGCGAGGAGTCTTAAATTTCGGTCCACACGATTTCCCCGTTAATGTGGCGCATAGCTGACGTTGTACAAATTTGTTGCTAATCTATTGGTCAGACCAGATTGAGTCACGGATAAGATGCCCAACTAAAGGCAATAAAGGGAAATTTTGGTGAGATTACATACAATTCAAGGTTATATCCAGATCATGTATTTGGCGGAATACCCTGACAAACTGATGCTCTTGGATGGAGCAAGCCGGGCCGATATTCCCTATCTTAAGCAATTTATTGAGCACGAGTTGGGAAAGTCATTCTCTGACCTCAAAGTGGTGGTGGTGACGCACATGCACCCAGATCACGCGGGTGGGGCACATCTTCTGCGACGTTTGACAGGGTGCAAACTGGTCTCGGCTGACAAAACGCACGATTGGTATCACGGCTGGGATGGTTTTTTGATGCATTTAACCGATCTAGCGTTAGCACGTTGGATGGCTAATCGACTAAAAAAGCCAAAGCGTAATCTTTGGTATTCGAGGCGGCTTAAACCGGACTACCGCTTGTGTGACGGTCAACCGATTCCGGGCTTTGAAGATTGGCAAATTTTAGAAACGCCGGGGCATACCGATCGCGATCTCTCGGTCTATCATCCTCAGCAAGATATTCTCTATGTCGCAGATTTAATGGTGGAAGTGAAAAAGCATCTAATCGCGCCTTTTCCAGTTTTTCATCCCAATAAATATCGTACATCGCTTAAGCGAGTGTTCGAAATGCAGCCGAAAATGCTACTTGCTGCGCATGGAGGACAGGTGGTATTTGATGAAATTGCTTATCAGCACATTCTGAGTACAGCGCCGCGCAGCCCAGCAACACATTGGCGTGTAACGCAAGTCAAGCTGAGAGGATTAGCTGGTTCACTATGGCGTTTCGCGGTAGGCAGCAAGAAAGGTCGTAAAAGAGAGTGAGGAGGAGAAAATCTCCTCCTACCAGCTCAAGATACCAAAATGTGAGACTGACTTGGGTCCACTAGGACTTTATTTGACATGCCTTGACGGCCTAACAACATCATGTAGGTCATATCTTGGCGGTTACTAAGCGTGATTTCAATCGGCCACTCTTGGTCTCCCATTCGCAACAGGGTTTCGATCACACAGCGGTGCTCAAAGGTTCCGTTGGAAGATTTCACTTTTCTGCATGCTTTAAGAGGCGCACTGCAACGCACAATTTTTTCCAAATGATAGACATCAGGATGAAGGTCAAACTCGACGTACTTTCTGCCTTTCTTTCTCAGACAAAGTAGATTATCAACGTGCAGAGAAGAAGTCTGCGCGCCAGTATCAATTCGCGTCTCTAAGTGAGTAATCCCTAACTCTGGTAAGCAGACAGCTTCAGTATTTCCGATGATCAATTTCTGAGTCATAGTATATATCCAAGCTTGCTACGCAATTTTAAGTATAGTGAAAGGCTCGCTTTCACCGCGGATGATTATCCTTTGCCTCGTGTGCGATTAGCATTCGGCTTCGCGTTCTTTTCGATAAACTCATAGATCATGCCAGCGATGTCTTTTTGCGTGGCTTTCTCGATCCCTTCTAGGCCAGGAGAAGAGTTCACTTCCATGACCACAGGGCCGTTTTTCGACTGGAGAATGTCCACACCGCAAAGGTTCAGTCCCATTGCTTTCGCCGCATTGATGGCGGTCGCGCGCTCTTCTTTACTGAGACGAATCAGCTGTGCAGTCCCGCCACGGTGCAGATTGGAGCGAAACTCGCCTTCTTTCGCTTGGCGCTTCATCGCCGCAATCACTTTATTGCCAACCACAAAACAACGAATGTCAGCCCCTTTGGCTTCTTCGATAAACTCTTGCACCATAATGTTGGCTTTCAGACCCATAAAGGCTTCGATCACGCTCTCAGCTGCTTTGCTGGTTTCAGCCAATACCACACCAATGCCTTGAGTGCCTTCAAGAAGCTTGATCACCAGCGGAGCGCCACCAACGTTTTTGATTACGTCTTGGATATTATCTGGATGATGTGCAAAACCAGTGCGTGGTAAGCCAATGCCTTTGCGCGATAACAACTGCAAAGAACGCAGTTTGTCGCGCGAGCGGCTAATGGCAACCGATTCGTTGATACAGAATGTACCCATCATTTCAAACTGGCGAACCACTGCGGTACCGTAGAAAGTCACTGAAGCGCCAATGCGTGGAATGACAGCGTCATACTCCGGCAATTCTTCACCCTTGTAGCGAATCTTAGGGTTGTTGCTCGTAATGTCCATATAGCAGTGCAACGTGTCGATGACATCCACTTGGTGTCCACGTGCTTCACCAGCCTGCTTTAAGCGAGTGGTGGAATATAGACTCTCATTACGAGAAAGAATAGCAATACGCATGGCATTTCCTTAGTAAGTCATTACCAATTTCAAATCATTTAAGAATAAAGCGAACGGGTTTAAATGATGTGACATACCCCTTAAATAATGCGGGCAAAAACCATTCGTTCACACGATTCAGGATTGTGGTAGAACACCACATCGTTTTTGAGGTGCGCACCTTAGATTTTTTTAACTAGCGATGAAAACGAAAAAAAATCATCGTAATGATAAAAATATTCTATCAACGTGGCATCCCTTACGGCTAATGATTGTCAAGTGAAAAAGGCGTCGGATATTAGAAAAATTGGTTATGGTAGCGTGAGTTACAACTGGTCCGATTAGACTTCTGGCCGTCTGAAAATAACCATCTAATCGGGAAAATGCAACAAGTGGCGGGCTACCTGTTTAGTAATAATAGAAGAGGAAACTCATCCGATGCGATTGTTTTTTTCTTCTACCTATGTTCTCAGCTAGGGTGACAGCGCGTTATCGGTAATCGATCTTGCCAAACAGCCCTTCATTTCTTGAACGTTTAGTAACCACTGGTAGCAACTTAATCGATCTCTGCAAGGTTCTCTAGCACTGATGGTTGAAAATGTGCAAAAACACAACTTTTTGTGCAGCGATCTTGTTTAGGGATAAAAATAAAACCCCGCCTGGTTTCCCAGACGGGGCTTATTCTCTTTCGCAGCAATCCAGCTACTGATAGTGCTCCCTGCATCTATCCATGATATTGGCTAAATCCTTTAACCTAATCCTTGCTACATCGCCTTCCTAGCGGTGTCCTTCCTGGCCTGTCATCCTGACGGGCGTAACTCTATCCCAGAGTGTCACTTCCTTGCTGATAACTCATCCTAAGTCATCAAATCTTCATCCTGAAGATACCCAATCCTTTAGGCTTTGTCCTGTTCCCGCCAACATCCTGTTGACGAACCTAGTATTGATTTTTTACGTAACGCTGACAATTGCTGTTGTGGAAAATAATTAGTGAGAAAAAATACCATTTGAATAAAATTGATATAAAAACAATAAGTTGTAGTTTTTATTGGTTATGGTCTTAGCTGGGAATAGTAGAAAGGCTTACATTCCGTGTAAGAGATCTCGCACAAACTAGATGGCAAAAGTCGTTATTAACCATTTTATTGTTATGGGAAAAGATGTTGCGGCTGTCACACTCTCACCGATGGATGAATGCGGAGTGGGTGTGCCGTTACTAAAAATGAGGCTGATGGACTGGCATGAGAATTGTATGAGTTTTAATCATCAGGAAAACGGAACAAATTTGCCATTTTTCTGTCATATGAGCTAAGTAGATTGGTCAGAGCCATGACAATATGCACATTAGGGTTCAAAAAATGAGTTGCAACTCTTGGTGCTTTGTCATTAACTTGTGAAGTCAATCACGGCCAGAGTCGAGGTTACTCGATATGTTATCGAGGCAAATAAACCTCAGAGAAAATAGATAAGCCTATATTTAGGCAGATAATTTAAGGAGATTGCTATGAGAAAAGTGAGAAGAGCTCAGCTTCATCGCATCCGTATCCAATATTGGAAAGATGTGAAAGATGCATCTAAAAAATCTTGCTAAGTAGTTACAACCGCAAACCGTAAAGTTAATACCGCAATAAATAAGCTATACCAAAGAAATCGAGCTGGCGCTTGGAGGAGTGGTCCCCAGAACTGCCAGCTCAAATATCTCTTCATCTAGTCAGTTTTATTTCACCAGAATCCGAATTTGTATCAAGATCTTAAATAGATCTTACAGGTAGTTTGCGTCGGCTAGATCGCTTGCAAGAACCGATTTGACTTCTGCACGTGCGTTTAGCCATTCAAGTACTTGCGCTTTTTGCTCTTCTGTCGCGCTCGCGTAACGCTCTTTGGCACAAATAAAACCCTCGAAATGCTCTAGACCGCCGCCACCAAAGCACAGACCCAACGCATCGATGAAATCAATGAAGTCATCGACAAAAACGTCATAGCGATCAAAGTCGTGGATGTCGGTTTCACAGCTGATTTCGAAACCAAGAATAGCGAACTCGCCTAAAAACAGTTTTTTGCGAAGACGACGGTTTTTGTTTTCCACTTTATCTAGTTTCATTATGTTCTCTCGCTAGGGTTGTAATGATAAAAAGCCCATACGGCAAAAACAACTGAGTATGCTTTGCTTGTTCAGGCGTGCGTCTTTATAACGTTGTTTGTCCGAGAAACCAAAGACTATTGCGCTTATTCGCTTCTAATTGACTAATTCATAACATTTATTCAAACAAACTTTCATAAAGATAGACAAAATTTGTCATTTTTCTATCTCATTATGTTCCCGCTCAACTCTAATTATTAACACTTGGGACAATAAACTTATGAGTAAGGAAACATTTGACGCGACGCGTTATAACCATAGCCAAAACAAGCCTTTTGAAGACGTTTTAGAAGCGAGTCTTACTCGACGTAACATCCTCAAAGGGGGGCTGGGTATCAGTGCGATGACGGCGTTTGGCGCATTTGGTTTAGCGGGTTGTAACAGCTCTTCAACGGCTGCATCGGCTGGCAGTAACGCAGGGGCAGGTAAGGCGGCGGCGGTACTTAATTTTGACTCAATTGCTGGATCGTTAACCGATGCGGTGAGTGTACCACCAGGGTACAAAGCACAAGTTCTAGTTCCTTGGGGAACTCCGCTCAATAGTAAAGCGGCTGCATGGAAATCGGATGCCAGCAACAGCGCAGACGATCAGCAATACTCACTCGGCATGCACCATGATGGGATGCATTTCTTCCCACTCAATGGCAATCCTAATGATGGTTTACTGTGTATCAACCACGAATACATTGATGAAGATGCCTTGCACACCAATGGTCAAACTTTTGTCAATGGCGTTCGTACCATCGTTGATGAAGTGCGCAAAGAGATTAACGCACATGGCGTTTCAGTTGTGCGTATCAAACTCGAAGATAATGTGTGGAAAATGGTGGACAACGATCCGCTTAACCGCCGCTACACAGGGGCGACGGTTATGGACATTTCCGGCCCAATGGCGTACTCCGAACATCTGGTGACGCGCTTCTCACCAGACGGCAGCCAAGCGCGCGGTACGCTAAACAACTGCGGTAACGGCTACACACCTTGGGGCACGTATCTTACCTGTGAAGAAAACTGGCCGGGTTACTTTATCAATACAGACACTTTGACCGCAGAGCAGTCTCGTATCGGTATTGAAAAGAGTGGCACAACGCGTTACGCGTGGGAAACGCTAGCTGGACATGCAGAAGAGCGCCTAGACGAATTTACCCGTTTTAGCGTTGCACCAACTGGGGCAAGCGCGATGGATGACTACCGCAATGAAGCGAGTGGTCACGGTTACATCGTTGAGATTGACCCATATACCGCGAACTCAAGAGCGGTAAAACGTACTGCGCTTGGCCGTTTCCGTCATGAAGGTTGTACGTTTGGTAAGCTGCAAGTGGGTAAACCAGTGGTCTTCTATTCCGGCCACGATTCTCGCTTCGAGTATCTGTACAAGTTTGAATCGAAAGCGCTGTGGGATGCAGCAGATGCTGAACCCGCTAACCGCTTAGCAACTGGCGATAAATACATGGACGAAGGCACCTTGTATGTCGCACGCTTCAACGAAGATGGAACAGGTACTTGGCTACCACTTACTCTGGAGAGTGTGACAACAGACGGAGGCACACTAGCAGACAGTTTTGCTTCGCTGGCCGATATCATTCTCAATACCGCAGGTGCTGCAGACTTGGTTGGCGCGACGCCTATGGATCGCCCTGAATGGTGTGCGGTGGATCCCTACACAGGCAGCGTTTATCTCACTTTGACCAACAATACCAAGCGCATAGAAGCTAACTCGGCTAACCCACGTTTGAACAATAAGTTTGGTCACGTAATTCGTTGGGAAGAAGGCGCAAGTGCGACTGAGTTTAGCTGGGATATTTTTGTCTTTGGTTCTCCTGCCAATGGTAATGCCGATACCAACCGCTCTGGTTTGACGGATTTGAACCAGTTTGCCAGCCCAGACGGATTGGCCTTTGATGGCCGCGGTATCTTGTGGATCCAAACGGATAACGGTGCCAGTGAAGTCACCGGTTACACCAATGATCAAATGTTGGCTGTCGTACCTTCACGTATGGTCGACGAAAATGGCAAGCAGGTGACGGTTGGTGCCGACAACCAAACGCAGTTGAAGCGCTTTTTTGTTGGACCAAACGGTTGTGAAGTGACGGGGTTTGCCATTAGTCCAGATTACAAATCGGTGTTCGTGAACATTCAACATCCGGGCAACTGGCCATATACCGATGATGCAGCAGAAGTAACACCTACGGGCGAAACGGTAAGGCCTCGCGCCGCAACGGTCGTGATTCGCCGTGAAGATGGTGGAGAAATTGCGCTCTAATCGCATTTTTTCAGTCAGCCGCAGTCAAAAATGGCCCCGATTTCGAGGGGCCATTTTATTTCTGTCTATTTGTTTCTTGGGTCTCTCTTCTCATCAAATCCCTTTCATCTTTGAGAGGTAGACACTACTTAATGCCATATTTGCGTAAGATGTTGTCGAACGTACCGTTTGCTTTGATCTCGGCCAGACCCTTGTTAAACGCCGCAATAATCTCACCATTTCGAGCGTTCGCTACCCCAGAGGTGACGTGGAGAGGATTAATTGAAAGTGCATTTTGAGTAAACTCGAAATCATCTAGATTCATTCCTGCGCCTGACAAGGTGGATTTAGCCACCAACTCATCTTCTAAGGTCAAATCAATTCGGTTCGCCAAAAGTTTCTTCGCATTAGTCAGTAGATCGTTAGCTTCAGGTTTATTGAAATTTGTCGCATTGAGAAACTCATCGCCATAACCATAATTGCGTACGATGCCAACGTTCTTTCCGGTCAGGCTGGACATGTTTTGATACTCGAAGCTGTCTCCTTTACGCTTTATAAACTTAAGCGAGTTTTCCAGATAGGGCTGACTGTAATTGAGGTAGGAAGTTCGCTCTTGAGTGAACCAAGTCGCGACCAGCACATCTACTCGCCCCTCTTTTACGTCAGTGAGCGCGCGTGTCCAAGGCATGATTTTAAAATCCACATCATATCCTTGTGTTTTAAAGGCTTCAGTAACGATTTCCACTGAAATCCCTTTGTTCATGTTGTCTTGCTGAACAAACGGTGGCCAAGGATCTTGAGCCGCCGTGATGGTCGCAGCATGGGCGGAGAAGGAGAGTAATAAGGCACTGACTGTAAGCAAAAGCGTTTTCATAAGCTTCCCTCTTTTTTATAAGAAACTAATTAAATTTAGGTACGGAACTTGGTCATGTGTCGAGCAATGCTCTGGCTTAAGTCGAGTACCTCTTCGGTGCGTTGGGCATTTTGAATCGCTCCAGAGGAGACTTCATTGGACGCTTCAGATGCCTCGACGATCGCTTGACTGATCTCTTCAACCGCTTGTCTTTGTTCCTCGGTGGCTTGAGATATTTGGCCGTTACGATCAGAGATCACGCTGATCAATTCTTGCACTTGATTGACCGAATCTTGTGAATCACTCACTCGGGTTGCCGTTTTCTCTAACAAAGAGGCAATGCGTGACAGCTCTTGTTCTACCGAGGTGGTTGCACTGCCCAAGGTGGCAATGTTTTTCTGGATTTGCTCGGTTGACTGGCTAGTTTTCACCGCCAAATTGCGTACTTCATCGGCGACCACGGCGAAACCACGGCCTTGCTCTCCAGCGCGAGCCGCCTCGATAGCCGCGTTAAGCGCTAGTAGGTTCGTCTGTTCAGAGATATCATTAATCACATTGAGCACGGTGGTAATCTTCTCTCCTTCGTTAACCAACACATGCATCTTGTCGTTTACCTGATTCATTTCATTGCGCATGTTAATGATTTCATTCGCAGAATGTTCGATGGCCTGATTGACTTGATTGGCAAGGGAGGTCGCAGTGTGAGCTTGATCGGCCGTTTCTGCGGCGGTGTCTGCGACGATAGAGACTGAATGGTTGAGCTCGGTTGCCGCCGCTGCGACGGTGCTCAGTTGATGTTTCTGCTGCTCAAGCTTGTTGGCATTCTCGCGGGCGTTACTGCCGCTTTCACGCGCTTTCTCTTCCAAAGTGACGGATGAATGGCTGACATCTTGAACAATCACACGCAAGCTTTCGGTAAAGGTGTTGATGCCGTCGGTAATCTCATCAAACTCTTTGTACTTCGCCGGGGCGAGCTTGTTAGCCAGATCGCCATCGCCGGATGAGAGCGATTGAATCACGTTGGTGAGCTGGCGTATCGGTTTCAAAACGGTAGCCACCAGCGCGGCGATAACAACGATACTGATAATCAGAGCAACGATGCCAAGCTCTACAAGATTGAGAAGTAGAGACTGCGCCAGTTTTTCATCTAGTACGTGTGTGTTGTAGTAGACATTCACCTTACCAACCGATTTCTCCTCGCCGTAGTCGGAGAAAAGCAGCTCTTTACTCACCATCATCTCGGCTGAAAATGCGCTTTTGTCCTTGACTTCCACACCAACTTGATTGTTTTCACCTTCGTTGGGCTGCAAGAACACCAAGTCGCTCCCTTGCGTGTCTTGCAACTGAATCGCTGAAATTTCTGGCAAGTTCAACTCGGCAGAAATCGCTCTTTTCGCGGTATCAAGGTCAAAATCCCATACCGCTTTGGGGAGGCTGATGGCCATGCGTTGGCTGGTGTTATTGACACTCAGCATCAGTTCAGAAGTCAAAGTCTGTTTAAAGTTCTGATGTTTAATAAAGGCAGAAACCAGAAGAACTAAGGTGACTGCGAAAATGACTTGGGCGAGAAATACGATTTTTAAACTTTTCACGGCAGGCACTCTCGATTTGGATGCTTCTTAAAAAAGTAGTGTCATGCGAGAGAATATGCAAATTCAATCATCGCTTAATTTGATAGAAAATAGCCTGTTATCTGTTTTGTCGGCAGTTCATCTTTCTCACTTTACTGATTTCTTGATTTATCTTGATAGGCAGAACTATAACTAACAGTGATATTTGTCTCTGGAGAGATTTAAAATGAAACAATGGACAGCTACGGGTTTGCTCCTGTTAACCTTTTTACCCAAATCAATGGCGGCCGAATCTCTACATGTAGTCACGCTTGAATACCCGCCTTATATTGAAAGTAAAGGCTCGCAAGTATCTGGCATAGCCGTGAGTTTAGTTGAAGAAATATTTAACAACTTAGAGGTTCCCGTTGAAATCACCATTCTTCCTTGGGCACGAGCACTTAACTATATGGAGATAGGTGAAGTCGATGCCATATTTACGATATTTAAAACGCCACAGAGAGAAGAGTTTGCTTATTTCAGTGAACAGGTTTTGTTTAGGCAAAATATCAGCTTGATTCGTAATCAAGATAGTTCGGTAAATTCTAATGATGTAGAGCAAAAGCGTTTTGATGGTTTGAGTTTGTGTGTGGTCAATAAAGTGAGCTACGGAGAGTATATCGATTCGAAGATCAAATCTGGCGCATTTAAAACCATTGCTAGGCAGAACTCCGCTGAGCAATGTGCTCTGATGCTGAGTGCTGGCCGAGTCGACCTTTGGGTGTCGAATGAGTTTGGTGCTCGCAGTATCATCGCTCGGTTAGCCCTACAAGACAAACTGGAAATCATGCTGCCACCGATGCAAACCACCTTGAGTTATATTGCATTTTCTAAAAAGCGCCAGAGTGAAGAATTACGAAATCGCTTTGATGTGGAATTGCAGAAAATGAAGCAAACAGGGCGCTACTTTGAATTGATCGACACCTATTTTTCTAGTCTGACGCCTGATAAAACTGGAATGTGATAATTCTCTTAATGGAAAAGTGAGCGATGATAAATGCGCTCACTTTTTTATGCAGCGAGATACTGTATTTATAAGTATTATTTGACTATCTTATCTGTGTTTAAAATACTTGAAAAATTAATCAGACTCGATTTTCGTATGGTAATAATGTAAACCATGTTTGAAGATAATAAAAATCATGGCAGTAAGGAAGAGTTAGAATAATTAATTTGAATAAAAAATAGAATTACAGTTAATGCCTGATGTTCCCCTAAATTTCTTTATTAGAGGAACATCGAAGTAGTAGCGTTACTGATAATTACCCTTGATTGACTCTTGCTCAAATTCGTTTAGCTTACCCTCAGCCAGTACTTTAGCTAGGCCGCGGTTGAAAGCATCTAAGATCTCTTGCGCTCTGGGTGATTTTTTCGGCACGATGAGAAAGTAGTCCCTCTCGACGATCGGTTTGTCATTCATTTCGATTTGATCGGCCAAGCCGAGTCGCATGACGGTCGTTTGGCCGACATTGGAGTCTTCCAAAACAATGTCTAAACGCCCGCCCGCAAGCTTTTTATAGTTCGCGTCGGCATCGGAGATGCGAGAGATCTTCACCACACCTTGCTTTTCTAAATCCTCAACGCCGTAGGCATAGCCGATGACACCACCGATAGCGTATTTGGCGAGATCTTCTGGTTTACTCCACATAATCTGTGCGCCCTTGCGTTGGAATAAGGATGTTTTTAGAGTCAGCACTTTGTCTGAGTAGAAAAAATGCTGCGCTCTCTCGTCATTTCTGCTCCACAGAAATGAGCCGTCTAACTCACCGTCCTGTGTCTGTTCAAAACCCCGTTTCCAAGGTAAGTAAACAAACTCAACGTTGTAGCCTTCTGCGGCGAAGGCTTCCGTGACTAAATGAGAGATATAACCTCCATGTTTGAGTGATTTGGATTGGTAAGGTGCCCATTCGCCATTGGCGAGCCTCACGGTGTTGGCCAAGCTGCTGGATGAAAACAGTGCGATAAGAATAAAAGGAAAAAAAGTGGTGGTTAATCGGTTCATGCCGTGTCTCCTTTCCGGTCACCTAGATGAAAGTTGTGTTAGCGATAAACTTATTCGTCGAGGTTGACTAGTGAATCTGACTGAATACTTGAATCCATGGCGGTAAACAACAGACCGCTTTATTTAGGTTAGACTAAAGTCGCCACATTGGTGATAAGGATGTTAGTAATGAAAATCTAGATACGATCAAAGGGAAGGGAGAGCAAAGCCGAACGTTTTCGGCCTAGAGAGAAAATGGGCTGGTTCAGCCCATTCTGTGTGACAGCCTAGGTTAGGATTGCTTTTCAAATACCTCAACACCTTGTGGGATCTCGTACCAACTCTGTTTCTCCTTGATCCAAACATGGGTAGTCGGTTGAAACAGGGACTGAACATCAGGCGCAACGGGCTTGAGTTTCAGTTTAATGACCTCTGGTGCCGCGGGGTTGAAGTGATATATTCGGTTGCCACAGCCGGGACAAAATTTAGCGGCGTTGATATTGCCACTTTCGGAGGCGCGTTGCCACTCATGCATCTCACCTTTAAATTCAATGTCTTGCACATGAACCAGCGCTGTAACACTAAAGGGGCTGGTAGCGAGTTTTTGACATTCAGTGCAGTGACAAGCAAGCACTTTAAAAGGAGCCTTGTGCAGTTGATATTCGACTTGTCCACATTGACAGCAGGCGCTAATTGGAAATTCCATAAACAGTTCCTTTGGTGAGTTGATGTTGGATACTGTAGGGAAAAAGTGCATTGCTCTGCCACTAGAATTGTGGCTTTAGTGTGATTTCATTGCAAAGAGTGATCTGGGTGGGAAATTAGGTGGAATAGAAAGGGCAGAGAGCGATATGGCTTTCTGCCGTTGATATATCACAATCGGATAAGCATTGAGAGCTGGCCACTTAGTGCGCTTCAAATGCGAGGGCTTTTTTCTCAATCTGACGGAAAAGCAAGGTCAAGATCGCATTGATGGTGAGATAAAACGCCCCAGCGACACCGAACACGGTCAAGGTATCGTAGGTTTGTGCATTGATGCGTTGTGCATAACCCATCAAATCCATAATGGTAATGGTGCTGGCCAGCGACGTCCCTTTGAACACCAAAATCACTTCATTCGAGTAAGCCGGTACAGCACGTCTTAGCGCATAAGGCAGTAATACTTGTAAGGTTCTGATTTTATCCATGCCTAATGCACGGCAAGCTTGCCATTGTCCGGAAGGGATAGCGTTAAATGCGCCTTTAAACAACAGAGTACTGTAGGCCGCCGTATTGAGAGCCAGTGCCAGCATGGCGCAAAACCAAGGTTGGCTAAACCAGTTCCATAGAAAGCTGTCGCGAATCCAATCAAACTGCCCGGGCCCGTAATAGATTAAGAAAATCTGTACCAGTAGCGGCGTGCCAGTAAACAGGGTGATCAAGCCCCGGCTCAGCCAATGCACCACGGACACTCTTAAAATCAATGTGGTGGTCATCAACAGAGAAAGGAGACAGCCCACAAGCAGCGAAGCGACAGTTAATTCTAAGCTGGTGGCTAAGCCTTGCAGCAATTGCCAAACATGTTGCTCTTTCATGCTTTACCTCCTTCGCTGATACTCATTCCTTGAATGGAGAATTTCTTATCGAGCACTTTCACCAAGCGTTGGGTGATTAGTGTAATAAGCAGGTAAATCGCCGCCGCAGTGGCATACCAAGTAAAGGCCTCATGGGTTGCGGCTGACGTTAACTGCGCCTGTTTGAGCAGGTCCGTCACGCCGATCAAGGAAACTAAAGCGGTATCTTTTAGCAGCACCAACCACTGGTTGGTTAATCCAGGCAACGCGTGGCGAATGGCCTGTGGCAGTACGATACGAAAAAACGCATGGCTTTTGGCTATGCCCAGCGCACTGGCCGCTTCACGTTGTCCTCTGCCAACCGCTTTGAGTGCACCGCGCAGGGTTTGCGAGGCATAAGAAGCGAAAATCAGTGACAACGCCACCACACCAGAGAGAAACGGGCTGACTTCGATGAAATCCCCCGTGAGCAAAAACAGTACCTGTGTTGAACCGAAATAGATGAACAGGACAACGAGAATTTCAGGCAGGCCGCGCAGCAAGGTGACCAACAGCGTTGTTGGCCACTTGACGACGGCAAGCCGAGCCATCTCGCCGCTGGCGAAAATGACCGCCAGAACCAGACCAACCAACAGGCTGACCACTGCAAGCTGAACGGTCATCCAGCTTGCTTGAACCAGTGAAAGTGAGTAGCCCGTCAGCCCCATATTAGTTTCCGAAGTACTGGTTAAAAATGGTTTGATACTCGCCGTTCGCTTTCACAGCTTGAAGTGCTGCATTCAGATCAGCGACCAGTTTCTGGTTATCTTTATTGACCGCGATGCCAAAGCCGTTACCGAAGTACTGTGCGTTGGTTACATACTCGCCGACGTAAGCGAGATTGTTCTCTTTCTTGAACCACTCTGCGACAACCGCAGTGTCACCGAACACCGAATCAATACGGCCATTTTTCATGTCAATAAAGGCGTCTTGATAGCTGGCGTAAGGTACGGCGGTCACGCCTGCCATTTGCTCAAGTAAGTAGCTTTGGTGAGTTGAACCGTTTTGCACCCCAACGCGTTTGCCTTTCAGAGCACCTTGATCGGCCACTTTGCCTGCGATGGAAACAAATGCCGCTGAGTTATCGTAATAAGCATCCGTAAAGCTCACTTGCTCAAGACGGGCTTCGGTGATGTCCATCGCGGAAATCGCTGCGTCGTAACGTTTGAACTTCAGGGCAGGAATAAGGCTATCAAAGGCTTGATTGTGGAAGCTGCATTTCGCTTGCATCTGTTTACACAGCGCGTTGGCTAAATCCACATCGAAACCTTGGATTTGATTGTTCTCATCCATGTATTCGAACGGCGCATAAGTGGCTTCCATGGCGAATTTAATTTCCTGCTGCGCTGCTGCGTTGGCAGAGACGAGTCCGATAAGGGATGCCAGTAAAATCTTTTTCATTGTAATACTCCGTGTTTTTATGCGCTGATGCCCCTCTGGAGCCAGCCTATTGTTCGTTTAGTGCTTTAAATAGTCCGCAAACTGGCTAGTTTGTGGCTCGGTAAAGGCTTGTTTAGTGCCATGCTCGACGATCTTCCCTTTCTCAAGGTAGAGCACATGGCTGGCAATTTTTTTTGCAAAATCGACTTCGTGTGTCACGACCACTTGGGTGATGCCCGTTTCACCCAGCTGATTAATAATCTTCACGACTTGATTGGTGATTTCAGGATCGAGCGCCGCTGTTGGTTCGTCAAACAGCAGTACCTCGGGTTTCATCATCAGGGCGCGGGCGATAGCGACACGCTGTTGCTGACCACCGGAGAGTTCCAACGGCCAAGCATCTGCTTTTTCAGCCAATTGCAACGTGGTTAAAATCTGTGTCGCTTGTTCTTTGGCTTCGGCTTTGTTCAAACCTAAGACCTTGACCGGGGCTTCCACTAAATTTTCTAGCACGGTCATATGCGGCCAAAGATTGTATTGCTGGAAAACCATGCCGACTTTACGTCTTAGCTGCAAACCCAGATGCTCGCTCATTGGATGGGAGAAATCGAACGTTTGCCCGGCAATGTTCAGTTGCCCGCTATCGGCATTTTCAAGCAGGTTCAAAACGCGCAAAAGAGAACTTTTACCCGCACCACTTGGGCCGAGTAAGACTAAGGTTTCGCCTTTGTCACAACGAAAATGAATATCGTGCAATACTTGGGTGTTACCGTAAGACTTATTGATGCCATTAACCTGAATCGTCATGTCTCATTTCTGCGTTAGTTGTTATGTGGGTTATGCTAGCATTTTTGCTGATCTATGCAATAAAAATGTATATAAATTTATTTTATTGCTCTTTTGTATAGTTTTAAGCCGATCTGTCAGACAGACCTACTGGTTAAACCAGAATCCGTTTTGCCAATATTGAGTCAATAATAGCTAAACGACGCTGTTTTTCTTAGCAAAGGGGCTAAGATGAGGCGAAAGCATCGAATTGAGGAGAGAAAATGAAACTAAATGTAATCGTAGTTTTGGGAGTTGCCTCACTACTGTTTGGTTGTCAGTCAAGCAAGAATCTTAGTGCGGATGCCCAAGCAACGGAAAGTGAGCCAGAGATGAGTGTTGCTGACAGCGTGCATAATGCGAGAAATTCGCTTGATTGGAACGGCACTTACCAAGGTACGCTGCCCTGTGCTGATTGCGAGGGTATTGAAGTTTCTCTCACACTGAATCAAGACGGCACTTATCAGCTCATTCGCCGCTATGTTGGTGAAATAAGTGGGCAATTTATTTCGCAAGACCGATTCCATTGGGATGAGCACGGCAGTGTGGTGATTCTTTCTGGTGAAGATGCGCCTAATCAGTTCTTCGTCGCAGAAAATGTCCTCTTCATGCTCGATAGACAAGGGCAGCGCGTTACCGGGCAAATGGCTGACCTGTACCGTCTGAGCAAACAGTAAATAACTCTGGTGAGTTAACGTTTTTGTCGCCGCTGTTTGCGCTCTGGCGACCAGTTTTATAGAGTGTGCGCCTACGCAAACTGAGGGATTGAGTCCTCTTTTTTCTATGGGGTATTTTGTGGAGAACGTACTGCTGGTTGTCGATTTTCTTTTGCAGCACAAATTGGTTTTTACCGCGTTGATTGTGTTATTCGTCATCGCGATTCGTCGTTTTACTTTGTCAATTATCCGCGGTGATGCTGCGTTAATCACGGAGAAACAGCGTAACTGGATGTCGCGCACCAAAAATGGCACATTCGCTGCGACACTTCTTATTCTGTTTGCCCTTTGGCAAGCGGAAATCAACCAGTTTGCGCTTTCGGTAACCGCGATTGCGGTGGCAATCGTGGTCGCTTCGAAAGAGATTATTCTCTGTTTTACTGGCTCAATTCAAAGAGCGAGTTCGCGCTCGTTTCGCGTCGGAGATTGGATAGAAGTGGGCAAGATCTGTGGTGAAGTGATTGAACACAATATGATGGCAACCGTGATTCAAGAGATCGATTTGCACCACGGCCAGTATCACTTTACCGGAAAAACCGCGACGTTGCCGAACAGCATGTTTTTTACCTACCCGGTGAAAAACCTCAATTTTATGAAGCGCTACGTTTACCACAATTTTTCCATTGTGGTGCCGGAGTTCGTGAACTTGTATCCGCTTATCCCTCTTTTAACCGAAAAGATTGAAGAACACTGTCACTATTTCAGCGACGTGGCTCGCCGCTACAACGCCATGATTGAAAAGCATGCGGGTGTCGACTTGCCGGGCTCTGAACCGCACATACACATTACGACCACCGCCGCTGGTGAGCAAGTTGTGCACTACATGATCTTTTGCCCGACCGATAAAGCGACCCATCTGGAACACTTGATACGCCAGGATTTTATGCATGCGTACGAAGAACGCTTTAAAACTCAGGAAAAGAAAGAATCGGAATTGTCTCTGTCCGCTTGAAGCTGCGTAGCCGAGGCCTAGACTGAAAGGTGTGGTCAAACGCAACGTCGCTCGGGGAAAAAAATGGCAGTGCCATGGGGAAGACAGAGAATTGATGGGATAAAGGATGTGGTAATGCGGTCAAGCAAGAACTGCTGACGTCAGCGTTGACTTGCGGTTACCCGATTCTGAAGCATAAAGAAAAAGCCTTATCTTGCGATAAGGCTTTCTAAAAGTGGCTCCTCCTGCTGGGCTCGAACCAGCGACCTGCGGATTAACAGTCCGTCGCTCTACCGACTGAGCTAAGGAGGAACTATTCTTTTATCGTGCTTGGCACTTACTGACGCTTTTATAAAACACCAGCTAATTTAAATGGTGCCTCGAGGCGGAATCGAACCACCGACACGAGGATTTTCAATCCTCTGCTCTACCGACTGAGCTATCGAGGCAAACTATCTAGCAGAAGCTAAACAGTGCAAAAGTGGCGGAGAGATAGGGATTTGAACCCTAGGTACGCTATTAACGTACGCCGGTTTTCAAGACCGGTGCTTTCAACCACTCAGCCATCTCTCCGTAGGCGGCGATAATAGGGGGAAGCGATTCGCTTGTAAAGCGAAAAAAAATCAATTGCTTGATTTATCGCCATTTAAGCACTTGTTCGCTGTGATTTTGAGCGCTTGATCTCTTTTTATGCGGCGTTCCGTCGCAAAGTATGCGTGCAAATACCAGAGATAAAAAAACCGGAGTGGTGTGACTCCGGTTGGTGACGTTTTTTCTGCTGCTGGGCAGTTAGAATTTGTAAGTGACACCTGCATAAACCGTGCCGATGCTGTAAGCCACGTCTTTAGTGACCACAGTACTGTTTTGCACATAAGTGGTACTGATACCGAAGATCTCGGTATCGTATCCGACGCGCAACGCTAATCCATCCAGTGTTGGCGGTGCATATTCTAGACCGAGGCCGAAATGGATTGCACTACCTTGATCGTCTTCGAGTGTTTGTGTCGTTTCACTCAGGTCAAGCGCTGAAAGACCTATTAAACCGTACGGGCGAAAGCCGTTGTCAAAGCGGTATCCTAGGTTAGCGTTGATCGACAATGTCGTAGGCGACCAAGTATTCACGGGATTAGTGAATTTAATATCACCGTATATGTTGTATTGCGCCTCAATGCCCACGATACGGTTAAACTGATAGCCAGCGATAAGTTTTAGCGCGCTGCCATCGGCTTTGCCATCCACACTTTCATCGCTGTCGAAATCGGTAGAACCCACGCCACCACCAACATAAAATCCTGACACTTTCGACTCAGCTTGAGCTGTAGACACGGCGGCTAGGCTCAATATGGCGAGCGCGATCGCTTTCATTTTCATTGTTATTCCCACTAAGTTGGTCTTTGGTCTAAGGAGTTGCTTGCTGTTTTTTTCTGGCAACCCACAACACTTTCTGTGCTCTGATTTTGAACACTGTTTTATAGTGGGCGTGATGATATATAAATCTCATAGTAATAGCCATAGGCAAGGTGGGATTTATAGATGCTGTCTATTTTAGATGGCGATTTTTAACCCAACTCTTGTTGTGTTTGAAACAGGAGTAGCGAATGAAGTGGTCAATCTGCTTGGCAATGAAGCGACTGTAGATTAGGCCAGTGTGACTACTGCGTGCCATGAAATGGTCAGTCATGCCAGCGATTTTGGTCTCTTCGACAGTGACAGTGCCGTCAGATAGGGTGTGATCGTCCATTAGCAGCAGCGGCCTTGCTCCCAAAGGCAGGGTGCCCGCAATACTGCCCAGTTTTTGCGGCCATCGCCAACGGTCATCGTGCAGATCCAAACCGTGCTTAGGCGCGTTACCAAGCATGGCACCAAAACCTAATTCTTTAATACGCTCAGCAATGGATGCGCCTTTTAATGGCGAGCCTATGGTTACGACATGGGAGATACAGGCTATCGAAGGCTGTCGCGACGCAAGATAATGTTTGATCATCAGCCCGCCGAGGCTATGACCCACTAACACGTTGGGAGATAAGGGGTCGAGCGCCTGATCGATCGTTTGATAGACTTTTTCCTCATCAATCTTGACTGAGTTGTAGGTCAGGGTTTGCGTTTGATAGCCCAGCTTTCGCAAGCGGTGGCTAAGTGGCTGCATGACCAAGCCATGCATATACAACCCATGTAAGATGATGATTTTCATCTCGACTCCTTTCGTGGCTGCGATGAGTATCGCATGCGATTTATTCCGTTACTGTGACTCTGCTTGAGCAAGCAAGTTTTGTACTTGCTGGAATAATTGGTGACGGTCAGTGACATCACCAGACACGACCTCGCCAATGTTGACGCTGACTTTTGACCAGAAGCGGCTTGGTCGCTTAGTACAAGCATGTCCATTCTTATGACTGAAAAACGATCCCCACAGTCCGACTAAACCCACTGGAATCACCTTGACTGGGTTATGTTGTAAAATCTTTTCTACTCCGGGGCGAAATTCACCCAACAACCCGTCGGTGGTCAAACGACCTTCAGGGAAAAGACACACCACTTCGCCATTGTTGAGCGCTTGGTCTATTTGCTGAAAAGCGTTTTGATAGGTGTCACGACATTTTTTCGGCGAACAGATAGGGATAACGCCAGCGTGTCGGAACAGAGGTTTGAGCAGCGGTATTTCGCTGATCTCTTTCGCCATCACAAAACGAACTGGCCTTGGTGACACCCCCATCAGAATCAGCGCGTCAACGTAACTGACGTGGTTCGCCACCAGCAGGGCGGCTCCTTGCTGAGGGATCAACTCTCGGCCACGAATGGTCACGCGATACATAAGATGGCTGAGCAAGTAGCTGACAAAACGTTGTGTAAACTCAGGCACTTGGCGATAGACGTATACCGCCACGATAAGATTGACGACCGCGAGCAGAGCAAACAACTGGACGATAGAGAGCCCGAGCACCGTTAAAAATACGATGGCCAACGCGGCTGACGCGACCATAAACAGCGAATTCATGATGTTGTTGGCGGCGATTGCTTGCGCACATTGCCCATGCTCGGCGCGTGATTGGATAAAAGCATACAGTGGCACAACGAACAGGCCGCCACTAACGCCAACCATGAAGAGATCAAACATAACTCGCCAGTGTTCAGACTGAGCGATAAATGCTCCTGCTTGCCAGTAGGAATCAGTCAACGGTTGGCTTTGCGGAAGAGCAAGCAGCAAGTCAATGCCAAACAGCGTTAAACCCGCAATGCCAAAGGGCAAAATACCGAGTTCGACTTGATCAAAAGAGAGCTTTTCACACAGCCAAGAGCCAGCGGCAATGCCGATAGAAAAGAGGGCCAGCAGCAGCGAGACCACAGTACTGTCGGCGTGCAAGTGGATTTTCGCAAAGTTAGGGAACTGAGTTAGATAAGTTGCGCCCAGAAACCAAAACCAACTGATGGCGAGGATTGCCATCCAGATGCCGCGATTACGCTGGCTGGTTTTGAGTGTGGTGATTAAGGCAGAAATTGGCTGGAAGCTTACCTTGCCCGCAGTGTTGGTAGGTAAAGAAGGGATCAAACGGCTGGTGAACACCCCAATTAGTGACAAAACGAGCACGAGCCCTGCGGCAATCGGCAGCCCGTTGTCGAGCGCGATGAGTAATCCGGCGGTTAGCGTACCTGCAAGAATCGAGATAAAGGTGCCCATTTCGACCCAAGCGTTGCCTTTGACCAGCTCACGAGGCAGCAACGCTTGCGGCAGCAGAGAGTATTTCACTGGGCCGAAGTACGCCGACTGGGTACCCGTGAGAAAGAGCAGCACCAGCATGGCGATAGGGCTTTGCGTCAAAATAGCCACGGCAGCGCAGCCCATGATAAAGAATTCGGCGATTTTCAAACGGCGGATCAGGCGCGCTTTGTCCATGTGATCGGCGATTTGCCCCGCATGCGCAGAAAAGAGTAAAAAGGGCAGAATGAACAGACCCGCAGCCAAGTTGACAAATAGATCGACAGGCATTGGCAAGCTATCGAGCTGGCTGTAAGTGACCATCAGCAGCAAGATATTTTTATAGACATTGTCATTCAAAGCGCCCAAACATTGGGTGCAAAAGTAAGGGAAAAATCGACGAGAAAATAACATTGTAGCCTCCATGAGTGCGTAGATTTACTACGTTCCAATGGCAGGCAGAGTGCCGCAAATCCCATTTAGGCGCGAGAATAGCGACAGAAGTAACGTATATTGTTGCTCGAAATCTAATCTGATGTTACTTTTTGCGCTGGCTCGCGTTTGCTTCTCGCTCGGCGAACAGCGGAAAAGTCCAGCGGCGAATCGCGAGCACCAATGATGTCCCGTGACGATCTTTGATATCCAGTTCATTGTCACTTTGGCAGGTAGCGTAGAACTCGCCGACCAGTTTTTGCATCTTCTGCTGCATTTTCTGGTTGCTGGGCAGCGACATCAACCCTGTTGCCATCACCAGCTTTTCATCCTCAGCGGAAAAATAGCTGTTGAAAAAGGCGTGTTGCACTTGCTGCTGGAAAAACGATTGAATGGGGCCACCGGCAATCCAGGCAAACTGCTTGGTGAGCTTTAATTTAAAGCGGTTGTTGGGTTGCAGTTCGATGATGCCGAGACGATCGAGTTGTACGCACTTTTGTATCAGATCTGGTTCACTGAACTGATATTGTTCGGCGATCTGTTTAAAGGTGTAGCCATTCACGACACACACCGCGACCAGTAGCAATGCTTTGTCGTCAATCAGCTCTTTTTCCTGCTGATAACTGAGCGCCGTTAACCCCTGTTTTTGCGCATAGGCGAGCTTAAATAACTCACTCATCTCTAGGTCGATAAGCTGGCATATACGTTCTAAACGCGCCAAGCTGATGTTGTTGCCCTCTGCCAGCAAGCGTTTCACTGAGCCTTCACTCAGATCTAAGGCCTTAGCGATGTCGGTATAGTGCACGCCGTGCAGTTTGAGTTGAGTTTTCAGTTCAGCGATCAGTTGCTGCGATTCGGTCATGTTTTTTCCCGTATGCTCTGCTGAGTGTCCAGTTTCGCCTAGTATGCCCAGCTCAATCTAAAATTGCGAACAACAAAAATGGCCCTAAACAGGGCCATGAGGGAAAACAAGCTTAGCTTTTTGCGGCAGAGGCTTCATCAACCAAATAGAGAATGGATTGATAGGGTATGCCGCTGTGATGCGACAAACCAATTTCACACGTGCGGCTATTGCTAAAGCCTCGCTGGCAATCACTGGGCACTTGCGCTTTTAACGGATGAACCGCGGCGGCGTTGAGTTCTGGCGTGGTAAACCCTTTATCGCCCGCCCAGCCGCAACACTGAATATGCTCAGGCACGATCACTTGGCTGGTGCAGGTTTTGGCCAGTGCCAACATGTCGTTTTCTAGTCCCATGCGGCGTGAACTGCACGTGACGTGCAACATGACGGTTTCGTTGAGCGGAGTAATGTGCAGATGCTCCAGCAGATACTTGCGCACAAAACCCGTAGGCTCAAGCACTTCCAGCGGCTTGCTAAACTGCTCAATACTGCGTTTGGCGCAAGGGCTGGTATCCATCAGCACCGGATAGGTTCCTTCTCGGCTAGCTTGCCACAGCACTTCTTCCAACTGTTTAGCTTTGTTTGTGGCTAATTCGTTCATCCCTTTGCTGTCGTATGGCATGCCACAACATTGATTGCTCAATTGCGCAGGGATGATCACTTCGTATCCCGCCTTGCTTATGAGTGACAATGTCACTTCGGTCAGTGGCCGTTGATCTGCCGCGCTGCTCTGTTGCCCCATGTTACGGCTGGCACAAGAGGGCATGTAAACCACTTTCTTCTCGTCGCAGCGCTGCGCCAGTGGGACTTTACCTAAGTCATGCGTATTGGCCTGCGGATATTCTGCAAACCAAATAGGCGTGGTCCCTTTGGAAAGCGAGCGCAGTCCGTTGGTCAGTTTACCGACCGTTTTTGCGCCGAGCGCCTTAGTGGCGATCTGGTTGGCTTTGAGGCCAGCGCGCGTTAGGGCGGTGGTGGCGGAAAAATGGTCCGCCGTCCATTTGGCGATCGGCGTAAATTTCTCATATTTGGCGATACGAAGTTTTTTCACCAAATCGCCAGTATTAATGCCAACTGGGCAGCGATCGGCACACAATCCGGTTGCAGCGCAAGTATCAATACCTTGATATTCAAATACTTTCTCTAATTCACTGGCTTCAACCTTTTCACCTGCGCGTTCTCTGCGCTGCAATTCACGATAGAGTACGATGCGTTGACGAGGCGAAAGTGTGAGCGTACGCGATGGGCAAACCGGTTCACAAAAGCCGCATTCAATGCAGCGATCCACCAAAGGATCAGCGGCTGGCATGGGTTTGAGGTTTTCGATGTGCGAATGGGGATTATCATTGATGATGACCCCTGGGTTGAGCAGGCCCTGCGGATCGAACAGCGCTTTGATCTGCTGCATCAACTGGTAGCCCTCACGCCCCCACTCTAGCTCGACATAGGGGGCCATATTACGCCCGGTACCATGTTCCGCTTTAAGCGAGCCTTGATATTTAACCGCGACGAGCTCTGCAACCTCATCCATAAACTTACCGTAGCGGTCAATTTCTGTTTGGCTATCAAACCCTTGAGTGAACACGAAGTGCAAGTTGCCTTCGAGCGCATGGCCGAAAATGATCGCTTCACTGTATTGGAAGCGATCAAACAAGGCTTGTAAGTCACGCACGCCGTTGGCTAAGTTTTCCACGGGAAAAGCAACGTCTTCGATAATCACCGTGGTACCGACTTCGCGTACCGCCCCCACAGCAGGGAACATGCCTTTGCGGATTCCCCAGAGTGTCGCAACGATTGCAGCATCGCTGGTGAAGGGCACCGACTCAATAATGGTGTACTCTTTTAGTGCATCCATCACAGATTTACATTGTAAATCTAACGTGGTTTGGCCGCTTGCATGAGACTCAACCAAAATAGCAGCGGCTTCGAGATCCAACGATGGAATAAAGCTCGGCATACCCGCTTTGTCGGCAACAGAGCGCAGCGCACGGCCATCCATCAGTTCCACAGCGGCCACGGGCAACTTAGATAATGTGGTCACGGCGCGACACGCTTCTTCGATGCTGGCAAAGACCAACAATGCTGAGGCTTTATTGGGGTGCTCAATCACCGTGTTGTAGGTAATTTCGGCAATAAAGCCTAAGGTGCCCTCCGAGCCAATCATCAAGTGTTCAATCACTTCAATCGGATCTTGGTAATCCACCAAGGCGTTAAGAGCGTAACCTGTGGTGTTTTTAAGACGATACTTGTGCTTAATTTTATCTGATAATTCTTTATTATCAGCCACTTGCTGGCAAAGCGCTTCAATGCCGGAGACGAGCGAAGCGTGGCTTTGCTTAAACGCAGCGATGCTGGCTTGATCTGCGGTGTTCAGAATGGTGCCATCACTAAACACGATCTTCATACTATCTACGGTGCGGTAAGAATTTTGCGCGGTGCCGCAGCACATGCCACTGGCATTATTGGCCGCAATGCCGCCGATTTTACAGGTATTGATCGAGGCGGGATCTGGGCCGATCTTGCGCTGGAAAGGCGCAAGGTATTTGTTGGCATCTGCGCCGATCACGCCGGGTTGCAGAGTGATCTTATGGCCATCGTCGATAATTTCATGCCCGCGCCAGTCATCGGTCAGTGTGATCAGTACTGAGTCGGACACCGCTTGCCCGGAAAGGCTGGTACCAGCGGCGCGAAAGGTGCAGTGCACGCCCAGTTCGCGGCAACTTTGAATGGCGAAAATCACTTCGTCGAGATCTTTGAGGCGCAGAACAATCTTGGGGATCAAGCGATAAAAGCTGGCATCGGTACCGTAAGCGAGGCGCTTGGCTTCTTGAGTGATGATTCTCTTTGGCTCAATGCGTGTCGCAAATAGCGTTTTGAGTTGTTGATAAGTGGCGTTGGAAAGGGTGTTAGCCATCATTGCTTCCTTCTTCAGTGCAGCCGATGTGTTTTTATGCTTGAAATGGCTGCGGTGCTGGGCTCACGTTTTCCAGCACCATTTCTTATATCAATCGCTTAAGGCATTTTTACCAGAGAATCGCGCGAAAGATCGCCAATGGTCTTCGCCCCTGTGAGCGTCATCGCAACGCGCATCTCTTTAGCATAGAGATCCAGCAGGTTCTCAACTCCAGCACCGCCTTGCGCCGCCAGTGCGTAAACAAACGAGCGCCCAAGCAAAGTGCAATCGGCGCCGAGCGCCAGCATACGCACCACATCTAGGCCAGTACGGATGCCTGAATCGACGAAGATTTTCAGGTCGCCTTTGACGGCATCGGCAATCCCTGGCAGCGCTTTGGCGGTCGATAAAACACCGTCCAGCTGGCGGCCACCGTGGTTCGAGACCACAATACCGTCAGCGCCAAAACGAACCGCGTCTTTGGCGTCTTCTTGATCTAAGATGCCTTTAATCACCATCGGCCCATCCCAGAAGTCGCGGATCCACTCGAGATCTTGCCACGAGATTGAAGGATCGAAGTTTTCGCCTAGCCAACCGATGTAATCTTCCAGCTTAGTTGGCGTGCCGCGATAGGTGGAAATATTGCCCAGATCGTGCGGTTTGCCCAGCAAACCAACGTCCATCGCCCAGCTTGGGTGCAGCATCGACTGAAACACGCGACGCATCGCCGCATTAGGACCGCTCATGCCAGAGTGCATGTCGCGATAACGCGCGCCCGGTACCGGCATATCAACCGTGAACACTAGTGTGGTCACGCCTGCTGCTTTGGCGCGTTCAAGCACGTTTTTCATAAAACCGCGATCTTTGAGCACGTAAAGCTGAAACCACATGGGGCGTTGAATGGCGGGGGCGACCTCTTCAATCGGGCAGACTGAAACGGTCGACATGGTAAACGGAATGCCTTTCTTCTCCGCCGCTTTCGCCGCTTGCACTTCGCCGCGACGCGCGTACATGCCAGTTAAACCGACAGGGGCAAGTGCGATAGGCATCGCCATTTTTTCACCAAAAATTTCTGTTTCTAAGCTGAGATCAGCCATGTCACGCAGCACGCGTTGGCGCAGCGCGACGTCACCGAGGTCATCGGTGTTGCGTTTGAGCGTGCGCTCGTCGTAGGAGCCGCCATCAATATAGTGGAAAAGAAAGGGAGGCAATTTGGCTTTTGCCGCAGCGCGGTAATCGGTCGAAGCAGAAATAATCATATTGGGTTCCTAGCTGTCAATCTAAGGGCGCGATTTGAGCGTGTTACACTGCTCAATCCGCTTTCACTGACTGCGCGACAAGTCGCAGTCGACATCTGAAGTAAGCTTGCCAAGCATGCGCGCCGAATCAATGTGGCGCGCGATGCCGTGCAGTGACATGGTGGTTATGGAATCATCAGGGCGTCGGTCAGTTGCAAACCATAAATCAACACCAAACCTATGATGCCTGTCATCACAAGATAGTAGAACGTGGGAATAATGGTCTTGCGCAGTGTCGCACCTTCACGCCCAAGCAGGCCGACAGTCGCAGACGCAGCGACCACGTTATGAATGGCGATCATGTTGCCGGCGGCAGCGCCCACCGCTTGTAGCGCCACCACAACGGCACTGGAAATGGTCAGGGTTTGCGCCACTTCAAATTGGAACTGGCTGAACATCATGTTAGAGACAGTGTTGGAGCCGGCGATAAACGCGCCCAGTGCGCCGACGGTGGCACTCAGTGCCGGAAACGCCGAGCCGACTAAGTCCGCAGCGAAGTTTGCAGTCGTAACGGGCATACTGGCCAAATCCGCAGCGTTAACCCCTGAGTTGATAAAGATACGCACCATCGGGATAGTGAAGACCAGAACAAAGCCAGCACCAACCAAGGTTTTGCTTGATTCACCGAACGCTTTCGCCATCGGTTTGACACTGCCCGATTGGATAAGCACGGCCAACAGCGCGACGAAGACTAAGATCCCACCCGGCAGATAGAGTGGCTGAAACGCGGTAGTGATGCCTGTTTCACCGAGAATATTGCCGGACGCAATACTGATGCCAGTGAGCAACGCTTTGAAATCGGGACTGACACGGCTGGCGACCAAAATCACCGCCAGTAGCACGTAAGGTGTCCACGCTTTGGCCAAACTCATCGGCTTGCCTTTGACCTCTTCAAGGTCGATTTTCAGTGAACCCAACCACTCCGTTGGCCATTTTTCTTCGGCTTCAAAATCCCATTGGCTTTTAGGGACCAAAAAGCCTTTTTTCGCCGCGGTTACCACAATGGCTAGGCCAAGCAAACCACCAATCAGAGACGGAAACTCTGGGCCAAGGAACACACCAGTTAGCGCGTAAGGCACGGTAAACGCCAAGCCAGCAAACAGGGCGAAAGGCAGAATGTCCAAGCCTTCGCTCCAACTGCGATTCTTGCCAAAAAAGCGGGTCAGCATCATCGCCATCAGCACTGGCATCACAGTGCCAACGGCGGCGTGAATAAGCGCGACGCTTGAAGTGATTTGCTGTAAGTAAATATCCCAGCTTGAACCGTGCGCGAGCAGGCTTTCAGTGATGTTGTGAGTATCGAGGCCTTTGTTGACACCGACGATGATCGGCGTACCGACTGCGCCAAAAGAGACGGGTGTCGATTGGATCATCATCCCCATTAACACCGCCGCGAGCGCCGGAAAGCCTATCGCGACCAGCAGCGGAGCTGCGATCGCCGCGGGCGTGCCGAATCCGGATGCGCCTTCAATGAAAGAGCCAAAACACCAAGCGATGATGATGGCTTGGACGCGCCGGTCAGCGGAAATGTCGGTAAAGCCGTTACGTATGGTGGTGATGGCGCCCGTATGTTTTAAGGTGTTGAGCAGGAAAATGGCGCCAAACACAATCCACAGCACCGACACTGTGATGCCAAGCCCCTGTACAATAGACGCCAGCACGCGTGTGCCGGACATATCCCAGAAGAATAGGGCAATGACAACGGTCAGGCCAAAGGCGACTGGCATGGCTTTTTTGGCTGGCCAGTTAAGGCCAACAAGTAGGATGGCGGCGACGACAATCGGCGAAAAGGCCACCAAGGCAAGTATGGTTTCACTCATGGGTACTTCCTCGTACTCTGACTTTCCAATCTCAGGCGAGTTCGGCTGAAATCTTGAAAATCCTTTATTGTTTTTGTAATGGGGTTGTTAATTTGTGGTGAATTTACCCCTTTATTTTTTATTGATATAGGGAAATAATGAAATTCATTATTTCCAAAAATCACATAATAAGATGCGAGCAGATGACCTAATTTTGTTTTGCCAAGTGGTAGAACAGGGCAATTTTAGTAAGGTGGCGGAAGAAAATGGCCTTACAAATTCAGTAGTTAGTAAAAGAATTGCCAGACTGGAAGAAGAGATAGGCGTGCAGCTATTGTATCGAACCACGCGAAAGTTGACGTTAACCGAAGCAGGCAAGGCGTTGTTACACAGTGCTAAAAATGTGAAGCAAGCCACGATGGAAGCGATGGACGCGATTTCCGGTTTCGGCGAAAACGTCAGCGGCCACATCAAAATGTCGGTGCCGACCATCTCGGGCGATCTGATTTTAGCCGACGCGGTGGCTGAGTTTTGCAACCTGCATCCGGGGCTAACCGTTGATATGTCGCTGGACAACCGCTTTGTTGACCTAATTTCTGGAGGATACGATCTGGTGATCCGCACTGGCTATTTGGAAGATTCCAGTCTGATCGCGCGTCACATTCTCGACTCACAGTGGGTGGTGTGCGCCTCACCCTCGTACATCGCCAAGCATGGTAAACCGATCAAACCGGATGATTTGACCAACCACAACTGTCTGCAATACGCCTATCAAACCACGGGCGCGTCAGATTGGGAGTTTAAAGGCAACAAAGGTAACTACATTGTCAAAGTCTCTGGCTGCTTTTCTACCGACAACGCCACCGCACTGCGCAAAGCGGCGCTCGGTGGCCACGGTATCGCTTATGTGCCACGTTGTTTGGTCTACCACGATTTTCGCAACGGCCAGCTGGTGGATATTTTTCCAGAGCAGGTTGGTAAAAAGCTCGGCATCTACGCCGTCTATCCATTTACGCGTCAACCACCAAACAAAGTGCGCTTGTTAATTGAACATATTCGCGCGCGCTATCTCACCATTTCGCACTATTTCTGAACTGCGATCTATTCTGCATTTCGAGGATTGTTGCCAATTTAACCTTGAAAAAGCCGCCTCTCACCCCGAATTAAGGGGTGAAATTATTCTTATTAGCAAGGAATAGCCGATGGCAGGCGATTCCTTTCAATCCAAGCATAGAAAGACCACAGGGACGTTATGCAATATATAAACACACGAAAACAAGAGCTTATCGAACACTATTTTGGCCATCCAGTCGCCGATCCTTATCGCTGGTTGGAAGACGATCGCAGCGAGGAAACCGCGCAATGGGTGGATGGACAAAATGCCGTGACCTTCGATTACTTAGCGCAAATCCCGTTTCGCCATGCGCTGCGTGAACGAATCGCGGCCAGCCAAAATTACGCCAAATACTCTCAACCGTTTGTACGCGGCGAGTATACCTACTTCTATAAAAACGATGGCCTGCAAAACCAAAGCGTGTTGTATCGCAGCAAAGGCGACCAAGGCGAGGCGCAGGTATTTCTCGATCCAAACCGCTTTTCACCCGATGGCACCACTTCGCTAGATCAGGTCTATTTTTCTAAAGATGATTCGCTGGTGGCGTACACCATTTCTGAAGGGGGCAGTGACTGGCGCAAGATCTTTGTGCTCAACACACAAACCGGTGAGCAGATTGAACCAGAAATTGTCGATGTGAAATTTACCGGCGTGGCGTGGCTCGGTAGCCAAGGTTTCTACTATTCTCGCTATGACAAGCCGCAAGGCAGTGAGCTCTCGGCGCGCACTGAGCAGCACAAGCTCTATTATCATCAGCTCGGCACCCCGCAATCAGAAGATGTGTTGGTGTTCGGTGAAAATGAGGGCGAAGTGCATCGCTATGTCTATGCTCAAACGACAGACAATGATCGCTATTTGCTGATTAGCGGCCATGAGTCGACCTCAGGTAACCGACTGTTTTATGTCGATCTGCACAGCGAGGAGCGCCAAGTCTTCACGCTGCTGGAGCATGTTGACTCGGACACCGAGCTGCTCGACGCAACCGACAGCCATTTTATCCTCTACACCAATTTGCATGCCCCTAACGGCAAAGTGGTCAGCGTGGATATTGCCAGTGGCGAGTGGCGCGATGTGATCGCCGAGCAAGAGCAGCCTTTAGAGGTGGTAGCGGCGGGTGGCTATCTGTTTGCCACTTACATGGTCGATGTGCTGTCGAAAGTGGTGCAGTACAGCTACCAAGGCGAGCTGATCCGAGAAATTCAGTTACCCGGACAAGGCAGCGCGAGCGGTCTGGAAGGGAAAAAGTCGCAATCAACGCTCTATTACACCTTCACCAACTACGTGACGCCGCCGACCATTTTTGCCTTGGATGTACACAGTGGTGAATCGGTGGTGTATCGCGAATCGAGCGCGCCATTTAAGCGCGAGGATTTTGTTTCTGAGCAGGTGTTCTACCCCTCAAAAGATGGCACCTTGATCCCGATGATTATCTCTTACAAAAAAGATATTCAGCTCAACGGGAAAAACCCGACCATCCTTTATGGTTACGGTGGTTTTGATGTCAGCCTCACGCCTGCGTTTTCCGGTATGGTGGCAAGCTGGCTGGAACTGGGCGGCGTGTACGCGGTGGCCAACTTACGTGGCGGCGGTGAATATGGTAAAGCGTGGCACAACGCCGGCACGCAAATGCAAAAGCAAAACGTGTTTGATGACTTCATCGCTGCGGCCGAATACTTGATTGAACAGCAGTACACTGACAGTGAGCACTTAGCAATTCGCGGCGGCTCCAACGGTGGCTTGTTGGTCGGCGCGTGTATGACGCAGAGGCCCGAGCTGTTTAAAGTCGCACTGCCTGCGGTGGGGGTGTTGGATATGTTGCGCTATCACACCTTTACTGCTGGTGAAGGTTGGAAATATGACTACGGTACTTCGGCGCAAAGTGAAGAGATGTTCCGCTATCTGCTGGGGTACTCACCGGTGCACAATGTGCGAGAGGGCGTGCATTACCCAGCGACTTTGGTGACCACCGCTGATCACGATGATCGCGTTGTGCCTGCCCACTCCTACAAGTTTATCGCCCAACTACAGCAAAAGCAGGCGGGAGAGAATCCTGTTCTGATCCGTATTGATGTCAATGCGGGACATGGTGCGGGAATGCCAATGAGTAAGATGATCGATCTGTCGACAGACCTATACGCCTTCACTCTGTTCAACATGGGGATCCGAGAGTTAAGCCCAGCTTAAACCCGCGAGAAAGTGAAAATGCCGCGACAGTGTCGCGGCATTTTTGTCAGCGTCTGTGAAGCCTGAGACAACTGACGGGTCGGCGGCCATGCCGAAGGTAGCTATACCTACTTTTTAATACTTCTGTTTTTTGCTTGTTGTAACGATGACTGACGTTGTTATTTATTCTGCTGTTTTGAAGACTAGCGTGTAATTACGACAAACAGATGACGCTAGGCCACTTCCTCCACCTTGAGTTGGCTATCGAGATCAAATGAGGCGCTGATCAGCTTCTTGGTGTAATCGCTTTGTGGATGATGGAAAATCGCCTCGGCACTTCCTTGTTCCATCACTTCGCCTTTTTGCATCACCAACACGCGATCTGAAAGCGCTTTAACTACCGACAGATCGTGGCTGATAAACAGATAACCGATATTGTGTTTTTGCTGCAAATCTTTGAGCAGATCAATCACGGTTAACTGCACCGAGCGATCGAGTGCTGAGGTCGGTTCATCGAGCAAAATAAACGACGGTTCAAGGATCAAGGCGCGGGCAATGGCAATGCGCTGACGCTGACCACCAGAGAACTCGTGCGGGTAGCGGTTAATCGCGTTTGGCTCCAAGCGTACCTCTTTGAGCGCTTCACGGGCTCGTTGCATCCGCTCGGCTTTGCTCATTTGGGGACGATGTACGGTGAGCGCTTCGGTGATGATCTCGCCCACCGTCATGCGTGGTGATAACGATCCGTAGGGATCTTGAAACACCATTTGCATCTCTTTCTTCAGCTCAAAACGTTGCTTGGCGCTTATCTGATGGAGATCGTTACCCTGAAATTCAATGTGTCCAGTGCAAGGCAGTAGGCCAATCAAAGCGCGGCCTAAGGTCGATTTTCCCGAACCTGACTCGCCAACAATCCCCAAGGTTTCACCGCGTTTGAGTTGCAGCGAAATGCCTTTGACTGCCTCAAAATACTCACAGCGGCTAGGGATGAAGTGAGGTTTGGTGAGAAACTGCACTCGAATATCTTCGGCTTTGAGTAGCATGGGCGCTCGCTCATCCAGCGCGATTTTGCTGCCTTTAGGGATAGCGTTGATCAGCATCTTGGTGTAATCGTGTTGCGGATTTTCAAACAGCGTCGCCGTCTCACCTTGTTCCACCACTTCACCTTTGCACATCACCAGTACGCGGTCAGCAAAGTGTTTCACTACACCAAGATCGTGGGTGATGAATAATATCGCCATGCCCATTTTGGCTTGGATCTCTTTGATAAGTTGCAGCACTTCCGCCTGTACCGTCACATCCAGCGCCGTGGTGGGTTCATCGGCAATCAAAATATCGGGTTCGTTGATCAGTGCCATGGCGATCATAATACGCTGCAATTGACCACCAGAAAATTCGTGGGGAAACTTCTTATACGCTTGCTGTGGGTTAGGCAAATGCACCAGATTAAACAGTTCCAGTACTCTCTGTTTGGCTTGCTTGGGCGAAACGGCGCGATGGCACATGATCGCTTCGGCGACTTGAATGCCGACGCGCAAATAAGGGTTGAGCGAAGTCATCGGCTCTTGGAAAATCATGCCGATGCGATCGCCGCGAATGGCGCGCATCTCTTTTTCGCTTTTTTCTAAGATCGATTGACCTTCAAAAACAATCAAAGAGTCTGGATGGATGATGGCGTTGTTAGGCAACAGCTTCATTAAGGCGCTGGAAGAGACCGATTTTCCTGAACCAGATTCGCCGACAATCGACAGCGTTTCCCCTGCGTTGAGCTGGAAAGTAACTTTTTTTACTGCATCCACGATACCGTCGTTGGTGGTAAAGCTGACGGAGAGATTCTCTACCGTGAGAATGGGTTGCGATGACATTGAAATTCCTTGTCTTAATTGAGCACTCTGGCCACTTGAGCAGCCCCTGAGTAATGATGGAGCGCCGAAAACTGGGCATGAGCGCGGCTGACATGTTCCAACTCCAGCATCCAGTGCGCGTTGCGCTGTGCACGGCAGAAAGCGGCCATGTAGGAGAGCAGCGCGTCGGTATGCTGAACTAGAGTGGAGCGTAAACGGTCGATCAACTCGCCCGATTCCAAAGCGAGAAACTGAAACAACGCATAGGTTTGATTGAGAGTGCTGAAAGCATCGTGATGCAACCCCATGCGGTTATAAATTTCAGATTGCGCGATGCTGGCGTCCCGCAGCCCGCTGAGCAGGCAGGCAAACTGGCAGGGCTTGAGTGAACAGGCCTCGGTTGCAGATTGAATATGCATAGGCAGATGTGAAAGCACATCGTTAAACAAATGGTGCGCTTCCGGCCAGTGGCCTTGTTCCATCAGCTCTTGCGCTTTGAGGTAGCGCAACCAACATTGTTCCACATCCACGGTCTCAATCCCCAGCAAAATAATTTCCATAAGTTTAAATGAAAATTATTATCAAATGCAAGTGAGTATCAAAAGCATGAACTAGGAGCCAAGCTGGTGGAAATATGTCCAGTTGTGCGGGGCTGTAGGTTAAGTCACTAAAAATCCTATTAAATCCAACTAGACTTGATGTACTGTGATGCTAGATACGCCCAACCATCTCGACAGAACGCTCAATGACCGAATTGTTCGGGCTTAGGGTAACCAGACAACAACAAGAACAAGGAGGCAGGTATGGCGATTCAAAGACTAACCGCAGACCAACTTTACTCTGTGGCCGAATTAGAACAACTGCCATGTAAGTCAACCAAAGAGTTGACACCGATCGATGAGATTGTCGGACAAGAGCGCGCGCAAAAAGCGGTCGAGTTCGCGATGTCGATCAAGGAGAAAGGCTACAACATTTACGCCATCGGTCAGAACGGTTTGGGTAAACGCACCATGATTCTGCGCTACCTCAATCGTCATCCTCATGATGCCAGCTCGCTATACGATTGGTGCTATGTGGCGAATTTTGAAGATATCCGCACGCCCAAAGTGCTTAAACTTCCCCAGGGGGTCGGGGTGCGCTTTCGTAACGACATCGAAAAGCTGATGACCAAGCTGGTCAATGCGATGCCTTTGGCGTTTGACAATGAAATGTACTTCAGCCGCGCCGACAAATTGAAAAATCAGCTGGTGCAAAAGCAAGAAGCGGAGCTGGAACGCATCTCAAAAGATGCCAAAGAGAAAGGCATCAGCCTTACGATTACCACGCAGGGCGATTATCAGTTTGTCGCGATGAATGGTGAAGAGCTGCATACCGAAGAAACCTTTGATGCGCTGAGTCGCAAAGAACAAGAGAGCTTTGGGGCCAGCATTGATGAGCTTGAAGTGAGTTTACGCTCCATGGTGCGCCAGCTTACCGAGTGGGAAGAGGCGTACACTGAGAAGATCAAAAAGCTCAATGATGATGTGACGCGTGATGTGATCACCCACTTTATCAAGCAACTCAAACTCGACTATTCACAATATTCGGAGATCAAAACCTATCTCACCGAGCTGCAAAAAGACATCATTGAGAATGCTGACATCTTTTTGGAAGAGAGCGGTGAGCAAGGGGAGATCGCTTCGGCTGCGTTGGATAAAAGATTGCCACGTCGTTACAAAGTGAACGTGCTAGTCAGCCGCAAAACCGACGAGTTTCCTATTGTGGTGGAAGAGACGCCTAACTATCACACTCTGTTTGGCTCGATTGAAACCGCGACCTTTAAAGGCACAGTGTTTACCGACTTTTCGCTGATTCGCGCAGGCAGTTTGCACAAAGCGAATGGCGGCGTGCTGCTGATGGATGCGCAAAAAGTGCTCGAGCAGCCTTACGTTTGGGATGGCCTAAAACGGGCGCTGCGCTCACGCCACCTCAGTTTTACGTCGCTGGAAAAAGAGGTCACGCTGACTGGCGCGGTATCGCTCGATCCCGAGCCTATCCCACTGGATATTAAGATCATTTTGTTTGGTGACTATCGCACATATCAACTGCTGCAACACTACGATCCTGAGTTTAGCGAACTGTTTCGTGTCACCGCCGATTTCGAAGACGAGATGAAGCGCACTCCGGAATCCGAGTTGCACTACGCGCGTTTTATCTCCAGCGTGGTGCATGACAACAACATGCTGCATTGCGATAAAAAAGCCATTGCACGCATCATTGAGCACAGCTCGCGCATCGTCGCTGATCAGGGCAAACTTTCCCTGCATTCGGCGCACATCGCCAATCTGCTACGTGAGTCGAACTACGTGGCGAAGCAGTCCAATTCCAACATGATCCGCATCGGTCATGTGGAAGAGGCGCTGAGTAATCAAGAGATGCGTGTGAGCCGCTTAAAAGACATAGTGATGGAAGGCTTTATCAATGGCACCACCTTGATCCACACCGAAGGGAAAGCGGTCGGTCAGGTCAACGCGTTGTCTGTGATCAGCACCGGTGACCATGCGTTTGGCGCCCCCAACCGCATTACAGCCACTACTTGCTATGGTGATGGCGAAGTAATTGATATTGAACGCAGTGTCGATCTCGGCGGCAGCATTCACTCCAAAGGGGTGATGATCCTCTCTGCTTATCTTTCGTCGGTGTTCGGCCGCAATGCGCGTGTGCCCTTAACCACCACGATTACCTTTGAGCAATCATACGGTGGCGTGGATGGCGACAGCGCTAGTATGGCGGAATTGTGCGCGGTGGCGTCGGCATTTTCTAAACAGCCAAATCGTCAGGACATTGCGATCACCGGATCCATGAACCAGTTTGGTGAATCGCAGCCGATTGGCGGGGTGAACGAGAAGGTCGAAGGTTTCTTTGATGTGTGTGTGATCAAAGGACGTCATCCGCAGCAAGGTGTGATCATCCCGCGCTCTAACGTGCATAATTTGATGCTGCGCCCGGATATTGTGCGCGCAGTAGAAAAAGGGGAGTTTCACATCTGGGCGATTGAACACGTCACCGAAGCGATTGAAATCTTCACTGGCAAACGGGCTGGTGAGCCGACCGACGATGGCAGCTACCCGATCGATACCATCTTTGGTATCGCCCAAGCGAAGCTCAACGCACTACGCAAATAAGCCTTTCAAGGGTCACGTAAAAGTGGCCCTTCTCTTTTTCCTACCCAAATGACTATTTTTCTTCACAATCTGACACATCTTGTCATAAGGATAATTGTTTGACGTTATGCCAATTTAATGTCGATAACGCTATGAAATCAATAGAGTTTTTTCTGGACAAAAATGTGATCAATCTCTAATATTCCGCCATCACTGTTCCTGAGTGAACATTCGCATAGCAAGGACGCATTCATTCATATCATCGAGGCGTTAAATGCAATTTTCCCTGAAGAATTTGTCTGTCAGGACTCAAGTCTTAGTCCCTGTTCTTTTGACCGCTTTTACTTTACTCATCGCGTTGTGGCTGACGAAAAACACCCTTCAAGCCGAGCAAGAAGAGATCACCAGTAACACCGAATCTTTGGTGTACTACAAAGATACTCTGGCAAAAATCGACGATGCCGTTTACCCACTGCGTATTAGTGCGGTGTACGCGATTTACGACGCCAATCGCCGTGACGCATTTCTCGCCGAACTCAAACAAGGCGCAAGTGACATCAGCCAAGATCTTGATGCGATCACCAAGCGTGGTTCGTTTCGCCGTGAAGCTGACCAAGTGCGTGATGCGGTCAATAGCTACATTGACCACTCCACTCGTGCGGTCACCTTTTTAGGTCGCTATGATCAAGGCTCGGTGTCGCAAGACGAATATCTGCTTTTTATTAGCGAATATCGCCGTGTCGGTAACGACATGGTTCAAGCCATCAATGCCATGTCGCAGCAAGTTAACCGAGTGGCTACTGAGCGCATGGCAAAAAGCAATCTGGACAATCAACAGGTGCAAGACACCGCGATGGTTACGGTGTTGGCCGTTATTGCTGCCTCGTTGCTGGTGGCGTGGTTCCTCTCTGGCATGATTGTTACTCCAATTATTAAGCTTCAGGCGGTGATGCGCGAACTGGCGCAAGGTAATTTGTCGGTACATGCCGATGTGGATGGTGACAACGAAATCGCGCACCTTAGCAAAGACGTAAACATAACCGTTCGCCAATTGCATACCACGGTCGATCAACTAACGCGTATTTCAGAAGAGGTGGCTTCTGCCTCCACTGAGCTGGCGGCGGTGATGACCCAAGCGGAAGTCAACGCGCAGCAAGAGCTGGCAGAAATTGAGCAGGTGGCATCGGCGGTCAACGAACTGGCGAGCACGGCGAATAATGTCAGCGATAACGCGACCGCAGCGGATTCCACCGCGCGTGAAGCCGATGGCTTAGCCAAATCAGGGTTGGCGATTTTCCGCGAAAGTGCGCAGGCAAGCGAGCAGATGTCGCACGCCTTGAACGATGCGGCGCAAGTGGTGATGCGTTTGAAAGAGCAATCGGTGCAGATTAACGATGTGATTGAAGTGATCCGTGGCGTGTCTGATCAAACCAACTTGCTGGCGCTGAACGCGGCGATTGAGGCGGCGCGTGCTGGTGAATCTGGACGAGGTTTTGCCGTGGTGGCCGACGAAGTTCGTATGCTGGCAGCGAGAACGCAAGATTCGACCAAAGAGATTCAGGCGATCATCGAAGAGCTGCAAACGCAGTCGGGCCTCGCCAATGAAAGCATGCAGACTAGCCTCGATATGCTGGCGCGCAACAATGAACTGACGCGCCAAGCGAATGATGCGCTGATGGGCATTACCGATGCGGTTGCCAATATTAACGATTCCAACACTCAAGTGGCGACAGCCGCAGAAGAACAATCGCAAGTGACGCAAGACATCAACCGTAACGTGGTGAATATGTCGGAACTGGTGAATCAGAATGTCGCCGGTATCAGCCAGAGCGCAGGCGCGAGTGCTGAGCTTTCGCATCTAGCCGAAAAACAGAAAGAGCAGTTAAGCTTCTTCCGTCTGTAAAATCCGTGTATTGTAAAACAAAAAACCGCCACAAGTTTGGGCGGTTTTTTTATCATCTAGCTTCTTAGCTTAAGTTTGGTGCCATCGAAAGTGAGGTGGCTGAGCAGGCTCTTGGCGTTGACTTTGCCGTAGTCATCGAATTCCACCCCATAGCGAGCGTAATGGGTCGATCGTTGCAAATTGCACACTTTGCCTTTGAGCGGGGCGAGCGTCACGCCGCCATTTTTACCTAAGACAATGTCGAGCGACACTTCTTCGCCCACTTGGAAAGTGCGGCTCATCGGCGTAGTAATAAATCGGCAGCCGCCACGGGAGAGATCGCGTATTTCGCAATCCACGCCAATCTCGCCCAAATAGGCTTTCGCGCTAAGGTTCACCTCATAGCGGATCTCTTTGCGCAGCTGCGACACCTGCATGGTGCTGGGCACACTCAGCACAAGCAGCGGGAATGGATCGCCCAAGCGGTAGGAAATTTGGCTGCGAAACTGAATGATCGCCCCTTCACCGCGATGCGAAAGCGCTTTGATATTGATCCAAAAGCCCGCTTGAAAATAGAAACGCAGATCTTCATCCGAGATCTGTGGCACTTCGATTAATATCGCATTGTTAGAGTGCGAACCAATGAACTTAGTTGTGGTTAGAAACTTGATACCGACAGGTGTGGTGACGTTCAGCGTCATTTCACTGCCATGCTCAATCATCGCCAGTGCGTCCGTACTGTTTAAAGTGGATACGTTGTGCGTTTGATTGCTCTGTTGTACCGACGGACTACGTCCTTGAATTCTCGCCATAGATAACGTCATTTATTGTTGTGATCCCTGATAGAGCAGCCCGAGAGATTTGGCAGTGATGAGCCACTGCCTTCTCGCATACACTAAGCGTATGCCCCAAATGGTATTCGCGCATATTTCGATTGGGAATTTTATTCAGGGGGATTAACATGTTCAATGATAAATACCTGAAATTTTGGAGGAATAGTGTGAATAACGTCACTCATGATGAGAAAAGTCAACGTTACAGCGTGCATTTGGAGGGAGAGTACTATGCCACACTCGCTTACCAACTGGTCGATGGGGTGATGCACATTACCTCAACTAAGGTACCAGAGGCCCTGCAAGGTAAGGGATACGGTAAAGTATTGATGGAAGCGGTACTGCCTGAAATTGAGCAAGCTGGCTACAAAGTGGTGCCCATTTGCAGCTATGTGAAGCATTATTTGCAGCGCAATCCGCGCTGGCAGAGCTTGGCCGCTTGATAAAAACAAGGCCAGCACTGCTGGCCTTGAGAACCTATGGTTGCGCTTTAACTAGCACGTTGGCGAATGCGCCCCATGATGTAAGTATTGATGAACTGACCATCGCGAAATGACGCATCCACCGCCTCTCCCTCAATCACAAAGCCATGTTTCTTATACAGGGCGATGGCTCTTTCGTTATCGCTGTTGACTTCAATCTGAATACGGTGAACGTTAAGCCAGTTGTCTGCCAGCTCGGTCACCGTTTCGATCAACTTACTGCCAATCCCCAAGCCGTGATAGTCGTCATGCACGCCAATACCAAATGAGGCGGTATGCGCGGTGCGCGCACGTTGAGAATGGTGAAAGCCGATATTGCCGACCACTTTGCCATCGACAACCGCAACATAGCTATACACTCCGGCGGGAATATTCGATAAGCGTTCTTTCCACATTGCTACTGACGGTTTTGGGAGTTGCAGGGTTTCACGTTGCGCTTTCGGTTGTGAATAGAGTTCCACCAGTGCTTGCGCGTCATCAACGCAAGTCGGACGAACGATAATTTCCATGCTTTTCTCCTTGTTTGTTGTTTTTTAACCAATCTAACCAGAAAAAATCATAAAAACCAGGTTTTTTGTTAATAAATTTAGTGAGTTGATTTCAGGAAAAACCAAAGAAAATCGCCGAGGTTTGCGGAGGTTTCAGCAGAGTTATTGGATGCTTGGCTGATAAGTGAGCAGTTGCACCATTTTTTGTGGCCATTTTTTTGTTCAGAAAGATTTTGTTCTGTAATAGGATGCCCTGTCACTGTTGAATAAACAGGTCACATTAAATAACTAAAAAGTAATAAGGAAAACTGATGCAATTGCGACGTTTGACTCCTAGCTCCGTGGTGTTGGCGATGACTCTCGCTTGCCCAATGATGAGCGTTGCTCAGGAAAGTGTTGTTCCAAAGACCGAAATGCCATCCCCAACTTGGATGCGCGATATTGCCTTGTCGCCAGATGGCCGACATATCGCTTTTACCTATGCCGGACAGATTTGGTTGGTGCCTTCGCAAGGGGGTGATGCGCTGCCACTGACCTCGGCTGACAGCTACAGCGAGCACCCAGTTTGGTCGCCAGACAGTCAGTCGATCGCTTTCAATGCTGACCGCTTTGGCCCGGGTGACGTATTCATCACTTCGCTGCACGGTGGCGAAGCGAAGCGTTTAACTTACCACTTCAGCAAAGATGTGCCTTACGCTTTCAGCGCCGATGGCAAACAGGTGTACTTCAGCTCAGCGCGTTTGGGCGATGCCGATACCAGCGTGAACAATGGCTTTGCCGGCACCGCGTCTGCGCAGCTGTATGCGGTGAATGCAGAAGGTGGACGAGAAAAGTTGATGCTGTCGAATCCGCTCAGCAGTTTGTCCATCAATGGGAAAAATGGCCAGTATCTCTATACCGATCTGCCATCCCCGATGGAACAGCAATGGCGTAAACGCGATGTCTCTGACGCAGCGCGCGACATCTGGCGCTTTGATCCACAAACAGGCAAACACAGCCGTATCACACAATACCGTGGTGAAGATCGCGATGCCGTTTGGTCTGCCGATGGGCAGTCGCTCTTCTATTTGTCGGAGCGCTCAGGCAGCTTCAACATTTGGCAAAAAGGGTTGAATGAAGCGGATAAACCAGTGCAAATCACCCAGCACGAGTTTTTGCCTGTGCGTTTTCTTTCAACCAGCCAACAAGGCGATCTCGCCTACGGCTTTGACGGGCAGATCTGGCATAAAGCGGCGAGTGAGTCCGCCGCAAAGCCAGTTGAGGTCAATATCCGTCAGGTGTTTCTCGGGCAAGGCAAACACTTCGTTAATCTCAATTATGAAGCGACAGAAATCGCGGTTTCGCCGGTGGCGCCTGAAGTGGCGATAGTGGCCCGTGGCGATGTCTATACCGTGTCGCTGCTGTCGGGGGCAACCAAACGCATTACCAAAACCCCGCAAGCAGAGCGAAATGTCTCTTTCTCGGCTGACGGTTTGTCGCTGGTATATGCTTCAGAGCGCTATGGCAACTGGGATATCTTCCACAGTTATGTGAACGATACGGGCAAAAGCTTTTCCACCTCATTGGATGTGCAAGAAGAGCAATTGTCGGATGAGCCAGTTGATCAAACTCAGCCACTCTACTCGCCTGATGGCAAAAAGCTGGCGTACCGTGAAAACAGCAACACGCTTAAAGTCTACAATCTGGAAGAAGATAAACACTATGTGTTACTCAATGATACCCAGCTCTATTCCTACTATGACCAAGATCTAAGCTACGCATGGTCGCCCGACAGCCAATATTTGGTGACGCGTAACCGTGCGGTTTACAATGCCGATATCGTGCTGTTGAAAGCCGACGGCAGCGAAGCGCCAGTACAGATCACCAACAGCGGTTTTGTTGAAGGTGAGCCGAAATTTAGCGCCGATGGACAGATGGTCTACTGGTTAACCGACAGAAACAGCCTGCGTGATATCGACGATTGGGCAGTGCAGTCGGATGTCTACGTCACGGTGCTCAACCAAAAGGCCGATTACGATCTAAAGAAAAGTAAAGAGCAGAAGTGGCTTGATCGAGAAATCGCGCTCGACAAGGGCGAAGAGGGTGAGCAAGCGATGCCTATCGATACGCTGGTTGAGCCGCGCGGACTCAAGCATCGTACTTACCGCATCACGCCGTACTCCATGTTGCCACGCTTTACCTACCTCTCGAGTGATAACAAAGCGCTGTTGGTGGCAAACCAAGTTGGCGATAGTGTCGAGTTCACCAAGATCATGATTGAAGATAGCAGCACCGAAGTGTTGTTTACCCGTGCGGCGGAAGAGGTGAGAGCGATCGAAATGGAGCCAGACAGTGAGACACTGGTGCTGATTGGCGATCACGGTATTGAAGAGCTTCATCTGCCGAGTGGCGAATCCAACTATGTCGACTACCAAGCTGAAGCCAATTACGACTTTAGCGCAGAAGTGGCGTACATTTTTGACCATGCTTGGCGTTTAACCGCAAGCAAGTTTTACGACAAAGGGCTGCATGGCGTGGATTGGGCCGCTTACGGTGAGGCGTACCGCAAGCACTTGGCTGGAATCCGTACCTACCAAGATTTCGCCGAGCTGCTGAGTGAAATGTCGGGCGAGCTCAATGCCTCACACACTGGCGCGTTCTTCCTCGACGGAAAATCTGGCTGGCCAGAACAAGCTTCTTTAGGGCTTTTCTATGATGACAACTACCGTGGAAAAGGGGTGCGTATTAAGGCCGTGCTGCCTGCGGGTCCTGCTGACACCTATCAGACCATCATCAAACCGGGCAGCATTATTTACTCGGTGGATGGCCAAGAAATCACGCCAGAGATGAACATTTATCCGCTACTGGATGGCAAAGTTGGCAAAATGGTGCGTCTGAATGTGCTGAGCCCGGGAGAAAAAGAGCCGCAAGAGACCCAATTGGTGGCGATTGATCTGGGCCACGAAGCGGAACTGGCCTATGAGCATTGGGTTGACGAGCGCAAAGCGCTGACGGAGGAATGGTCTGAAGGGCGCTTGGGTTACGTTCATGTGGCAGAGATGGGACCGATCTCTTACGAAAGGTTGATTAATGAGTTGTTTGGTGAGTACAACGACAAAGAAGGTGTGATTGTTGATATTCGCTACAACATGGGCGGCAATTTGCACGACCAACTCATGGAAGTGCTCTCCGGTACGCGCCACAGCGCCCAAGTCACACGTGACGGCTATCAGTTGTCGACTTTCCCTGAGCGCCGCTGGGCGAAGCCGAGTGTCATGTTGGCCAATGCGGCGAGCTATTCTGATGGTTCGATTGTGCCCTATTTCTACAAGCGTGAAGGCATTGGCCAATTGGTCGGTGAACGTGTGCCGGGTACGGGCACGGCGGTGTTGTGGGAGCCTCAGCAAGAGTCTCGACTCGTCTACGGTGTGCCTCAACTTGGTTTTAAAGACGACCAAGGGCAGTGGTTTGAAAACCAAGAGGTGATTCCGGATGTGCTGGTTTACAACTCGCCGGAAGACATGGCCAAAAATTACGACAGACAACTGAAAGTCGCGGTTGAAACCCTACTCGCAGATTTGGATAAAGCGAAGTAGTAGAGCCTCTATTCCTCACTGTTCGAAGTCGATTGAGCCCCCCCGAAGATTGTCCATCTCGGGGGGCTTTTTTATCCTTTTCTTCCCACCGATACCTTTTGTAACAATAATTTCACCTTTGAATGCCAGCAGAGTATGATGACGACTGTTCTGAATCGGCCGCGCTGGGCTTATTCACGTCAAAACTAGGGACAGCTCATGACCGCAAACCGCCAAGGTTGGAAAACACCGCAAAACTTCTTACTGCTCGTTTCCATCATCGTGCCTATCGCCTTCTCCACTTGGATGGCGCTTCTCAATAACTTTGTGATAGAAAAAGCCAACTTTGATGGTGCGGATATTGGTTTATTGCAAAGTGTGCGTGAAATACCCGGTTTTCTCGCTTTTACCGTGGTATTTGTCTTACTGTTTATTCGTGAACAACGCTTCATGTTGATTTCACTGGCAATGCTCACGCTCGGCACGGCGATCACCGGACTGTTTCCTTCCCTGTTTGGTCTGCTGCTGACTACGTTATTGATGTCGACGGGCTTTCACTACTTTGAAACCCTCAAGCAGTCGCTCTCCTTACAGTGGCTGAGTAAAGCGGAAGCGCCGGAAATGCTGGGTAAATATGTCTCAGTGGGCGCACTGGCTTCGCTGGTTACTTACGGCTCGATTTGGTTAATGTTGGAGCAACTGAAATTCGATTTTCGCACTGTGTATCTGATTGCTGGTAGTGTCGGGTTCGTGTTGGTGCTGGTGATGGTGTTTGCTTTTCCGCAGTTTAAAACCGAGGTACAACAAAATAAGAAGCTGGTACTGCGTAAGCGCTACTGGCTCTACTACGCCCTCACTTTTATGAGTGGTGCACGCCGGCAGATCTTCACGGTGTTTGCGGGCTTTTTGATGGTGGAAAAATTTGGCTACTCGGCGGCAGATATTACGCTGCTGTTTTTGATCAATTATCTGTTCAACTTTTTGTTTGCCAAACGGATTGGCCGTTTTATCGGTGTGGTGGGTGAGCGCAAGGCGCTGATGTTTGAGTACGTTGGGCTGATTTTTGTCTTCGTCGGCTACGGCTTAGTCAAAAGTGCAGAGTGGGCCGCCGCGCTGTATGTGATTGACCACCTCTTTTTTGCGCTGGCGCTGGCGATCAAAACCTACTTCCAGAAGATTGCTGATCCAGCAGACATGGCCTCAACCGCAGGTGTTGCTTTCACCATCAATCACATCGCGGCGGTAGTGATTCCGGTGACCTTTGGCGTGATCTGGCTGGTTTCGCCTTCCAGCGTGTTCTACATTGGCGCGGCAATGGCTGGGGTGAGTTTGCTACTCTCGCTCAATATTCCGGCCAAACCAGAGGAAGGGAACGAAACGCGCGTCTTGCGCTGGAGCTAAGCTATTCATCATAGCGAACTTGCTTTTTACTCACTGGTGAGTTCGCTTGAGTCGCTCGTTTCCCCAAAGCGGCGCCGGGCTGTAGAGTCTCGGCGCGCTGTTTTTGGGCAGATGGACGAGGTTCAAATGATGGCGGCGAGCCCATTGCACCGTCAGTGAAGTCGGTGCCGAGAGCGTCACCAAGGTGGCGATTCTGGCGCGCACCGCTTTGTGGATCAGCTCCAAACTGCAGCGACTGGTCATCACTACAAATCCTTGTTCTGGGTTGACGTTTGCTTGCACCATCGCGCCTATCAGTTTATCCAAGGCATTGTGACGACCAATATCTTCGCGGCACAGCGCCAGTTCACCGACGTCAGTGACATACAGCGCCGCGTGCAATGCGCCGCTATGTTGAGCCAACACTTGCGCTTGCTGAATGCGCTCACGTAGCCCAGAAAACAAAGCTGGCTTAGGCGGCGCAACCTCTGGCAGTGTTTCCAGCGATGGCAAAGCTTGCTCAAGCGCTTCCACGCCACAAATGCCACAGCCGCTGGTTCCGGCTAACTGGCGACGCTGGCTTTTCAACGCCCAAAATGCGCGATTGGCGATCTCAACCGCCGCATGCAGTGAATCTTGGCCAACGCTTAACTGCATATCGTGAATTTCACGAGCTGAGTGCACCACGCCGCTGCTGAGGCTAAACCCAATAACGAAATCTTCGATGTTGCCCGGTGTCACCATCATCACCGCGTAGCTGATGCCATTAAAACTGATGGAGAGCGCTGTTTCACTCGCCAGCGCTTTACTGCCTTGAGTGCGTCCGGTATCCATCTCTACATATTGATAACGATCTGGTTTTTGTGCAGCGAAGTTGGTTTCACTCAGTTGCGTCAGAGGTGTGATGGTGCAGGTCATGAGTTTTTCTCTCTTTATGCCGTGGTGAGCGAGTCGGCGGCAAATATCGTCTTTGCTTTGGCAAAGCATCGTTCAGCCAGTACCGAACGCGGTTCACTGCTGCGAATCAGTAGGCCAATCCGCGAGTGTACCTTGGCTTTGGCGATCGGGATCATCCGCAGATGCTCGTTCATGGCTTCCATGCCACCATTGAGTGGCATAATGGTACAACATAGCCCGGCGTTGACCGCTTGCAGCAACTGAAATGTCGAGTCACTCTCTAACTGAATGTGCGGTTCAATAGCGTGACTGTGAAAACTAAGGTCAATCGAGCGGCGGTAATGCATCCCCTGAGTAAGCAAGCCAAGCGGGATCTTATCGAGACTCTCCCAAGCCATTTCGCTCTGGTCGAAGGAAAAATAACGGTTATCGTGCAGTAGCCCCATGCGGGTAGGTTGAAGTTCAAACACCTCAAATTGGCGCGTATCGAGTTGATCGAGATAGCAAAGGCCGAGATCAAGCTGATTGCGGTTTAACGCGTCAACTACTTGTTCCGAGGTCATCGAAAAGAGCTGATAGCGCAGATCTGGGTAGTGTTGGGTGAGTGGCTTGAGCAACGTCATCGGGTCAAGGCTGGCTAGAGGGACCATGCCAAAACGCAGATTCCCGACCAGTTGCCCGCGGCAGTTGGCGGCTTCTGCTTGCAAACCGTCGTGCGCGGCGAGCACACTGCGCGCCCAAGCGAGAATGCGCTCGCCTGCATCGGTAAATCCTTCGAAGCGCTGGCCACGGTTAATCAAAGTGAGTTGCAACTCCTCTTCTAAATTGCGGATACGCATCGACAGGGTTGGCTGGGTAATGTGGCACATCGCTGCGGCTTGCCCGAAATGCTGGGTTTCGTCGAGAGCAATGAGGTATTTCAATTGCTTAATATCCATAGTGCTTTCCTAAGCCGCCAAGCGTAGAGAGGTTGCAGGCATTGAAACGGCCTGACTTGAGTCGTTTTGCTCAATATTGACGATCAGCGCTTCGGATTGCAATCGGTGAGTACGCATCGCTTATTGAAAACGCCATATCTTTCTACTCAAGGCGCACGAGAGAAAAACGTCGTGAATCGGATCGGGGTAGCGTAATGATAGCGGTTGGAGTTGGTCGATAAATAAGCATTGATGGTCGTGGCAAAGTCTCAGTGGAATACAGCAATCTCACCAAAAAAATAGATGTTTCGCTCACAATACCACAGCTATTTTAATTAATTTACAGAATATATCAGTTTGCTGATTTCCGAATATTAAAGAGAAATTAAAATTTATAAAAACATTTAATCTTCATTTAAATAATGATTTTCAATGTTAAAAAATAGCTATTTACGGAAATGTTTCTGAGTTTTAAATACGCTTTTACTCTGTGCTGATTTTCACTTTCTTTGATTGTGGTCAAGAATAAAGTTGAAAATGACCCAGATCAAATTGATTGTTTTTATCAATTGATAGATGAGCTCTATCAAGATTGAAATATTAACCCGTTTGGCAGTGATGGCTCTCAACGCTTTGTTTTTAAGAGAGCAATAGCGAGAAAAGTGATGAAAATGCAAGCTTTGTATTTAATTATCCTGATAGTTCCTATCAATTAAAATTTAAATCAATCAATTTGACTAACGTAGAGATAGCGATTAACCTCTATCTAAAATAAAAATCGCCCCAAATAATTTGTGGCATTGAATAATCAGTCAGTGAACTTTATCTCCTCAACGTTATTTCACCGAAATCAAAGTGCTTGACGCTAGGATCGCTATTTTCTATCGCTCATTAATAAATCCGAGTGGTAAATCAGAGTTCATTGTCATTCCGAACGAGGAGTGTCGTCATGAAGCAAAAAGAACAAATTGAACAATATTCTGGCCCTGCTGGTGGCTGGGGAGCGCTCAAAGCGGTCACGAAAAGCTGGTTAGGCAGCGACAATGCCTTTCGTAACCTACGCGCGATGCTCAAGACTAACCAAAATGGTGGCTTTGACTGTCCCGGGTGCGCTTGGGGAGAATCGCCGGAAAACGGCGTGGTCAATTTTTGCGAAAACGGCGCCAAAGCCGTCAACTGGGAAGCCACCAGCCGCTTAGTCGAGCCGGAATTTTTTGCCCAGCACAGTGTCAGTGAGTTGGCAAAGCAAAGTGACTACTGGTTGGAATACCAAGGTCGTTTGAGCCATCCGATGCGCTACGATGCGAGTAGCGATCACTATGTCTCTATCTCTTGGCAAGAGGCATTTGATTTAGTTGCCAAGCATCTCAACGCGCTGCAGTCGCCTGATGAAGCGGAATTCTACACCTCGGGGCGAGCCAGCAACGAAGCGGCCTATCTCTATCAGCTGTTTGTGCGTGCCTTTGGCACCAATAATTTTCCCGACTGTTCCAATATGTGTCACGAGGCCAGCGCGATCGGGCTGTTTGAAACCATCGGGGTGGGTAAAGGCACGGTGGTGTTTAAAGATTTTGAGCACGCTGATGCGATTTTTATTGTCGGACAAAACCCCGGTACTAACCATCCGCGGATGTTAGAACCGCTGCGCGCGGCGGTAAAACGCGGTGCACAGGTTGTCTGCCTTAACCCACTCAAAGAGCGTGGTTTGGAGCGTTTTCAAAACCCACAATTGCCGATTGAAATGCTACGCAACGGCTCTAAACCGACCAGCAGCGCTTATTATCATCCGGCGCTGGGCGGCGACATGGCGGTGTTTCGCGGCATGGCGAAGTTTCTTTTGCAATGGGAACGTGAAGCGTACGCGCAGGGCGGGGAACCTGTGTTTGACCACGAGTTCATTCGTCAGCACACCAACGGATTAGACGCCTATTTAGCCGCCGTTGAGCAAACATCTTGGCAGCAAATTGTTGATCAATCAGGTTTGCAACTCGATGAAATTGAGTCGCTGGCGCACATCTATCGCCACGCCGATCGCGTCATCATGTGCTGGGCGATGGGGCTCACGCAGCATCGCCACTCGGTAGTAACCATTCAGGAAGTGGTGAATCTGCAATTGCTGCGCGGCAACGTGGGCAAACCGGGCGCAGGCTTATCGCCAGTGCGTGGTCACAGTAATGTGCAGGGCGATCGCACCATGGGGATCAATGAGAAACCGCCTGCGTTTTTGCTTGATGCACTGGAGAAACGTTTTCAGTTTAAGGTGCCTCGCTCACATGGCCACAACGCCGTGCAGGCGATTCAGGCGATGGAAGAAAAACGCGCTAAAGTCTTTATCGGTCTTGGTGGCAATTTCGCCCAAGCAACACCGGATACGCCTCGCACTCACCAAGCCATGCGTAACTGTGAGCTGACGGTACACATCGCCACTAAACTCAACCGCTCGCATTTGGTGACCGGGCGTGATGCCTTGATCCTGCCGTGCTTGGGTCGCACTGAAATCGACGAGCAAGCTGATGGCCCGCAAGGCGTAACGGTGGAAGATACCTTTAGTATGGTGCACCTCTCGTATGGTCAGTTGAAACCGCGCTCGCCACATTTGCGCTCTGAACCCGCCATTTTGGCCGGGATTGCTAAAGCGACGCTGGGCAACTTCCCGATTGACTGGGATTGGGCCATCGCCGACTACAGCCGTATTCGTGATTTGATTGAGCAGACTATTCCCGGTTTTAAAGATTTTAACCAACGCGTGCAGCACCCTGGCGGTTTCTATCTGGGCAATGCGGCGGCGCGGCGTGAGTGGAATACCGCCAGTGGCAAAGCGCAGTTTTCTCCTTCGGCTTTGCCAGCACAATTGGTGAATGAGCACGTTACGTCACGTGGTGATATTCCGGATCTGATTTTGCAAACGCTGCGCTCGCACGATCAATACAACACCACGCTGTATGGTTTGAACGACCGTTATCGTGGCGTATTTGGCCGACGTGATGTGCTGTTTGTCAATCAAGAGGAAATTCGCCGTTTGGGTTATCAAGCGGGTGACAAAGTCGACTTGGTGAGCTTGTGGGAAGATGGCGTGGAACGCCGTGTGAGCGGCTTTGAGCTGGTGGCGTATGATATGCCTGCGGGGCAAGCTGCGGCCTATTACCCTGAGACTAACCCTTTGGTTCCGCTGGAGAGTTACGGTGAACGCACATTTACCCCAACCTCCAAGTTTATTGCGATTAAACTTGAAAAAGCCCAGCCAAGTGAGGTGATTGCGACCACCGCAGTCTAATCACTATGCTAAATTGCGAGGCCCTGCATAATGCAGGGCCTCGCTGTTTTTACGACCACGGATACCAGAATAGAGCCGTGTCGAGTAAGCGCTTACCAATCGCTGCCGCGACGATCACGACAATCGCGGTTAGGCAAAGATAATCCATTTGTTTGAGCGGTTTTAAACTGTACCAAGTACGCGAATTATGCCGACCAAAGCCGCGTAGTGTCATCGCGTTGGAAATTTGGTCTGCGCGCTCTAAGCTGGAAAAAATGAGCGGGCCAAGAATTTTGGCGACATTTTTCAAACGCGTAAACAGCGGTGCTTTCTTGCTGAGTTCGACTCCGCGAGCTTGCTGGGCGTGCATGATATTGACGAAATCTTTCTTCACTTCCGGTAGGTAACGCAACGTTAAACTGACCGCGTAGGCGATTTTGTAAGGCACGCCGAGGCGGTTAAGGCTCGCGGCAAACTCCGTCGGATGGGTTGTGAAGACAAACACCAACGCAATCGGGAACATGCTGAAATATTTCAGCGTCACGGTGACTAGGTAAAACAGCGTCTCTTGGGTGAGCGAGTAGTCTCCGGGCAGCGAGAGCAGTACGTGCGCAGTGCCGATGTATTCGCTGCCTTGCTGCGGAGCTAAGGCAAACATGAACAGTGCGTTGAGCAGCAGAACACTCGCGGTACCCAGCAGCAAAGGTTTATACACGCGAAATGGCACTCGGGTGAGTTTTAGCAGCCCAAGACCTGCGATGATCAACAAGCCAATCATCCGTAAGTCAAAGGTAGTGAGTACTACCGTGATCCACGCGATAAACAGGGCGAACTTAGTGATGCCGTTAAGTTGATGCAATGGCGATTGGGTATCAATGTAGTTGATACCAAACTTCATTTTGGTCTCTTTCATGCCTGCTTCTCGTGACAGCGCTCGGTTGACAAGGTTTCACTTTCGTCGACTTTCTCGCGATGGGCTTTCTCGCTGGCGATAAAGTGGCGCATTAACCCATCACGGTCTGCGATGGCAAATTTTTCCGCCAACGGGTACAAACTGGTGATCGTGAGGTTGGCGCTATCGAGCAAAGTGGGCGAGCTCAAAACGTGGGTCATCGGCGCATCGGCGATCAATTTGCTGTCGGCAATGACCAGCGAACGTGTGGTGTATTCAAGCACTAGGTGCAGATCGTGCGAGATGATCATCACCGTGATGCCAAGCTCGCGGTTGAGTTTTTCGATAAAGCGCAACATCGCGGTGTAATTGCGATAATCTTGACCTGCGGTCGGTTCATCAAGGATCAACAGTTCCGGCTCTAAAGCGAGAATCGAGGCGATGGTCACGCGTTTTTTCTGTCCGTAGCTCAGCGCTTCAATCGGCCAATGCCGATATTTGCTCAGTCCACACAGCGCCAGAACGTCGAGCACTTTGCTCTCGATCTGCATTTCGTCGAGGCCACGATTACGCAGGCCAAAAGCGACTTCATCGAAAATCATGTGATGGGAGATCATATGATTGGGGTTTTGCATCACTACGCCGATTTTTTGGCTGCGCTCAAAAATCGACAACAGACTGAGGTCGTCGCCATTTAAGTACATTGCACCTGCATCTGGCGTCAGTACCCCCATCAGCAGTTTGGTGATGGTGGATTTTCCTGAGCCGTTTTTACCCAGCACGGAGACAAACTCTCCGCGTTGAATGTCGAAATTCATCCCCTCAAGCGCATTTTTCTCACCATCATAGGAATAGGTCAAATTACGCACTTGCAAAAGAGGAGCAGACGAAGGGAAGTCAGAGGCATTGGTAGCGGCATCAAACCAAGCGCGAAGCGGTTCGGCAAACGGTTCGACAGGGATGTGCGACAGCTTCGATGGATGATGATGTTCAGTAAGCTGGCAGCCCGCCGCTTTTAAGGCTGAAAGGTAGAGCGGCTCACGAATTCCGTACTGCGCCAGCAAAGAAGAAGCAAGCAGCTTGTCAGGTGTGGTGTCGGCAATTATCTCGCCGTTATCCATCAAGATGATGCGATCCACTGGCCGATGCAGCACATCTTCCAGACGGTGTTCAATAATCACCACGGTTTTGCCACTTTGTGTGTGCAGATCATCAATGATTTCAATGGTCTTTTTACCCGTTTTCGGGTCAAGTGCGGCCAGCGGTTCATCAAACAGCAGAATATCGACATGGTCGACTAAGATGCCCGCCAGTGAGACACGCTGTTTCTGTCCACCGGAGAGATCGTGCGGCGAGCGCTCCAGCATCATCTCCAGATCGACCATACGCGCAGTGGCTTTGACCAGCGGGTACATCTCAATATTGCTAGTCAGTTGGTTTTCCAGCGCGAACGCAATATCTTCACCAATGCTCAACCCTACAAACTGGCTGTCGGTATCTTGCAATACCGTGCCCACTTGCTCGGTGAATTGGTGCATCTCAAAAGGGCCAGTATCTTGCCCATTAATGCATAGGTTGCCAGAGATTTCTCCTTTAACCGCATGTGGTATAAGCCCATTGAGGCATTGGCCAAGCGTCGATTTGCCGCTGCCGCTTGGGCCAATGATGACGATTTTCTCTCCTTTCTCTATCCTTAGATTGATATTTTTTAGCGTCGGTTTGTCCAGCGACTCATATCGAAAAGAGAAGTTAGAAAATTCGATGGTCATGCGCGATTAAGCCTCAGTTAAGTTGCGGCTTTGTTTATTGCGTTTCGCGACCGATTTAAGAATGAAATAGCCCACAACGGCGATCAGTACGGTGTTACCTGAGGCAATGATAGTCAGTTGGGTAAAGACTTTGCTGAAAGGTTCGGCATATAACAGGGTATCGAGAAACGCAGAGCAGCCATAACCAAACACGTTGCCAAGCAGCGCGAGCAGCACGAACAGGGCAAAGTCTTTCATACTAAATTCGCCTTTTTCTAAGCGATTGCGAGTCAGAGATGGGAAGAAACCGATAATCAAACCAACCAAACCAGAGCCGAGAACCCAAGTTAGCCACACGCCCCAACCGGCAAACAGATCCGTCACCCAGTGACCAATAAAGCCAACCAAAAAACCGACCAAAGGGCCAAAGAGAACAGAAAACAGCGCGAGGACCGCCATCGCAGGTTTGAGAGTGGTGTTGGCAAAGACCGGAATGCCAAACATGGGCAACCCACCAATGCCGTAAAGCGCCGCCCCGATTGCAATTACCACTACGGTTTTAGCTGAAAGATTCATAGTTAACCTCTGTTCAATTATCGAAAGAACACATCATTGTTTGTGATGAGTCGCGCCTGATTGTCTATGAAATGGACAAAACAACCAAGTAGCTTATGGTCGGTGCGATTAATCATCAGAAAAGTTGTGATGTTTTCTGCATATCCTTATGACACGCTTGATTTTTCAGCACACATAAAAATAAGGCGCGCAGTATACAGAATTATATTAGGTGAGGGAATGGACTCTGATGGGATGGCGCGAGTGGGGGATGCTTTAGAGAAAAAACAGCAGCGTGGGAAACCCCACACTGCGTTACTCTTCAGTGCAAACCTGATTGCGCCCGTTGGCTTTGGCGCGGTAGAGCGCTTTGTCGGCGCGATAGAAGGTGCGCTGGGTATTTTCACCATCACGATGTAGGGTGATGCCGATTGAGACGGTCAAACCGCGTTCACCTAAAATTTCTGTCCAGCCAAACTGGAAAATGCGTTCGCGGTAATTTTCTGCGTGCAGCTCGGCTTTAGCGAGGTCGGTATTTTCTAAGATCACTAAGAACTCTTCTCCGCCAAAACGTACGCATGAGGCACCGCGAAACCTAAAGTAAGCGGCAAGCTCATGTGAAACGCTGACGATCGCCTTATCACCGACTAAATGGCTCAGCTCATCATTGATAGATTTGAAGTGGTCGATATCGATCACCATCAGCGCAAACGGCGTTTCATGCAGCAGCAGATCTTTGAGTTTGACGTCCAGCCAACGTCGGTTGTGCAGCGCGGTAAGCGGATCGGTGAACACATCCTGCTGCAACTGCGCCATGGTATTTTTGTGCTGCTGCGTGGTCTCTTTGAGTTCCTTGTTTTCAATCTCAGAGAGGATCAATTTCAGTTGCAGATCAAAACGGGAGATGCGGCGCAGCTGGCTTGCCCCAAGTTCACTGATCGGGATATGTTTCATCAGATCCGACTCAATGCGAAAACCTTTTTTCTCACACGCCAACGCGTCTTTAAATCGACCTTGCGCGGCTAATACCTTACTCATTGCGTCGTAAAACTGCTTTGCAACGATGGGAGAGGCTTTAAGCTCAATGTTCTTCGCTGCACTGACCAGCAGCATATTGGCGAGTTCTTGTTTGCCAATCGCACATAACGAATAAGCTAGCTCGATACGATTCATGATCGACAGCCAGTTCGAGTGCAGGCTACTTGAGGAGTACTGAGCTTTTGACAGAGCCAGCAAGGCTTGCATGTGTTGGTTCTGCAATCGGTGCAGCTTGGCTTGGTAAAGCAGAACTTGCCCTGAAAGAATTTTATCGCTGACCAGAATACTCAGCTCTTCACACTCTTTTAAAAGATCCTTGGCCACATTGACACGGCCTAAATGGATGTAACAGGAGAGCAGATAGAGTTTATAACGTAGCCGCAGCGAGCGGCTGCTGATGGAGTGGTCAATACCATCAATTTTTTGATAGTAACGCAGAGCGCGGTTGTGATCGCCAAACGCATCGCAAAGGTTACCCATGCCGACAATCGTGGTCACATATTCATCAATAAACCCGTGTTCAACGGCAATATTAGAGGAGGAGATGTACTCATTGAGTGCGGCGGTGTAGTCACCAATGTCGACCAATCGTTCACTCAGGCTGGCCTTAACCGTAAGAATGTCTTCTGCGTCTTCAGGTAATTCAAGCAATTGAAGCGCTTGACGCAACTCGTCAATGCTCAGTTGTAACTGCTTTAACTCGTAGCGATACTCCGCGCTGATGATGTAGCAGTGCGCGCGCTCTTTGCGGGTGGAAGCAACATGCTGGCGAACATGATTCCAAAGAATAATGGCCTCTTCTCCGGCCACGGAGGCAGGATCAAAACCTGCATCGGTGACTTTATTCAGCAGCTTTTCCATGCTTCTTTACCTTTGTCTTTTTTCTTTGGCTCTCTTCCAACTGCTCTAGCGTAAACGGAAAAGTGAGAATGTCGTGCAGCGTGATTTCGGGTAGGGCGCCGTTCAAACCTTTGCGTTTCCAAGGATAGATGCTCAGCATACTGGAGAATATGGCGAACAACTCTTCGGCCGCCTGTTCTTTTTCACTGATCAGCATCGCAACATGGTCGGCGCTCAAACGGGAAATCAGATCTTTAGTGGTGGAGAGGCTGTGCGCCAGTTCAGTACAAACGTCTAAATACGCAGAGTCGCTGTGGCGGATCATGATCACCGCGTGGTTGCCTTTTTTCAGTTCGGTCTTAAACAGAACCAGTTGTTCCCACCAATAAGTCTCGGACACCACATTGGAAAATTGCTTTTCCGGATCATATTCGTGCTGCGCGCGTATGCGGTTGATCAGTTTACGAGCGCGCTGCTCCAGTTGTCTTTTTGAGCCACGAGCTTTGTCCATGCTGACGCGGCTGGTTTGTTCTCTGAGCATCTGCAGTGAGTGGCGGCGGTATTTCTGAAAGGCTTGATATGCCAACTCATAATTGCCTTGCTCTTCGGCGACTTTAGACTGCTGAAAGCAAATTTGGCTGAGCAGTTCGCCATTGTCAAAACGAACGGCGGACGCTTCTGCTTGCGCGAGCAGTTTCGCCGCGTTGAGGGTATTTTTACGCAGTAGTTCCAAGCGCGCTCGGCTTATATACGAATGGGCTTTCATCCACGTCAGGTTGTGCTCAACGGCGAGTTCATGGGCTTTTTGCGTCGCTTCGTCGGCGGCGTCAAGCCGCTCTAGCCCAAGTAAGGCTAATCCACGAAAATCCCAGATTTCGGCTTGCCATGTTTTGTCGTGGTAATCCTTAAGCACTTCGGCTGCACCGTCCAGCACGGTTAACATTTCCACATAGTTGTTGAGCAGGTAGTAGTCCCAGGCAAGCAAAATCCGTGCTTTGCCTTCCAGCCAATCAATGCGGGCGTTATTGGCGACTTTAACCGCGAGTGCATGGGTGGCGGCGGCAAGTTTGTAGTCTGTCGTGATGCGCCAAACATTGCCAAGGCCAATCAGAGCCTCAATTTGGATCGCCACCTCATCAACCAATGCGGATTGTTCAAGAGTGTTTATCCAATACTGCTGGGCGGAGTAATACTTGGCTTGTCCCCAGTATTGCAGGGCGTGAAGATGGAGAATTTCCGGAAGATGATCGTCGTTATCTAAGCGGTTTTGTTTACTGTAGGCGTCTTTAACAAACTTCAGCCCACGGCGATAGTCCATCAAGTCCCAACAGCACTGCGAGAGGATCAGCAGCGCGCGAATTTCACCTTCAGGGTAGAGAATCTGTTCCGCACGGACGTAGCACTGTTCAGCGACTTTGAATACCGCTTCTGGCTCTTGATTGATGCGAGCCTTGAGCTGTCTGAGTTCTGTATCTAACTGAAATTGGCTTTTATCCAAAGTTTACATCCGTGACAGTAAAGAGGGCGTCTAACACTTTCATTATATTGACGTGTCAAAAATTAGCACTATATCCGGGCTTAATTGTTCCGCTCGCTGCCGCTGGGTTATGAATATTGGGCGTTATTTCACATTCTTAACTCAGGTTAAACCTTCTACAGTGCTGCATTAGGACAAAAGCTGTTTGAGTGTCAGTGGCTTTTCAGTTACGCCGAGCCGCTGTGCAGCGGTTTGCCCTTGTTTGTCTTGGTAGCATAAATTGTGCCACGCTCTGAATATATCCAGCAGTGACAAAATGCCTCCGGGGCGGAGTTTGCGTCTTGGTTCATTGATAAAGCTTTCAAACAGAACTTGGAAGCGACGCTGGAAGAAGGCGATGTTGCGTGTAGTAGCGGTACTAAACCATTGTTCAGGATGGTTATTATTGCCGGCAAGATAACAGATGCCTTTTTGCATGTCGCCTTGATTGGCGATTGCCCAGCGATCTCGCCACCAGCTCATATAGACAATATCGACTCGTTCAAAAGGCTGATCCATTTTCCAGTCCGCATCTTCTTCAACATACATCAGGTCAACATTCTGGCTCTTGATCCGCGAGAGGCAAACACTCAGCGCCGCAGAGCGCAGCAATGGATCTTGTGGCATGTAAATCGAGACACGACAAGCGTCGTTGCACATATCCAATACATGAAGATAGTGAGCGTAAGAAGTGTATGGCGGACGAACCACTGCGCCTTTTGACGGATAGTTAAACACCGTCATGTTACCTATCGGGTCTTCCACATTTCCACGTGCCAGAATAGTTTGATATTTCTGATCAATCCGCTCGCGTAAATAGTCTGACGGTGCTCCTGCCGCTTCTTTGGCTTCGGCAACGTAATCGGGAGAGACAAAACGAGAAACCGGCTCGTAAGGGTTATGATCCACCGAGCCTAAAGGTTCTTCATTGGCCGAGTAGTTGACGTGTTGGCAGAGAATATAGCCGGATTGGGCCTCGCCAGACGCGATCCAGTACACGCCGTTATCACTGTTCGGCTGTAACGGAACATAATGGGAAGCAAGCTGATAACTTTGCGCATGATTGACCCAGCGCGCATCAATGGTAGCCAATTTGCGGCGGCAACGGCTAGCGATGTGATCGACGTGATCGTAAAACGTTTTGGGATTGATGTGCAGTTTGCGGCATATCTCTCGCACTGAGTAGCCCGTAAACAGCAGGCCCATCAAGTTTTCTTGGAATTGCAGCTTTTTATTTGCCCCAGACCATTTGTCGACAAAAGTCGATTGGCAGTTTTTGCAGCGATATCTTTGTCGATCGCCACTGTAGCCAAACGCATGGTAGAGGTGTTTGTGAGTATGAACGGATAGGCCAAAGTTGGCGCAATCGTCGTTGCGGCAAGCTGGCAGGCCGTCACTGTGAAGCTGACGCAAGCGATGCAGCTCGTTCAGCACTTCACGGTTGTTAAGTAAGGGGGGGAAAGCACCACATTCACGGCAGACCATCGCTGGACGCTTAGGGTTCGCATGTTGCAAAACGTATCGCTTTGCATCGCTCAGACCAAAGTTGTCACACGCCAATGTTTTACAAAAGTTGAGTTGTAACCCATCTGCGTCTTTTGGCAGTTCGCCGTTAGACACAATCACCCCCTCGGGATTATTCGGATGGCCGAGCGAACTCGGCCAAAAGTTTAGATATTGATTGCGGTTTCTAGAGCAACTTTCATCATGTCATTGAATGACTTCTGACGATCTTCTGAGCTCAGTTTTTCACCACGGATGATGTGGTCAGAAACGGTCAGAATAGTCAGCGCTTTTGCTTTGAGATCAGCGGCTACGCCGTAGATGCCCGCAGCTTCCATATCCACACCTAGGATGCCGAGTTTCTCCATCTTCTCGAAGATATCAGCTTCAGGGGTGTAGAACAGATCGGCAGAGAACACGTTACCCACTTTTACAGGGACGTTTTGCGCACGTGCTTGGTTAACCGCTTCTTCAAGCAGGCCGTAGTCTGCTAGAGCGGCAAAGTCGTGATCGTTAAAACGGATGCGGTTCACTTTAGAGTCAGTAGATGCACCCATACCGATGACCACGTCCATCAGGTTTACGTCGTCACGTACGGCGCCACAGCTGCCGACACGGATCACGTTCTTAACGCCGTACTCTGCAATCAACTCGTGCACATAGATACACGCGGATGGGATGCCCATGCCGTGGCCCATCACAGAGACTTTCTTCCCTTTGTAAGTGCCAGTGAAGCCAAACATGTTGCGCACATCGCAAACCTGTTTAACGTCTTCGAGGAAGGTTTCTGCGATGTATTTCGCGCGCAGCGGGTCACCTGGCATCAGGACGGTTTCTGCAAAATCACCAGGTTGTGCGTTGATGTGTGGGGTTGCCATAGCGTTCTCCAATATTTCTATTGAGGTAATTATCATCAAAAGTGAATTCTAATTACCAATTCTGTTGAAACTGTTTCTGTTCGTTGAGGCAATACTAGCTAGATAAATGGATATTCCATGAGACAGTGCTCACAGATTGCTTTGATTTATGTCTTTGTGTCTCTATTGATAACTAAATATGTTGAAAGCAAAAAGGCAATCGATTTGTCTCTGGCAAACCAATAGTAAACTTGGCTGGCTGTTAATGAGAATGATGTAATTCGTTGACTGTACTCACAAGATATTAACCTTGTTAATCATAAAGTAACCTATTCTGTTTGCGAAAATCTGTACGTATACAAAAAGAAAGTTTGTATAACTCACGGTTTTTTTGCTATATCTATACAGGAGATTTTTTTGTACAAGGTGTGGTGTGATGGAAAAGACAGGTATCAAAGTTGGCGTCAGCGCCTGTGTGCTTGGCGATAAAGTCAGATTTGACGCTGGACACAAACTGAGTCGATTTGTTGTCCAGGATCTTGGCGCATATATGGATTTCGTTTCTGTTTGTCCGGAAGTGGGGATGGGCATGCCTGTGCCACGCCCGACAATTCGTTTGGTCTCGGACGCCGAACGCATTGCTTTAGTGGAGAGCAAAAATCCTGACAAGGATTACTCGCATGCAATGCTGGCCTATTCCGAACAGAAAGTATCGCAACTGATGGACGCAGAGTTGAGTGGTTATATTGTCTGCGCCAAGTCGCCAACCTGTGGTATGGAAAAGGTCAAGGTGTATAAACAGCATGGCGCGGAGAAAGAGGGGGTCGGCTTATACACGCAGACTTTGATGCGCAAAATGCCGTGGTTGCCCGTAGAAGAAGATGGCCGACTGCACGACCCGGTATTGCGTGAAAATTTCATCACCCGCGTTTATTGCTTGCATGATTTTAATCAGAATGTGGCACGCGTGCGTACGCGCAAGAGCATTGTCGATTTCCACTCACGTTATAAACTGACCTTGATGGCCCACCACCCGCAATCCTATCGTGAGCTTGGCCGCTTGGTTGCCGCGATTGCTGAGTACGACTTGGAAGCCTTTATCCCCTTATATCGAGAGGATTTGATGCGTGCATTAACCCACCGTGCCAGTCGCAAAAACAATACCAATGTGTTGATGCACTTGCAGGGCTATTTTAAGAAAGTGCTCAATAAAGAGCAGAAAGCAGAGTTGGCTCGAACAATTGACGAGTATCGTCAAGGCATGCTGCCTTTGTTGGCGCCACTGACACTGATAAAACATTATCTCAACACTTATCCCGATGATTATCTGCAAAGTCAGAAATTTTTGGCTCCTCATCCTCAGGAATTGAAGTTACGTTATGGTTTGTAAGCAAACAGAAGAGAAACTCTACGCCATCCGCGAAGTGGCAGAAATGACGGGCGTGAAGCCAGTGACACTCAGAGCCTGGCAGCGTCGCTACAATCTCGTTCAGCCGCAACGGACCGAAAAAGGTCATCGGCTATACAATGAAGAAAACTTGGCGATGATCCGCGATATCCAAGGCTGGCTGGCCAAAGGGGTCGCGATTGGTAAAGTGCAGGCCTTGTTGGGCCAAACGGCCGATATTAGCCGCCTAGAGAGCCAAGCGCTTGAAGAAGTCGAAGCTATGCTCTCTGCGTTAGCCGATCTCAGTGCAGGCAAAGTGGAAAGCCTATTAAACACTGTGCTGCGCGAGTACCCCTTCAACGTGGTGTGTGAGCAGTTTCTATCGCCGATATTGCAGTCTGTGGAGTTGGTGAAAAGCGCTAACCGTTCACTGCAAAAAGGGTTGTTGCGTTCGATCCTTGTGCGTCGTTTAGCCGCCGTATTGGATGCCGAGAACAAAGCGGCGAGCAAAGGTAAGTGTTTGATTATCAGTTATGAAAGCAGTGATTCGTTGGCAAGCTGGATAGAAGCAGTGCGTTTGAGCGATCAAGGCTGGCATATCACTTTGATTGATCACGTTGATGATGTCAGTGGTTTGCTGCAAGCCGATGTGTTAGCTAAATATCAGCGGGTGCACCTGTTTTCCAATCGTGCGCTGCAGGAGAAGCAGCAAAGTATTGTGCGTCAACTGCAACAGCAAAATTCAACGATCACGCTGTCAGAAGTGCTGAGCAAACTCCATTTTGAGCAGGAAAGTCAATGAAACTGGTTTGGTTTAGACGCGATCTGCGCGTGATCGATAACCCCGCTTTGCAATATGCAACACAAAACTCGCAGCAGGTGGTCGCCTGTTTTGTCGCCACGCCAGAGCAGTGGCAATCTCAGCACATGGCGCCTATTCAAGCAGACTGGATTTGGCGTCGCTTACCTGAGTTGCAACGCGACCTCGCGGCGCTCAATATTCCTATGCTTTACGCCGAAGTGGACACTTACCAACAGAGTGCAGTACAAGTTGCTAGCTGGGCTCGGCGGCTCGGCGCAGATAGCGTGGCGATCAATGCTGAATATGAAGTGAATGAGCAGGCGCGTGACCATTGGCTGGAAGCTGAGTTAGCGCAAAGCGGCATGCATCTACAAAGTTTTCACGACAAATGTCTAATGCCACCTGGTTCAGTGCGCAACAAGCAGGGCGAGTACTTCAAAGTCTTTACCCCGTTTAAACGTGCTTGGTTAAGCCAGTTTACGCTGCCCGTGATTGCCACCTCTTCTGCGGTTGCACCTTGTCACTTACCGCAAAGCTTGGCTGAGCAAATTTTAACGCCTGACGCGCCATTTTCTTTCCCGAGAAAAGCCAGCGATGCTTGGCCAGCAGACAGCACTGCGATTTTGCAGCGCCTCAGGGACTTTTGCTCAACGTCGGTGGATAGCTACGACAAGCAGCGCGATTTTCCCGCAGTGGCTGGCACCAGTCAGTTATCGCCCTATTTAGCGTTAGGCGCGTTGTCGGTACGCCAATGCATCGTGCGTTTGCATTGGCAGCAAGCGTTTTTATCGCCGGGGCGGGAAACGTGGCTGAGTGAGCTGATCTGGCGCGAGTTTTATCAACATCTGATTTGGTTTGAACCTAAGTTGGTAAAAGGGGCGGGCTTTGTCGAATGGGAAAACAAACTCTTTTGGCCGGGTAAGTCAGCATGGCTTACAAAGTGGCAGCAAGGCCAAACTGGGTATCCGATAGTCGATGCGGCGATGCGCCAACTCAACGAAACCGGGTGGATGCACAATCGCCTGCGCATGATCGTGGCGAGTTTTCTCACCAAAGATTTGCACCTCAACTGGCGCGATGGCGAGCAGTATTTTATGCAAAATCTGATTGATGGTGATTTTGCAGCCAATAATGGCGGCTGGCAGTGGTCGGCATCCACAGGTTGCGACGGTCAGCCCTATTTTCGCATTTTCAACCCGACCAGTCAGGGGGAAAAATTTGACCCGGATGGTCGCTTCATTCGCCGCTGGGTGCCTGAGCTGACAAGTGTACCCGATAAATACATTCATCAGCCGTGGAACTGGCCTGGGAAAAGCATGCTCAGTTACCCAGCGCCGATGGTTGATCACAAACGGGAAAGAGAGATAACCTTAGCGGAGTACAAAAGAGCAAAGGACAGCGACTAGATGAAAGGCAAGACGGCGCGATTATCGGCTTATTTTATTTCTCTGTTGGCCAGTGGCAGTTTATGGGCGGCGACATTTGATTTGCCGCGGGAAGGGAGCCGCTTGATTGGCCGCATTCAGCACCATGTAGTTGAAAGTGGTGAAACCATGGCCAATATTGCCAAGCACTACGATGTCGGTTTTCTTGCTTTGATGGCGGCCAATAAAGGGGTTGATCCTTTCTTGCCGCAAGAGGGTTACGTGCTCTCAGTACCAACACAGATGATCCTGCCGCCTGTGGAATACAAAGGCATAGTGATCAATCTGGCCGAGCTGCGTCTTTACTATTTTGAGCCTGAAATCAACAAGGTACACGTGTTCCCAGTCGGGATTGGTCGTATTGGCCGAGACACGCCAGAAATGGTGACCAAAATCAGTGAAAAACGACCGAACCCAACGTGGACGCCGCCCGCTTCTATCCGTAAAGAGTATCTTAAGAAAGGTATTGAACTTCCTCCCATCGTACCCTCAGGCCCGGAAAATCCGCTCGGAGAATTTGCGCTCCGTCTTGCCTATGGCAGTGGTGATTATTTGATCCACGGTACCAATAAAGATTTTGGTATCGGTTTACGTGTCAGCGCTGGTTGCATTCGAATGGAGCCAAAAGATATCGAATGGCTGTTCTCTCAAGTGCAGAAAGGGGAGCAGGTGGCGGTTATCAACCAGCCAGTTAAAGTCAGCTTGGAGCCGGGGCGTATTGTCTATCTTGAGGCGCATGAACCACTGACACGCAGCAACGGTGTACAAGATGAACTGACTGTGCCTATCGAGTTGGATTGGTGGATGGGAGAGCTCAATTTGGATGACAGCAAAGCAAGAGCGGTACTGACATCACAAAACGGGGTGCCCGTTGAAGTGGCAGCGCCAGACTTTGGTTAAGTCCGGCGCTGAGTGAAGATTATTTGGTATAAGATTGCGCGATATTATCAATACGCTCGTTAGCACGCACCGCTTCTTCTTGTGCTGCCATCGCGGCCATTGACGCTTCTTTTGCCGCCATTGAGGCGTTTTGGGCCCGCATTTCTGCATCGGCTTGATTGCTCTTCAATGCCGCGACTTCTTTGCTCAGCATCTCAACCTGATTCTTCAGATCGTCAACTTGCGACATGGCCGCTTTGGTCTGCGCATCCGGTCCTGATGCACACCCCGCCAGTAAAAGGACAGACGTTGCGGCAGCTGCAATTAGGATTTTGTTCATAAAAACTCCTTGTTCTACTTTTTAGTTAGTCACTGCTTAGATCAATCATAAAGCTTATATCAATCATAAAGACACCATGATTGTAAACAGTATAAGTGACAAGTGTGAGTTAAACTGTGGCAGAGGCGCAAATACCTGAATTTTTGACCAAACACTCACTTTTTGCCCGTTGTACCTCGCGGCTAGCGGATGTTGAGCTTGAAACTAGGCCGCAGAGGTGGATTAATTTTCTGTGATCTCTATCCTTTATCAAGTGGTTTGCGGTATCATTGCGCGTTTTTTAAAAGCCATTTCCAGCATAAAATTTGCCTGTCTGGACTGGTGCGAATAAGTGGAGAACCCTTTGCAATTTAAAGATTTAGGCCTAGATAATCGTTTGTTGAAAACCTTAAAGCATTTTGATTTCAAGCAAGCGACCAAAATTCAGCAGCAAGCCATTCCCGTGGCGATCGCAGGAAAAGACTTGCTGGCATCGTCCAAAACCGGTTCAGGTAAAACCCTTGCGTTTGTGTTGCCGATTTTGCACAAATCTTTAAAGAACAAAGCATTATCTGCAAAAGATCCTCGAGCGCTCATTCTTGCGCCAACCCGTGAGTTAGCCAAACAGGTGTACGGAGAGTTGCGCTCTATGCTAGCGGGCTTGTCTTACGATGCGACCTTGATTGTTGGTGGGGAAAACTTCAATGATCAGGTGAAAGCGCTCAGCCGCTACCCGAAATTCATTGTCGCCACGCCTGGGCGTTTGGCTGACCATCTTGAGCACCGCTCACTTTATTTAGACGGCCTGGAAACGCTAGTGCTAGATGAAGCCGATCGCATGTTGGATCTCGGTTTTGCCCCAGAGCTGCGTCGGATCCACAACGCGGCCAAGCATCGTCGTCGTCAGACGCTCATGTTTTCTGCGACGTTAGATCATGCGGAAGTGAATGACATCGCATCGGAAATGCTTGATTCACCGAAGCGCATTTCCATCGGTGTTTCGAATGAAGAGCACAAAGACATCACACAGCGTTTCTACTTGTGTGACCATCTTGATCACAAAGAAGCCTTACTGGATCGCGTATTAAGCGAAGCCGAATACCGTCAGGTGATCATTTTCACCGCCACGCGTGCTGACACCGATCGCCTGACGGAAAAACTCAACCAACAAAACCTCAAAGCGGTGGCTCTGAGCGGTGGGTTAATCCAAACCCAGCGCAACACCATCATGAGCCAGTTTGAGCGTGCGGTGTTTAAGATCTTAGTTACAACCGACATTGCTTCGCGTGGTTTGGATATTGCTAACGTGACTCATGTGATTAACTTCGATATGCCAAAACACACCGAAGAGTATGTGCATCGCATTGGCCGTACTGGACGTGCTGGCAACAAAGGCGACGCAATTTCGCTTGTCGGGCCAAAAGATTGGGACAGCTTTAAGCGTGTTGAAGCGTTTTTGCAGCAGGACATTACCTTTAGCCACTTCGACGATCTGAAAGGCAAGTTTACCGGTCTGAAACCACGCAAACCGGATTACCATAAAAAAGCGGTGGTGCAGAAGAAAGCCAAACCGCAAGCAAAATCGACAGCGAAGAAACCTGCTAAGCGCGACAGGAGCTTCTATCAGAATGTGGCCGTGGGCGACAGCATCTTTATTCCGAAGAAAAAGTCACCATCTGCTGCTGACGAGTAATCCTCAACCTTCTTGTTTGAAAAACCGCCGACTGGCGGTTTTTTTCTGTCCCTAAATCTTCGCGATATGATCGATTGGCCGCTTTTACCGTCGATCGTATGTAAACGAGATGTATTCCTACTACTGTCATGTGACATTAATCTCAAAAATAACGCCAATGATAATTGATATCATTTCTATTTATAGGCAGAATAGGCACGTTTATTAATTCTATAAATCTAAGTGCCTTTTCTCATGAAATTTGCTCATGTTTTACTCATGCTGGCTGTGGCTCCGGCAGGAATTACTTTTGCCCAAGATTCTTACCAATGGCTGCGCGATGAGAGTCGCCAATCATCGCAAGTGCTGGAGTATTTGCAGCAACACAATCGCTTGACTGACGAGGTACTGTCACCTTTACGTGATTTGCAGCATTCGTTACTGAGCCAATGGCAAGCGATGACGGTCAGTAAGGCTGATGAACCTTGGCAAAGCCGTTTCGCAATGGAATGGAAGCTCTCTTCGCAGCAGGGCGAACTCAGTTTGTTGCGCCGAGCAAACGCAAAAGCGCAAGCTCAGCTGGTCTACTCGTTTGCGCCAAGACAAGCGCAAGCCGAATACTATCAAATCGGTGCTTGGGCGGTCAGCCGCGATCAAAGTAAGTTGCTGTTTAGCGAAGATATCGACGGCTCAGAGCGCTATCAACTGGTGGAAGTCGACCTCAAACAAGGGGGAGAGAAAATCTTAGCCACCGGGCTCGATCAGTCAATGCTTTACTCGGCCGATGGGCAATATGTTTACTTGATTCGTAGAGATCCCACCACGCAAAGGCCAAGTGAAATCCGCCGCCTAACCGTCGCCGATTTGAGCGAACAACTGATTTGGCAAGAGGAGAGAGCGGACTGGTTACTCTCTTTTTATCAAGCCAGCGATCCGCGTTATGCCTTGCTGCAAAGCAATAATGAAAATAGCAGTGAACAAAAACTGCTCGATCTACAAAGCGGTGAAGTGCGGCCAATTCGCCCAGCGCAAGCTGGCCTTGAGTATTACGCCGATGTCGCCAAAGACACGCTGTTCATCAAGAGTAATTTGCACGGCCAACCGCGCTTGTATACCGCGCCGCTGAAACAGCCAAGTGAGTGGACGCGTTTTACTCAGGCGCTGGATGGGTTGCAGCAGTTCTATCTGTTTGCCGACGCGCTAGTGGCCGTGACTCAGCAAAAGGCCGATTCACAAGTCTTGGTGTTTAACTATGCTGGCGAGTTGAAAAAGCGTTTGCCGCTTAATCAGCAAGGACAAGTGGCGTGGGTATCGCGCAATGGCGATTTCTCCAGCAATCAACTTCGTCTGCGCAGCATGTCCATGACTACTCCGCCAATGTGGCAAGAGTTGAATGTGAAGACGCTTGATCTGGTGACGTTGTCACGAGATGTCTATCAAAACTACCATGCTGAGCGCTACGTTTCTGAGCAGGTGATCCTTGATCAAAATGGGGTTGAGGTGCCGATCACGCTTGCCTATCGCAAAGATAAACTTACCGCACACTCGCCAGTGATTTTGTACGGCTACGGGGCTTACGGTTTTACCATGAAACCTTACTTTATGCTGCAAATCATCAGCTTGCTGGATCAAGGGGCGATTTACGCCATTGCCCATGTGCGCGGCGGCGGGTACTACGGCGACGCTTGGCATCAAGCGGGGCGAGGTGAGCAGAAACGCCACTCGATGGATGATTTCGTCGCCGCCGCCAAAAGCCTGCAACACTACCAACAGGGTGAGCGTTTGGTTTACGCCATGGGCTCTAGCGCGGGCGGCACTTTAGTGGCTGGAGCGCTCAATCAAGCGCCGCAAGCTTTTGCCGGAGCGGTGCTTAAAGTGCCGTTTGTCGATGTGGTGAACAGCATGACCGACACCAGCCTACCGTTGACTGAGCAGCAATATGGCGAGTGGGGCAATCCGCAGGTGGAAAGCGCGTTAAAAGCGATGCAAGCCTATGACCCGTATGGAAATATCAAAGCCGTTCCTTATCCACCCTTATTGGTGCAGATCGGCCTAAATGATCAGCGTGTGCCTTATTGGGAAGGAGCCAAATATCTCAGTAAGTTGGCCGCATTGAGCACCGGTCAAGGTCCTTATTTACTGCAAACCGATTTCGAATCGGGCCATGCCAGCGATCGCCGAAAAGCGCTGGAGCAACAAGCGTTGGAATACGCGTTTCTGATTTCACTGTTTAAAACATCGAGCCAAGCGGAGCAAAAATGAAGTTGAATCCTGTTTGTGCGGCGGTACTGTCGGTACTGGCTGCAAATGTCGTCCACGCGCAAGAAAACCTAGCGGTGATGGAAGAAGTGGTCGTTACGGCGAATAGGATTGAGCAGCCGATCTCGAAGGTGGCGGGCAGTGTCGCGGTAGTGACGGGGGATGCGCTGGAAGAGAGAGGCGTGACCGAGCTGTACGATGCGCTGCAAGGCGAGCCCGGCGTGAGCGTGACGGGCGGTGCGGGCCGACCACAAAACATCACCATTCGTGGTATGACGGGCAATCGTATCAGCATCATTCGCGATGGCATTCGCTCTGCTGACGGCTTTGGCGCCAATGACATCAATGATCAAGTGGGGCGCGATACCTTTGATCTTGCCAATGTAAGTACCATTGAGCTTATCAAGGGAGCGAGCTCATCGGTGCATGGTTCGGGGGCGATTGGCGGCGCGGTGATCTTAAAATCCAAGCAGCCGAGTGATTTTTTGCAAGGCAAGGATTTCTACGCCGATGTTTCTGGCACGTACACCGACATCAGCCAAAAGTACAAAGGTGCGAGCAATCTCGCCTTTCGTTCTGGCGATACTGACAGCCTGATCAGCGTGGCTTACTGGCAAGGGCAAGAGACGCGCAATTTTGATCAAGATTCCTATAACCGTGAGCTTGATGGTTATAGCGTGGCGTACAGCCTCAACCATTTTTACAGCGATGAGCTGATGTTAAAAGCGCGCGCCGAGCTGTACACACAAAACCAAACTCGTTTGGAAGGCTCCGCCTCGATTCAAAAAGATGGAGAGTGGAAAATAGAAGACTTCGCGCAAGATCAAAGCAGCGAAGAATACAGCGCTTACCTTGGCGCTGAACTTACCCCGCTGGATCCCACTTGGTTCCGTCAGTTAGATACGAAACTCTATTGGCGTCATACTGAGTCAGACGAGCAAACCAACCGTTTGATGCATCAAGTGGATCACAATAATTTGCTGGTCAAGCGCCGCGAACAGGAACACAAAACCTTCACCGATGAAACAATCGGCATGCGCGCTGATTTCACGCAGTCGCTTTTCGCCGCAGGCGCAGATCATCAGCTGGCATTTGGCATCGAACTGGCAAGTGACTACTACCAACGCACCGATCGCGATAAGGTGCTGGATTGGAACGGCGTCAAAATCTCAGCCAAGCAGCCGTTTGCCCCGGCTCGCGCTTACAACCTTGGGCTGTATGTGCGAGACATGATCGAGTTGCAACAATGGACCCTTACCGGCGGCTTGCGCTTTGACGCTCATCGCTTGACGCCAGATGCCGATGGCGAAGTCGGCGGTTTCCCGCTGAAAGATATCGACAGTTCAGAGCTGTCGCCGAGTTTGTCGTTGTCGCGCGAGCTATTTGCCAACAACCGGGTTTATCTCTCTTACAACCACGGTTACCGAGCCGCGGAATATGACAAAGCCTATGGCTATGTGTCACACGAGTTCGTTCCTCTGACCCCTTTCGTGATTGCGCCGAATCTGGATCTTAAAGCGGAAACCTCGGAATCTTTTGAGATTGGCAGCAAATTTGATAACGGCCGCGTGCGTTTGTCGCTGGCTGCGTTTTACAACAAGTTCGACAATTTCATCGATATCGTCACCATCAGCTTTGATACCAACAGCGGCAATTATATCAAGCAATATCAAAACCTTGAGGGCGTAGAAACGTATGGCGCAGAAGTCTCTGCGGGTTACGCCTTGAGCCAAAAGTGGGACGTCGGCGCCAAGCTGGGTTACGTCGATGGGAAAGAGGCAGACGGCGATTACATTCGCAGTATCACGCCACTGGAAGGCAGTGTGTCGCTCGGCTATCACGTGCAAGATTTTAGTGCCTACGGCTTATGGAGCTGGGCAACGGCGATGGATCGCGTACCGACCTGCCAAACCGATCTCGGTTTAGCGGCTCAGTGTGCCATCACCAGCGCGTGGAATCGTGTGGATATCGGGGCGACCTACCAGCTGTCTAAAGATCTTCGTCTCAGTGCGACGATCGCCAACCTGTTTGACAAAAAGTACATCCGTTATCAAGACGTTGCCGGCATTCTTGACCAAGACAAGCACTACTCGAGTGAGCCGGGACGCTATTTCACTCTCAATGCCAAATATCAGTTCTAGGATTTCACCATGAAGTTAACCCCTTTAGCGCTGTCACTTTTGGTTGCGGCAGCGCCAGCGATTCAGGCCGGACAGTGGGATTACCCTGCCGAAGGCACGACGGTCGCCGATGCCGCGCAAGCCAAAAGCTACCTTGATGCCCATTATGCGCAGGACGGCGAGTTTATCTTGCGCTACCAAACGGCGTCGAAGCTGGGCCGCCATTACAATTTTGATGTTTGGGTCAATGGTGTTTATCAGCCGCAGCGCGCCTTGGTCGTGACGACTAACCCAGAGCAGCAAGTGGTGCGTGTGTTTAAAAGTGTGCAAGACACGCAGCTGCGTAACGGCCAAGCGCTGGTGGCGGCAGAAATCGAGTCACCGCGCACGCTGGAAGCAAAGGAGCCGCCAGCACTGAGCTCAGGTAGTTTACTGGATGTTACAGTCTCGCTGTTTGACCCAGATCTGCGCACCATGCAGCAACAAGCGGCGCCAGAGACGGTCTGGTCCTCATTGGATGAATACCCGCAAGCGGTCGAGTATGTTGAGAAATCCATTCAAGTTTTGCAAGCCGATGGCCAGCTCTACCTTGCCAATCCGCGTGTTAAGCAAGTGGACGCGCAGGCGCTGCTCGCGGTCACTGAGCAGGGTGGCGAGCCTGTGCGTGACAGTGGTGATTTCTTAGCGCCTGAGGGCGTTGAAGCATTTCCTTCTATTGATGCGTTGCAAAGTGTGCGTTTGGGTGACGACGCTTTTCCGCAGCTCATGGCGTTTTATCATCTCGATAGCTCGCTGCGCTATTTAGCCAGCCTGAACTACACCTTGTTTAGAGAGCCACTGCGTTTTGATGCGCGCGGTTTAGCCAAGGACAATTCCAGTTACTACTACGGCCCGCGTGCGGTGATGTTCGGTATCGGTGGCGCGTCGCCTGACGCCATCGATGCCGACGTGATCCGTCATGAGCTCGGTCACGGCATTCATTATCAGATAGTACCGGACTGGGCTTATGGACACACAGGAGCGATTGGCGAAGGGCTGGGAGACTATTGGGCAGGCAGCGCCAGCTATCGTCAGCAATATTTGGACGCTTCTCGTCGCGGTCAAGAGTTTGAGATTGATACCGTATTTAATTGGGATGGTGTGTTTGGCGTGCGCCGCTCGACCCGCAGCTTGTGGAATCAGCGCGCGCGCTACTTCGAAGAGGCCGAATACCCCGCGCACGTGAGTGTGGGAGGTGAATTAGGTGACGAGCTTTGGTCAACGCCGCTGTTTCAAGCGCTCAAAGCGGCGGTCGCCCGTTATGGTGATGGCAGTGACAGCGTGTTTCGAGAGTTTGACACCATTGTGCTTGAGGGCATGTACGGGGTTGGCCGTGGGGTAAAAATGCACGATTTAGCGGAGTCGACGGTTTTTGCTGCCAAAACGCTGTTTCCAAACAAGGAATATGCGCAGTTTCTTATTGAAAGCTTCAATCGTCATAACCTGCTCAAAGCGCCATTCAACGTGCGCTACAACTCCCGTTACATTGGACAAAACGAGCCAGTTGAACTCAGCCTGACGGCCAATGAGCGCCAAGCGAGCATTCAAGGTCAATGGCAGCTCAACGGAGCGAAGGTGCGAGAGATCGCGACCACCTTATCGGATGCGCAAACCTTGCAGGTCGCACTGCCCGATGGGCTTGTTTGTGGCGCGCAGTTTGACTCGACAGTGGCGTTGGATTATCAGTTCGCCGACAGACTAAAAGCGCAGTCGTGGCGCGACATCGTATCGCTAGTGAACGGCACGCCGCTGCTGCAAACCCCAGCCAGAAACCTGAATGCGCCTTTGCTGGATGCCAAAGTCGATAGCCAAGGCAGGACTAGCCCCGGCAACAAGATCTTTGTGCAAACCCTAACCGACAAAACGCGCAAAATTGACAGCAGCTTCGCCGTTTATTTGCACATCGAGCACAGCGCACTGCAAGACCTGCAGGTGACGTTGATCTCTCCGCAAGGCAAATCGGTGCCACTGCTCAGTCACCAATCTGGCTCTCAACACGGTTTTCAAGGTTACTTCACGGCTCAGTATGACGAGGAGCTGCAAGCGCTACTTGGCGAGCCAAGCTGGGGCACTTGGCGTCTTGAAATATCTGATCGCATCTCGGGGAACGTTGGGGTTCTGAAATCGTGGGGCGTAAGTCATTTTGCTCAATATCAGTGCAGTGCGGGCAGCCGCAACAATACGGATGGTGAGAGCCAGAGCAGCCGTTCCGGTGGCAGCGGTTCTCCTTTTGCTTTGCTCGGGCTGCTACTGCTTGCCATGGTGAGAGCCTTGCGCTCTCGATAACAACAAACGCAATTTACTAGAAGAAGATCAATCTATGAAGTTTCAATATTCTGTCATTGCTATCTCTTTAGCTCTTGCTGGCTGCGGTGGTGGAGGCGGCGGTAGCGGTAGCGGTAGCGAAGTGCCAACCTACCAAGTGTCAGGAAATATCGCGATGCCCGGTTCACTGCTCGATACGTCGGTGTGTATCGATGACAACCAAAATTTTGTCTGCGATAGCACTGAGCTGAAAGCGAAAAGCGACAATAGCGGCAAATTCTCTCTTACCTCGACCAACAAAAACATCTTGATCAGCACGATCCTGGCGCAAGTGGATAACGGAGCAGGGCAGGTCGTACCGCTGGCGGCTCCGGGGCAACGACTCGCCCAGGGGAATCGCATCAATGGCGTGACCACCTTGCTGGCGGGGTTGGTCAATGATGGTTACACCTTAGAGCAAGCGGAGCAGATCGTGCAATCGCAGTTGACCGCGGCGGGCGTATCGCTAAGTGGCAGTGTGCTGGCAAATGCCAGTGAAAACGCGTTGGTGACGCTGGAACAAAACACGCTGGCCTTGCTGGCTGAGATGACGACAGATCAAATGAGAAGCGGCGTTTCGTTGTTAGCGCAGGATCTGAGTTTTGACGGCAAATCCCTCACGGCTGCGCTCCTTACTTCACCGGAGCGCGCTGCACTCGTTGCGAACATCGTCTCCGAAGTACAGCGTCGTATCGGCCACAATGATACAGGCGCGACACTCTATTTCACCGATGGCGATCAAGAGGTGGCGGAAGCGCAAGAGTCTTACCCTGGGCAGGATGCAGAATATGGCCTTGATAACAGCGACCAACAAACGCTGACGGGCAACGGTTTCAAATTTGTTAAGTTGGATGCCAAAGGTCAAACCTTAGCCGATGACGCGACCAATTGGGCTTGTACGCTGGATGAGCGTAGCGGGCTGGTGTGGGAAAACAAAAGTGGCGATGCCAGCTCAGTGCAGTTTAAGGATCGCACCTTTGTGTTTGAGTCACAGACTTTCAAACCTTACAGCGACGATCTGCAAGTGGTTGGTTGTGTCGAGGCCAAAGACAATCTCTGCTCTACCCAACAATACGTTGCACACATGAACCAACAAAGTCTGTGTGGCATCACTCAGTGGCGTTTGCCGACCTACCTTGAGTTTTACGACATCATCGACTTTGGGGAAACGGCCAAAGATGAAAACGATCAAGTCTATGGTCTCGATGTCCGCTATTTCCCCCAGCAGACACAAGGCAGCCCAGATCTTAATACTGGCGCGATTTGGCTGAACAACATTAGCTTCAACAGCTATTCGCCATATCAAACTTTGGGCGTGGTTCAGTTTCCGGTGGTCGCGACCAAAGGTGCGGATCGTGGATACGTGAGCTTTGTGGAAATTTACTCCGATAAGGTGAGCCCAGATAGCGGTACTTCCTTCCAATTCCCAATCCGTCTGGTTGCAGCAAAGGAGCAGTAAGATGAAAAAATTAATCACCGCACTGGCGCTCGCTGCGGCGTCTCAAACGGCGATAGCCGCGCAAGAGTGTTCAATTGATATCGCCAAAAGTGCCCCAAACTCGCGTTATGATTACTCCGCGCAAGGTACAGTAACCGATTTGAAAACAGGTTTGACGTGGATGCGCTGCCCGGTTGGTATGAGTTGGAATACGGCGCAGCAAGCGTGTACGGGTACGGCTGACCAGGTGACGTGGCAAAGTGCACTTTTGACCGCCCAGCAGATCCGCGATGAGTCGGGTAACCATGCACTGCACAATTTTGCGGAGAAAAAGCAGTGGCGTTTGCCAAACATTAAAGAGTTGGTCGCTTTGACCGAGCACGCTTGCTTCGGCCCGGCGATGAATGGGACGGCGTTTGCTAGCGGCTACACGGTGGAAACAGGGGATTTAAGCGGTTATATCTGGAGCAACACACCAAGTGGTGATGGGCAGGGGATCATGACCTTTGATTCCGTTAATGGTGAGGTGTACAACTACCCTCATTCTGCGCAGAGCAGCACCTTCTCAATGTTATTGGTGACCGACGAACAATAATCAAGGTGCAGATGCGAATCGCTGTCTACTAAAACTCAGCGATTTACTGAAAATCAATAGCAACAAGCTCCGCACTGGCGGAGCTTGTTCTTTTTCGTCACATGAAATGGTTTATCGAGGCGCTCAAAGCAAAATCCTAAGCTTTAAACCTTGAAGTAAGCCAATTGTTGCTTTTGGTTCTCCGCCAAGTTAGAAAGCTCGTGGCTCGCCGCCGCCGCTTGGGTAATGCCTGTAACATTTTGACTCACCAGTTCGTAGATATTGCTCAGATTGCTGTTGATGTCTGACGTCACCTGATTTTGTTCTTCAGACGCGGTCGCCACTTGAGCGTTGATCAGTGCCAGTTCTTCAATCGAATGGCTGATCTCCTGCAGTGTGGCACTGACATCGCTGGCCAAGGTTTGGTTACTGGTCAGCATTTGCAAACTGGAGTTCATGCTCTCGTTGGCCCGCCCCGATTGATTTTGCAGCTCTTCAATGATGGCTTGGATCTCTTTGGTCGAGTCTTGCGTTCTTGCTGCGAGCATACGTACTTCATCGGCGACCACCGCAAACCCTCGGCCGCTTTCACCCGCTCGCGCTGCTTCTATGGCGGCGTTGAGCGCGAGTAGGTTGGTTTGCTCCGAGATGCCTTGAATCACTTCAATCACTTTGCCAATTTGTTCCGATTGGGTTTTCAGCGAGGTGACCACTTGGGCGGCGTTGTTAAGCTGCTCGGCCATCTTGTCGTTGGCACGGCTGTTTTGTTCGAACATATTTAGGCTACGTTTAGCCAGTTGATTGGCTTGATTGGCAGCACCATCTGCTTTGGCCGCGTTGGCGGTCACATCGGCGGCGGTCGATTCCATCTGGTTGACGGCGGAAGCCACCTGTTCGACTTCGCTCTTTTCTTGATCAGAGTTGACACTCGACTGTGTCATTACGGCAGCAAGTTCGGTCGACGCTGACGCCACATCGACACTGATACGCACCAGAGAATCGACGGTTTGGCGTAACTGCTTCACCGTGCTGTTGACATCTTGCGCCAGTTGCGCGACTTCATTTTTGCCTTCTACCTCGGCGTTAACCAGCAAGTTACCGCTGGCGACTTGTTGCATCGTCTGCTGCAAAGCTCGGATCGGCTTAACGATCAGGCTGGCTAACAGCAGGCTAATCAGCGCGGCGACGGTCAGAATGCCAATCATGGCGAACACGGATACCATCAGGGTTTTATCGTGCTGTTGCCCCGTTTCGCTGACCTCATCTAATGCCATCTGATTGAGCTTTGTGGACAGTCGATCAATCGCTTTCACCATCTCTTCGCCAGCGAAGCGATAGGCGCTCATGGCGTTATCGTATTGCTCCTGAAAGCCCGGTGGCGGGTAACGCTCGTGATGCTTGGTATTGAGCAGTGGCAGCATGGTATTGCGAGAATAGCTTACGTAGTGATCCAGCGCCTGACGCATTTGCTGCGTCTCCGTTTCTAAGCCATCCATGGTGCTTATCTGGTTAAGCAAGAGGCGAATATTGCTTTGTCTCTCACCGAGGACTTGACTCAAGGTACTGACATCATCGGGATTAAACAGGCTATAAATGGCCTTGATGCGCATGGCGTACATGTTATCGACGATTTCGCCCAACTCACTTTTGTGTACGATGAGCTGCTCTGTGGAGACAGTGACGCGTTCAAACGCCTGCTTAAGTGTGCTTGTGCCTACGGTGAGCCCTGCGAGTAAAAGAACAATGGTAAACGCGACCGGCAGCAAAATTTGTGCCTTGATCGACAGTGCGCTAAGTAATTGACGCATTAAAACAACCCTCTGTATTTATTTTCTAAATGATAATAAATATTATTTGTGATTTATACATAAATCTATCAATTGAAATTTGGCCTATTCAACCACTTATTTTGTCAAAAATATCACTACTAATTTGCTGTGTGTCTCAAATCGGTGAGATGGTGCGAACGAGTGCCGATTTCTTGCGCATATCTGTAACTTTTGATGAATAGATTGCTTGTTGAGAGTCGGTTCTAGCAGGTATGGCGCGGTTTTTAGTCCAGGGCGCAAATAATGTTTTTCTCGCCTATTTTCTCTAAGTAGTGGCTGCGATTATTAATTGATCAATCAGCAATGTGTCATAGAGGGTTCAATTAAGTGAAACACAAATGTCACATTCGCGTCCTAAAGTGAGCTTCGTTCAAGTAAAACACAACGGCAATCGAGCCATAAAGGATATTGTGATGAAAAAGACAGTAATCGGTGCAATCGCTCTATTGGGCGCTCTGACAGTGACCTCAGCTTCTGCTAAAGAAACTATCTCTGCAGTGGGTTCAAGCAGTGTAACTCCACTGATGGAAGTTTTCTCTGAAACGTACATGAAGAAAACCCCAAATGTATTTATCGAAGTACAAGGACCGGGTTCTTCTGCTGGTGTGAAAGCGGCGAAAAACGGCAGTGCCGACCTTGGCATGTCATCTCGTGACCTAAAATCTTCTGAAAAAGAGCCAACTTTGGTTGAAGAAGTGGTCGCTCGTGACGGTATCGCAGTGGTGGTTAACCCTAAAAACACGCTAAAAGGCCTGACGGCTGAACAAGTGACTGCAATTTACAAAGGTGAAGTGACCAACTGGAAACAAGTTGGCGGCGAAGACAAACCAATCGTTGCGATTACTCGTGACACCGCTTCGGGTACTCGCGGCGCATTCGAAGACATCATGAGCTTGAAAAAGAAAGTCTCTGGTAAAGAAGTATCGGCTATCTCTCAACGCGCTCAAGTCGCCAACGGTAACGGTGCGCTGAAAACTATGGTTGCTTCAAACCCATACGCAATTGGTTATATTTCACTGGGCACTGTGGATGAATCCGTTCACGCACTCGCGATTAACGGTACCGACGCATCGGTAGCTAACGTGAAAAACGGCTCTTACAAAGTAGCGCGTCCTTTCCTCGTGCTTTACAAGCAAGGCAAACCTTCAGCAGAAACTCAGAAGTTCCTAGATTGGATGCTGACACCTGAAGCACAAACTCTGGTAGAGAAAGAAGGCTACATCTCAGTTCACTAATCAATATCGCTCAATTTGCTCAGCCCTGATTGTGGGCTGAGCGTTTTCTATCCACTTCGAACTTTATCGAAACGTGAGATTTTATAATGACCATCGCAACTCGTAGTGAAAAGCTTATGAACAGTGAAGCCAAAGCTATTAGCAAATCCGGTTTACGTACACAAAAGAGAGTTGACTGGCGGGAACGTATCTTCCACGGTCTTTTCTTAACCAGCGCGGTGATTGGCATCGTCTCTTTGGCTGTGATTGCCTACTTCATTGTGCGAGAGAGTATTCCCGCTTTCCAAGAGGCTGGTGTTTCAGGCATCGTACTCGGTGAAGATTGGCTGCCACCTGCACTTTATGGTGTCGCGACCATGATCGTCGCTTCAATGGTGTCCACCTTTGGCGCTGTTTTGGTTGGTGTGCCTGTCGGGGTGTTAACCGCCATCTTTATCGCAGAAATTGCGCCAAAGCGTGTCGCCGATATCATTCGTCCAGCGGTTGAACTGCTCGCCGGCATCCCCTCGGTCGTTTACGGCTTCTTTGGCCTAGTTATCATCGTACCTCTGATCCAAAACGTTTTTGACGTCCCAGCGGGTAACACCATTTTGGCAGGGATTATTGTGCTTGGTGTGATGATTCTGCCGACGGTAATTACCGTATCAGAAACCTCGATTCGTGCGGTGCCAAGAGCTTACAAAGAGGGCTCCTTGGCGCTGGGTGCTTCGAAAATTTTTACTATCTTCAAACTGCTTGTTCCTGCTGCGCGCAGCGGCATCATGACTGGCGTTATTCTAGGAATTGGCCGAGCGCTTGGCGAAACTATGGCCATCATTATGGTGATGGGCAACGCTCCAGCCATGCCACAAGGCATTTTAGACTCCGCTCGTACACTGACGGCAAACATCGCGATTGAGATGTCCTATGCCAGTGGTGTGCACGCCAATGCACTCTACGCCACAGGTGTCGTGCTGCTGGTGTTCATCATGATGCTCAACGCATCTCTGCTTTACCTTAACCGAGAAAAAGCGAAGTAATCGTTTGTGAAGGTGACAATTATGGATCGCGCAAAATTAAAACAAGCACGTCAGTTTAAAGACAATGTGTTAAGTGGCTTTATCTGGTTGGCAGCGGCTCTGACCGTTGGCTTCCTCTTCTGGATCATCTGGTACATTCTGTCGAATGGCTTACAGCACGTGGATTGGAATTTCATTACCGACGATTACACTCGTACGGGTGATGAGCACGGCATCTTCCCGATGATCATCTCAACCATTTACATGGTTATTGCTTCTATCGCAGTAGCGGCGCCTCTGGGCATCATGACCGCGATTTATTTAACCGAATACGCCAAAGTGGGTAGCCGCTTGGTCAAGGTGATTCGCTTCTGTACTGAATCGCTGGCAGGTATTCCATCAATTATCTTCGGTCTGTTTGGTATGACGTTTTTCGTTGCCATTCTTGGCCTTGGTTTCTCGATTCTCTCCGGCGCGTTAACCCTGAGTATTCTGATTTTGCCTGTGATTATCCGTACCACGGAAGAGGCGTTGATGGCCGTGCCACAGACATATCGCGAAGGCTCTTACGGTTTGGGCGCTTCTAAAATTTACACTATCTGGCGTTTGATTCTTCCAAGCGCAATGCCAGGTATCTTAACCTCGGTCATTCTAAGTATTGGTCGTGTCATCGGTGAATCCGCGCCTGTGTTCCTCACAGCAGGCATGGTTGCACGTATTCCTGATTCGTTATTCGATTCAGGCCGTACGCTAACGGTTCACCTTTATAAGCTAACCACAGAGCTGTTTACCATCGAAGAGTGGAATCAGGCTTACGGTACAGCAACGGTGCTGATTGTATTGGTCCTTCTGATCAACATGGTGACCAAACTGATCGCCAAGCGCTTCAACACCGCAACGTATTAATCACTGCGCGCTTTCGCAGGTTAAATGACACGAATTTTCCGATTTAGAGATGAAGAACATGAACAAATTTGATATCGAAAACTTAGACCTTTTCTACGGCGACAACCAAGCGCTAAAAGCGATCAATCTACCGATTCCTGTCCGCCAGGTGACGGCGCTAATCGGCCCTTCAGGCTGCGGAAAATCGACGCTGCTGCGCTGCCTCAACCGCATGAACGACCTGATTGAAGGGGTAAAAATCACCGGTAAATTGGCGATGGATGGTGAAGATATTTATGGCAACGTTGATGTCGCCGATCTGCGCATCAAAGTCGGCATGGTGTTCCAAAAGCCAAACCCGTTCCCAATGAGCATCTATGAAAACGTGGCCTATGGCCTGCGTGCCCAAGGCATCAAAGACAAAAAACACATCGATGAAGTAGTAGAAAGCTCTCTACGCAGTGCCGCGCTGTGGGATGAAGTGAAAGATCGCTTGAAATCACACGCGTTCGGCCTTTCTGGTGGTCAGCAACAGCGTTTGTGTATTGCTCGAACGATTGCCATGGAGCCGGATGTGATTCTGATGGACGAACCGACCTCCGCACTTGACCCGATCGCAACGCACAAAATCGAAGAGTTGATGGAAGAGCTGAAGAAGAACTACACCATTGTTATCGTAACCCACTCGATGCAGCAAGCGCGCCGTATCTCCGACCGTACCGCTTTCTTCCTGATGGGAGAGTTGGTGGAGCACAACGAGACGCAAGTGATTTTCGGTGAGCCGAAAGATGACCGTACTCGCGGCTATGTGAATGGTGACTTTGGTTAATACCGAATTGCTGGCATACAATATTATAACTACAAGCGATGGTAAATCTTGCCCCTCATACGAGGGGCTTTTTTCTATTTGTGGTAATAAAAAGCCTCATAAGATAGCAAGTCTGTTGGCACTTAAACTGTTGCCGCTATCGTATTTGTGACTATTCAACGGGCAAATTTGCGAAGCACTTAACAGCTGATTGTTAATGCGATTGATTGCACATTGACTCCTCGCTAACTTTAATTCGAGAGAATAATTAAGTGGTGTAGCAAGGTGAAGATCAGGAACTTTACACGTAAGGTATCGTCAACGAGGGATCATCGACTGTTGGCGCAAACCATCTTTGAGTTTTTGTCTGAGTTGGTGGGTCCGAAAGCGATGGTGATTTTCGACGATCCGCTGATCAACACCTCTTTTACTTTGCAATACCGTCATGGTGAACCGTGCAGTTTAAGCGAGTTTCCTGCCACCTTTTGGTCATGGGCGGGCCAGTTTGATACTTCGGAAAGCTTAATTCCTCTGGCCATCAACACCTGCAACTGGGATCACCAACAGCCTTTAGGTGGCGCCAGCTACATCATGATGCTGGACAACTATCCGATGCTGCGTACCTATTTGTTAATTCAGGGCGTAAACGAAGGCTCAGCGCACCATATTTATGAAGAGACCCACGATGTGATGCAACTGGCTGCGGCGCGCTGGCAGTGCATCCGCGCCGAAAAACACGCTTGCTTGGAAGTGAAAAATCGCGATATCCGTGAAGCGCAATACATTGACGAAATCAATCAGCGTGAGCGGTTTATCGACAACATGAAGTTGGTGCAGCAAGTGGCATTAGAAATTTCAAACCCCGGTTCGCTCAACGATCTCTACCGAATGGCAGTCGAGGCGCTGCGTGATCGCCTTGGTTTTGACCGCTCAACATTCATGTTGCTCGATATGAAAAAACGCTGTTTTAGCGGTACTTACGGTACCGACGAACACGGCAATACCGTCAGCGAATTCCACACTCAATACGATCTACACCAACTTGGTGAAGAGTACATCACCGCACTCTCCTCGCGTGAAACCAACCTGGTAGTGATTGATGAAACGCCGCTCTATACGGCTGGCAAAGTGGTCGGGCAGGGTTGGAATGTGATGCTGATTTTGCGTGACGGAAACGAGCCCTTCGGCTGGCTAGCGCTGGATAATTTTATTCACCGCAAACCCATCACCAGCTATCAAAAGCAGATGTTGCAGTCGTTCGGTGCGCTACTGTCGCAGATCTATATCCGTAAACGGCAAGAGCAAAACGTGCGCATGTTGCACTCCAGTATGGTGGAGTTGTCGCGTTGCACCACAGTGAGCGACGTGTGCCGTTCGGCGGTCAGTTTTGCCATTACTCACCTAGGCGTGGATCGCATGGCGGTGTTTCTCACCGATGAGAGCTGCTCTTACATGCAAGGGACTTGGGGTACGGACATTCAAGGCAATGTGGTCGACGAGTCCTATTTCTTTGGTGAAACACAAGATTATTCGTTGATTAATCTCGCTCGCTCTATGCCTAACGAAGTCGCGTTTGAAGAGTCAGTACCAATTTATCACGATTGCAATATTGTCGGTTTTGGCTGGGGAGCGATGACGCTACTCACCAGCAATAGCGATGGCCCGATTGCATTCATTGCGGTTGACAACCTATTAACCCGTGGGCCGCTGACCTCGCAACTGCGAGAGGTAATCCGTATGTTTGCCTCCAGTTTGGCTGAGGTGTTGCAACGCACTCAGGCGCAGGAAGCGATTCGTGAGCTCAATGAAAATCTGGAAAAAGAGGTGCGTAAACGCACGCTGGAGCTGGAACAAGCGAATCTGCAACTGGAAGTGCTCTCTAAACTCGATCCTCTCACACGGCTTGGTAACCGCCGCATGCTCGAACATGTTATGGAAACCGCTTGCCACAATGACGATGAGCAGGAACTCGCTTTTGGTTTGATCTTGCTTGATATCGACCACTTTGGCTTGTTCAACAACCATTACGGCCATTTAGAAGGCGACATTGCCTTGATACGCATCGGCCACATTCTTGAGCATCACACGCAAAATGAAGAAGAAGTGTTCTGCCGCATTGGCGGTGAAGAATTTGTTTTGTTGATGGTAGGGAGCGATGAAAAGACGGTCAGAGCAAGAGCAGAAAGTATTCGAGCGCGGATTGAACAAGAGCAAATTAAGCACGAAGTGAATCCGCATGGCCATTTGCTGACCGTTTCTGTCGGCGTATCAAGCAAACGAGCCTATGGCCGCGACCTGCATTTTGATCGCCTTTATCAACAAGCCGACCAAGCGCTCTACCGAGCAAAAGAAACGGGGCGCAACCGAGTGTGTCATTATCACGATATCGTTGAAGCGCTCACCGAATAATGGCCATCAATCGATGGCCAAAAAATTTTCGTGACGTGGTGAGGCCATTTACAACTTGGCGAGCGGCTGTTCCTGTCTGTTGTGACTTTTCCCTACGCGACTAAGCAAAAGCTTCAGTGGTTCGGGCGTCCAACTTCCCGCTTGGGCTGAAAAGTGCGCTTGATTCATTAACTCAAGCTGCTGCTCAATTTCCGCACGTAACGCGGCGTCTACCTTATGTTGGTTTAGCCAAATGCGCGTGGCCGCCTCAATCTGCGCCGCGTCGCCCCGCTCAATCGCTTGCAGTACCGAGTTTTCGCCCATCGTGAGCGCCTGTTGCTGATGAGGTGCCTGCGTGCGACGAGTTTGGCGGCGCCAGTAAAGTGCAAAGGCAAGCAGAGTGAGAACCCACAGCGCGGCAAACAGGCTCGTGAGATAAACCCAAATGGGGGATGCGCCGCTTTCTGCCGCCGCGTTCTGGTTGCTTTCGTTGTTGACCTGACTTGCCGCCGGCAAGGTTGGCAGGCTCAACACTTGTGAACTGCTCGGTGTGATGTCTAGGGTTAGCCCAGCGAGCGTCGCGCGTTTTGGCTGATCGCTTTGCGTGTTCCACCAATCGATACTCAGTTCAGGTAACGTTAAACGGCCTGTTTGGCTTGGGATCAGCACCTGTTTGACCGTCATTTCTACACTGCCATCATCAGCGGTACTAAACTGTGGCTTTTCTGGGTAGACACGCACCGAGTCGGGATAATTGATCGCAATCTCCGGTAGCAGGTCGGCCGAGATCCCTTTGGTTTTGAGCTTGATAATGCGTGAAATCGCACTCCCTTGTTCCACGCTGTCTAAATTTCCCCCTTGGCTGGTTTGCCAGCTTTGGGTCAGTGCAAGTTGGCTCGCGGGCAACCAAGGCCGACTAGCGTTGGCCGGGATGGCTTTCACTTCAATGTGTTTCGATTCACCGCTGCTGTTGAGCGATAGCAGGCGGGCCGAGCCGGTTAGGCTGTCGCCATAAATCAGTGAGCCCTGAAACTGCGGGCCTTGGATTTCATACTCGCCTGCTGTTTGTGCGCTGATGAGGTAGTTTTGCTCGACCACGGTCACTTGCAGTCCTTGTTCGACTATTTGGTATTGCTTGCTTTGCCCGACAGGCTGCATCGACAAACCGTTTACTGAGGGCGGAACGATGCGCGGGTTTTCCAAACGTCTTGGGTCCGCTTTAATGCGGATCTCCACTTTTAGCGGTGTGGTCTGCGCGGGGTAGAGCGTTTGTTGCCCGAGCTGCATCGAGTATTGGATGATGTCGCTCACCTTTGGCGTATTGCTATCGCTTGAGACGATCAACTCGATGGGTTGACTTTGCAGCCCTCCCGCACTGAACGCGGGAATAGTCAGGTTCCCAGTACGTTTTGGCGAGATGGAAAGTACCCATTCACTTTTTTGTGAGTACTGACCGTTGATGTAGTTCTTGGCTGAGCTGAACTGAGGCCCCGATTTGAAGAAATCGTTGTCGAGTACACTCAAATCAATGTCGCTGGAATCGACAGAAAAATCGGCGCGAATGCGCAGCTCGATCAGCTCATTTTGTGCCAATCGGGTCTTATTGACGCTGGCAACCAAGGAGTTTGCCAAGGCATGCTGACTGACAAAGCCAATCAGCAAGATAAGAAACAGGCTTAACTTTTTCATCGGGTTTCGCTACCAAGTTTTTCCATTGTTATCCGGTTTAGGTCTCTTTTGTGCTTGCAACAAGATCTGCACTTTGAGCAAATAAGCAGGGTCGCGAGCACTCTCTATCGCCTCCAACTTGCGTTTATCAGCATCCACTTCGTCTTGCTTTGCCTGAACGCTTGGCTGTTGTTCGCTATTGCTACTTTCTGTGGAGTTGGGTTTGCCTTGTTGCTCTTGCTCTTGCTCTTGCTCTTGCTCTTGTGCTTTGGCAGTTTCTTGAGGCTTTGACTCTGCGTCTTCGCGGCGATCATCTTGCGCATTTTTTTTATCTGCTGACGACGATTTTTCTGCCGTTTTTTCTTGACGGCTGCTCTCTGAACTCGAAGACTGCTGTTGCTGTTGCTGTTGCTGTTGCTGTTGCTGTTGCTGTTGCTGTTGCTGTTGCTGTTGCTGTTGCTGTTGCTGTTGCTGTTGCTGTTGCTGTTGCTGTTGCTGTTGCTGTTGCTGTTGCTGTTGCTGTTGCTGTTGCTGTTGCTGTTGCTGTTGCTGTTGCTGTTGCTGTTGCTGTTGCTGTTGCTGTTGCTGTTGCTGTTGCTGTTGCTGTTGCTGTTGCTGTTGTGCCTTTTTCACCGCCTCAAGGTTGGCTTGCGCTTGAGTAAGATCCGGCTGCTTGGTTAACGCTTGCTGATACGCCGAGATCGCGTCGTCAAACTGGCCGTTTTTGGCTAATGCATTACCAAGGTTATACAGCGCCGCTGTACTGTCTGAACTGGAAAACCACTGCGCGGCTTGGGCGTAGTCACCCGCTTCATAAGCGGCTGCGCCTTTCCATAGTGGGTCGCTAAACGTTTGTTGTGCGGCTTGATACTCTCCTGCATCAAACTGCACTTTGCCTTGTTGATCGGGCGTTAAAAAAGGCGAGGCGCTGGCGTTTGGTGTGTGGGCAAGCGGCAGTGCGATGAGCAGCATCCAAAATACGCCTTTACGAAACAGCAGCAAACTTAAGCCGAGAATCAGGGGCATCAGCCAAAAACCACCGTTAACACGAGAGAGACCGCTCTCTTGTTGACGGCTTTCCACCTGCTGCCACAACCCAGGTTGATTGCTGAGCGCGGCAAGCTGTTCGATGTCGCGGTTATCGTGTTGCACGGGGAGAAAAATCCCGCCAGTTTGCGCGGCGAGCTTGGCCATATTGGCCAGATTCGATTGCGCGACGATCGGTTGACCTTGAGCATTGGTCAGCAGTGAGCCGTTTGGCAGACGCACAGGCGCGCCCGCAGGTGTGCCAACCGTCAACACAGAGACGCGCACAGAGTGTCCTTGCAGTAGCGCCAGCGCCTGTTGTAACTCGCTGTCGTCGACATCATCACCGATCAGCACGATGTCGCCGCCACGGCCCGAATCCGCTTGCAATTGAGTGAGCGCCAATCGCAATGCGCTGGCTAAGTTTGAGCCTTGAAACGGCATCAGCTCTGGCGACAAGTTTTCCACCAAATTGGCTAGCGTTTTACTGTCGCTGGTCAAAGGGCTGAGCAAATACGCATCGGCGGCGTAAGCGACTAAGGCGGTGCTGCCTTCTTGCCATTTGGGCAGCAGATCGAGCGCTTTGTATTTGGCTTGCTGCAAACGGCTGGGCGAGATGTCATCGGCGTACATCGAGCGCGACATATCCATCAGCAACACGCGGTTGTGGGCGAGGTCAAAGCTCGGTAACGGGTTCTTTTGCCAACTGGGTGATGCCAGTGCCACGATAGTGAGAGTCCAAGCCAGCAACCAAAGCCAGAGTGTTGAGGTTCGCTGCATGGTGTTGTCTTTGAGTAGGTGCGCGGCAATTGGGCCTGTGCGCCACTTTTTCCGGCTGGCTTGGATCAAGATCGCCACGGGGATAACGATAAGCGCAAACAGCCATTGTGGATGAAGAAAAATCAAATCAGACACGGTTGCTCCTAAAAACAAACAGCAATAAGGACAGCAAGAATGCGATGGCTAACGGATAGATGAACCACTCTGATTGCGGACGCCAGATCTGCACATCGCTGGTGACCGGTTCGAGTTGGTTGATGGCGTCGTAGATGCCCGCCAGCTCTTTGGCATCGCGCGCGCGAAAATATTGCCCGCCGGTCATTTCAGCCATCTGCGTTAAGGTCTTTTCATCCAGATCGGCGGCGGTGTTGACTTTGCGCGTCATGAAAAACTGCTTCACCATCATTTCACCTGCGCCAACGCCGACGGTGTAGATCTTAATTTGATGACGTTGCGCGATTTCAGCGGCTTCTAATGGCGAGAGGGTACCCGCGGTGTTGCTGCCATCGCTGAGTAAAATAATGGTGCGTTGTGGCGCTTTGCTGTCAATAAACGTTTTGCTCGCTAAGCCAACGCCATCGCCGATGGCGGTTTTTTGCCCCACTAGGCCGATCACTGTCTGGTTGAGCTGCGCGGCTACCGTTTGGCGGTCAGCGGTTAACGGCGTTTGCAGATAGGCATGGTCGGCGAACAGTACAAGGCCGAGTCGGTCGCCTTGGCGCTGCTCGATAAACTGTGTCACCACTTTTTTAACTGCGCTCAGACGGTCGATATATTGACCGTCATCCTGCATGTCTTCCTCTTGCATCGAGCCGGATAAGTCGACCACCAACATCAGATCGCGATATTCAGGCTGGAACTCAATCGGCTCACCAAACCAAACCGGACGCGCCGCCGCGCACAGCAGGCATAGCCAAATCAGGAGTGTGGTAGCTTTTGTGGCTCGCCCTTGTTTTGCCTGATTTGCGGCACTTGTCGGCAGATAAGCGAAACGCACAGCGTGTTCGGTTTTTGCTTCAGGCAGCAACTTGTAAAGAATGAGCGGCAGTGGCAACAACACAAACATCCACCACCAAACAAAACTCAATCCTTGTAGCTCAGCCACGTTTACCTCGCTTAGGCGGCAGTGCCCGTTCAACCCAAATTTTACAGTCGTTGATAAGCTCAGCGTCAAGTTCGCTGCGTTTGCTCTGATATAAGGCCGCTTGCCACTGGTTCATTTTGTTGCAAAAGCGCGCTTCGCCGAGTTGTAAATCGAGAAACTGATACCATTTTTCTCCATGTAGCGACGCGATGGTCTCGCGCGGGAAATAGCACAACGCGGCTTGGCGCAGCAGTTCAATCGCCGAAGAGGGGGTATGTGCCACGATCGGCTTTTCAAAGAGTTTCAGTGCAGTGCGCTTGGCACGCAGCCTGTGGGTACGCCAACGGAGATAAAGCGCGATACACAGCAATGTGGTGACCACGGCGGCAAGTATCGCCCACCAACCCCAAGCAAGTGGAAACCAAGAGGGAGCGGCAGGAAGAAGAATAGGCTGCAAGGCTAAAGTATCAGTTTGGGTTGTCATTATTGTTCTGCAATTTGATTGATGAGAGGTTTAGCGCAAGAGAGCGTGCTAAACGGAATTCCATGACGATAACTTAACAGACGAAGCTGCTGCTGATGCTGTTCAAAGCTATTTTTTAAGTCCATTTTTTGTTGCTTACAACCAAAATTAAACCAGCGTGAGGTTTGCCCGTCGGTCAGCTTCAACTGGCCTCGATAATCGGTTTCACCGTACTCCAGCGGGTCATACAGTTGCACCAATCGCACGCTATGATGCTGTTTCAGCGTCGCGATCTGTTCAAGTGCCGATGGGGCAAAGCGCACAAAATCGCTGATAAAAATGATCTCACTGCCTTTGGCCGACATCCGTTGCAGTCGCGGTATCACTGCGGCTCTATCGAGATGACTAGGGCTATCTGCAACGATACGATTGTGAGCGTTTAGGATGGCGTTAAGTATCGTCAGCCCACCTTTGACCAGACTGGTTGGTTTAAACTCCAGCAGCTCTGATCCCGTATCGATGAGCGCGCCAATCCTATCTTTCTTACTGAGCGTGGTCCATATCAAAACGGCGGCGAGATGGGCCGCTTGAACCGATTTATACAGATATTGAGAACCGAACAGCATATCTGGCCCCAAATCGAGATAAATCAGCACCGATTGCTGTTTGTCTTCGCTGAATAACTTGGTGTGCGGCTTACCGGTTCTGGCGGTGACGCGCCAGTCAATACTGCGAATGTCATCACCTGCCTGATACTTGCGTACCTCTTCAAAATCCATTCCCCGACCGCGCTGGCGGCTGCTGTTCATCCCGCCAAGCACGGACCAAAGTGAGCGTGCCGGAGGCAGCCAGCGTATCGATTGGCTTTTGTAGTACAAAAGCTCTTCCAGCGACAAAGTAACCCCGTTGCTGTGCGGTGGCAGCGCAAACTGAGCCATAAGTTACACGCTGCCAACCAGAGTGAGGAGTTTGTCAATCACCTGATTGGCGGTGACACCTTCTGCCTGCGCTTGATAGCTCAGCATGATTCGGTGGCGCAGCACAGGGTATGCCATGGCTTGAATGTCGGCAGGTGTGACGTAATCGCGGCCACTGAGCCAAGCGTGTGCACGAGCGCACCGGTCCAGCGCGATGGTGGCTCTTGGACTGACGCCCATGCTGATCCAGCCCGCCAGCTCATCACTGTACTGCTGAGGAGCACGGGTTGCCATCACCAAGCGCACCAGATAACGCTCCAAGGTTTCAGCCATGTGCACGTTGAGCACGGCTTGGCGCGCCGCAAAGATCTCAGGCTGTGTTACGCGTGGTTTGTCCACCGCCTTTTCGCCTTTGGCTTCCCCCCGGTTGATGCGCAAAATGGCAAGCTCATTCTCTTCATCCGGGAAATCGACCTCAAGATGCAAGAGAAAACGGTCCAATTGCGCTTCTGGCAGGGAATAAGTGCCTTCCTGTTCAATCGGGTTTTGCGTCGCCATCACCAAAAAAAGATCCGGAAGCGGATAGGTATGGCGCCCTGCGGTCACTTGGCCCTCGGCCATCGCTTCCAGCATTGCGGCTTGCACTTTAGCGGGCGCGCGGTTGATTTCATCGGCGAGGATCAAGCTATTAAAAATCGGGCCTGCTTGGAAAGTGAAATCGCCCGTTTCCGGGCGAAAAATGTCGGTTCCGGTCAAATCGGCAGGTAAAAGGTCAGGAGTGAACTGAATGCGGTGAAAATCACCTTCGATACAATCGGCTAGGCTTTTGACCGCGCGAGTTTTGGCCAGCCCCGGAGGCCCTTCGACCAGAATGTGTCCGTCGGCGAGAAGTGCGATAAGCAGTTGTTTGACTAATTCATGCTGGCCAACGACTTGGCCCTCAAGATAGTTTTTTAATCCTTCAAAATGAGCGTATTGCATGGTTACTTACATCAATTGAGTTTTTGTCTTTGTTCACAAAAAGTAAAAAAAGTTCCGTTATTTTTCGTTGATTGTTATGGGGGGCTGAGCAAGTGATCTCAAGAGGTGATCAACAGATTGAGGTAAAAAGTCGCGCAGTGACGTTTTTTCTCCAGTTTTTGCTGACTTAGCCGATATATTTTCCGTTCATGAGAATGTAATAGACTATTCTTTAAAAGTATTTGCCAGTCTAAGCGCATTGTGCGCAGGCACCACACGAAAGTGATTCTAATTAAAGGTCCAAATATGATGAATCTTCACTCAGTGAGCATTAAACAAAAAGTTGTCATCGGGATAACTTTTGCTGTCCTTGCTTCCACCATTTTACTGGGCGTCATGGCGCAGAAACAATCAAGAGACGTTATCAGCCATCGTTTGGTTGATATCGAACTGCCCTTGATCTTGAACCAGATTAACCTGCAAGTTGACAAGGATGTGTCTCAGTTGCTCTCTGCGGCAGAGCAGTTGGCAAAAAATGAGTTTGTGCGTGAAAGTGTGCGCGAAACGGCAGACCCGCAAGGTCAGAGCAAGCTGATTAAGCAACTGAATAACGTTAAAGAGCAGTATCAGCTCAACGATGCGTCAGTGGCAAACCGCCAGACGGCGTATTACTGGAACCAAAATGGCTTCCTACGCCAGCTCAATCAGTCGCAAGATGGCTGGTTTTTTGGTTTTACCAACTCGGGTAAACAGACCATGGTGAGCATTTTTACCGAAGCCAATGGCGATGTGAAAATGTTTGCCAACTACCAACATCTGAGTGGCTTTACCATGTCCGGCGTGTCTAAATCCATGGATGACATGGTAGACAAGCTGAACGGTTTCCAAATCGAAGACAGCGGCTACGTGTTTCTGGTGGATAGCGCGGGTAAAATCCAAATTCACCGCGATAAGCAGGCTGTTGGTAAACCGCTCTCTTCGTACATTGACTCCAGCTCAGCCTCACTGCTCAACAAAGGCAAACCGACCGTGTTGCAGATAGAGATAGGTGGTCAAGAGGTGTTTGTTTCCAGTGCCTACGTGCCATCGATGGACTGGTTTGTGGTCGGCGTTGTACCCGTCGATGAGGTGTTTGTGGAGCTCAACGCGGCAGCAACGCAAATGATGATTACCACTGTTGTAGTGGCGATTGTCTTCATTCTCATGGGCGTGTTTTTGGCCAACAGCATTACCAAACCGATTCAGCAAATTGCGCTGCGTTTTACCGATTTGGGTAAAGGCGAGGGCGACCTTTCTCAACGGATTGAAGTTAAGGGGCAAGATGAAATCGCTCAGCTTTCATCGGGTTTCAATGGCTTCATTGAGAAAATCCACGCCACCATGAAAGAAGTAGCGTCGACCAGTATGTCGCTCAGTGAAGCGGCGGAGAGTGTCTCTTCGAAAGCATCCACCACCCACAACAACAGCCAAGAGCAAAGAGATCAAACCATTCAAGTAGTAACCGCGATTAACGAGATGGGCGCAACCATCAGTGAGATTGCGTCTAACGCGGCAACCGCAGCGGATACCGCCAACCAAGCGTCAGACAATACTAAACTGGGGCGTGAAGTGGTGTCTAAAGCGAAGAACGTCATTGCCCGCTTAGCGGATGATGTGGAAGCAACCAGCCAAGTGGTGACGCAACTGGCAACCACAACCAGAGACATTGGCTCGATTTTGGATGTAATTCGTGATATCTCCGACCAAACCAACTTGTTGGCACTGAACGCAGCAATTGAAGCGGCGCGTGCAGGGGAGCAAGGACGTGGTTTTGCGGTGGTGGCGGATGAAGTGCGTAATCTCGCCAGTCGCACTGCGTCGTCAACTGAAGAGATCCAGAAAATGATCAATCAGTTGCAAAGCGATGCCAAAGACGCTGTGACCGCGATGGAAGCGGGTAAAACCGTGACCTTTGAAGGGGTGGAAGCGACCGATGAAGCGGTGCATGTGCTGGTGAGTATCTCTGAGCGCATTGCAGATATCTCCGATCGTAACACTCAAGTAGCGACTGCGACGGAAGAGCAATCGACGGTGGTGCATACCATCAACCAAAATATCGAAGAGATTAACGCCATCAATGAAGTGACAACCAGCACAGCTGAAGAGCTTGCCGAGGCCAGTCGTGACCTTCGCTTGTTGTCGCAACGCCTCGATTCCATGGTAGGTAGCTTCAAACTGTAGAGTCGGGTAGAATTCCGCTTAGTTTCGATGTTTTAGGTAAGAACCATGACGGATTTTGAAAAAGAGCTGCAAGCAATGTCTGCGGAAGTGGCACAAGAGCCAGAAGTAAAACTGCCTTCTCTAGAGGAGCAACAAGCGATTGTTGCCGAGCTAAAAAAGTTGGAAGCGGAAGGTAAACTGACTCCGGAAGTATTAGAGCAGTATTTCGGTCAGTTTGCAGCGAAAGGTGACGCACCGATCCACTAAGCTCACCATTCAGTGAAGCATGAATAGACGAAAGGGAAGCACGGCTTCCCTTTTTGTTTGCTTGAAAGTCTGGGCGCTGCTGTTGAGCGGACGCGCTGTCATATTCCATCGTGCCAATAAAAACGCCTTCCACAAGGAAGGCGTTGATTTTACAACTTGAATGCGTAGCGAATGGGGCGAAATTAACGCTCGACGCCTTTTTCATTAAATAGACGTGTGCATGCACGGCCATCGCTGTGGAACAAATGGCAACGGTGCGCTGGGATACCAATTTCCAAGCGATCACCCGCTTCCACATCAAGCGTATCAGGTTGACGATAAATCACGTCCGCATCCGCGCTTTCCAAGTTGAGGTAAGCTTGCGTTTCGTTACCCAGCTTTTCGACGATCATCACTTCACCATCGATGACCGCATCCCCCTCTTTTGCCGACACTAAATGCTCAGGACGTACGCCTAGAGACATGCGATCGCCTTTATTCACCGTTGTGCCGTCAACAGGGATCCAGAACGAGGTGCCGTTCGATAATTTGACTTTCACCTGTTTCGTCTCAACCTCTTCAATCATCACGCTCATGAAGTTCATTTTTGGTGAACCGATAAAGCCCGCAACAAAACGGTTTTGTGGGTAATGGTAAAGTTCAAGCGGCTTACCCACTTGCGCAACGAAACCGCCATCCAGCACGACTATCTTATCTGCCATGGTCATCGCTTCCACTTGGTCGTGGGTAACGTAAATCATGGTGCAGCCAAGTTGGCGCTGAAGCTTAGTGATCTGCGCACGCATCTGAACACGCAGTGCCGCATCAAGGTTTGAAAGCGGTTCATCGAGTAGGAATACGTTCGGCTGAGAAACCAGAGTACGGCCAATAGCGACACGTTGGCGCTGACCGCCCGATAGGGATTTCGGTAAGCGTTCTAGTAAGTGGCCCAGTTGAAGGATTTCAGCCGCTTGTTCAACGCGTTTGTCGATCTCTTTCTTGTCTGCTTTTGCCAGTTTGAGGCCAAAAGACATGTTGTCATACAGATTCAAGTGAGGGTAGAGCGCGTAAGACTGGAAAACCATGCCAACGCCACGTTTAGATGGCTCAACATCGTTCATTCGTTTATCACCGATGTAAAGATCGCCGGAGGTGATGTCTTCCAGCCCGGCGATACAACGCAATAGGGTGGATTTACCGCAGCCTGACGGTCCGACGAAAACGACGAACTCGCCCTCGTGGATCTCTAAGTCGACGTTTTTAGAAATCATTACGTCGCCATACGCTTTACAAACATTTTTTAACGTGACACTCGCCATTTAGCTCGTCCTCGATCAATTTTTTATAATTCACTGCCCATCATTATATGAATTATGGAAGCGGACAGTAGCAGTAGGAATAGGTAAGCAGGGACATGGTAAGAAAATAGGGTAGCACTTTAACCATTTTCAGATTGAAAGTGCTACCCGCGATAGCCAAATACGGGTTTTTCTCCCCCACATTATTAAGATGCCTCCCCCGTGAATAATTACCACTAACATCTTAATGTATGCTATTTCACCCGCATGGCAATGCTAAAACCAGCGAAAAATGGGTCTAATCAGACTCGGCTGGAAAGGGTTCTTACCATCCACTCTTGGATGAGTGAAGTTTCTTCGATTCTGAGCAAGCCGACATCCTCCTGTCACAATTTATTGTAGGGGGAGTAGTCAGGGAGGAGCGATAAACTTGGCTGCCAGCGCAGAGTGGTCAAACATCACAATAATCAATGCTGCAAATATGAATTCGATCACATCAAGTAACCATTTTGTGATTTAGGTCGCGGTACGGTAACGATGCAGATCACGAAAATGCGCCATAATATCGAGGGCGTAGAGGATAGGAGGATGAGTCATAGAGGTATTTTTCAGATGATACATGTCGAAATACGGCTCACCCTCTGTGGAGTGGCCCTACATCAAAATATAAAAAGGATACGAACATGAAAAATGCTCTAAGCGCTGTAGCACTAGGTACTCTTGTTGCACTGGGTTCTTTTGGTGCGAATGCTGCCATCGAAGAAGGACAACTGACAATTTGGATCAACGGTGACAAAGGCTACAACGGCCTTGCGGAAGTTGGTAAGAAATTTGAAGCGGAAACGGGCATTAAAGTGACCGTCGCACACCCAGACGGCCTGCAGGATAAGTTCCCACAAACGGCAGCGACTGGCGATGGTCCTGATATCGTATTTTGGGCGCACGACCGTTTTGGCGGTTATGCAGAAGCGGGTCTTCTGGTTGAAATCAAACCTTCGCAAAAAATCAAAGAAGGCATCGTTGATTTCGCATGGGATGCAGTGAAATACGACGGCAAACTGATTGGTTACCCAGTGGCGGTTGAAGCATTGTCGCTTATCTACAACAAAGATTTGGTGCCAAACCCACCTAAGAGCTGGGAAGAAGTCGAAGCGCTGGACGCGAAACTGAAAAAACAAGGCAAATCAGCCATCATGTGGAACCTAAAAGAACCGTACTTCACTTGGCCGCTGATGGCTGCTGATGGCGGTTACGCGTTCAAGTACACCTCTGAAGGTTACGATGTGAAAGACGCAGGCATCGCAAAAGATGGCGTGAAAGATGCGATGAAGTTCGTCAAATCACTGGTTGAGAAAGGCGTTATCTCTGCGGATATGGATTACTCAGTGTCTGAATCTGCGTTTAACCAAGGTAAAACAGCCATGACCATCAACGGTCCTTGGTCTTGGGGTAACGTTGAGAAATCGGGCATCAACTACGGTGTCACCACTTTGCCGAAATTCAACGGCCAGTCCTCTAAACCGTTCGTTGGCGTTCTGACCGCTGGTATCTCAACTGCATCGCCAAACAAAGACCTAGCGGTTGAGTTTATCGAAAACTACCTGCTAACCAACGATGGTCTACGTATGGTGAACAACGATAAACCACTAGGTGCGGTTGCGCTGAACTCTTTCCAACGTGAACTGGATGCAGATGCTCGTATCGCTGCGACCATGGACAACGCAATGAACGGCGAAATCATGCCAAACATCCCTCAGATGAGTGCATTCTGGGGCGCGGCGAAGAACTCTATCGTCAACGTCGTTGATGGTCGTCAAACTGTGGATGCAGCACTGGCTGACGCAGAAAAACAAATGACTAAATAAATGCTCTTTTGAGGAGGGGGTAACTCCTCCTCACTTTTCTCTCTTTTATGTTTTTATATCGCTAGCAGGTTTCCTATGCAGTCAGTTCAAGGTACAGATGCTATGACAGCTCCAGCAACCAGTGTGCCGGGCAGTAAAAAAGTGCTTATCAAGTGGGCACTTCTTGGCACCATCGGCATTCTTAACGGATACGCAACAATTCTGATGTATTCCCGAGGTGAGGTTGCGTTCGCAATACTCACTATCATTCTTACTGCGTTAGCATTGTATATTTTTGGTAGTAAAAAGACGTACGCACACCGCTACATTTATCCAGGTATCGCCGGAATGATTTTGTTCATTCTTTTCCCGTTGGCGTATACCGTCGGTCTCGCGTTTACCAACTACAGTGCTAAAAATCAACTCTCTTTGGACCGCGCGCAAACCGTTTTACTCGATCGCACCTTCCAAAGCGGTGAAAGTTATCCATTCACCCTATACAAAACCGATGCAGGTTATCGCATTGTGATTAAAGATGGTGACGTGTCACTTTCAACGGACGATTTCGCGATGGGCGCTGCGCCTTCTGAACTGAGTCTGACGCCAGTGGAAAGGACGATTGGCGAAGTTGAGCCGATCAAAACCATCGTGAGTAATCGTAGCGCACTGAACAGTATTGAACTACATCTCCCTGGCGGTGAAGAGATCCGCATGAGTGGTCTGCGCAAGTTTGCTGGGGTTGTGCCGCTGTACACCATGCAAGCCGATGGTGAGACACTGAAAAACAACCAAACGGGCGAGCTGCTTAAACCGAATATGGATGTTGGTTTCTACCAAGCGATCAACGAGCAAGGCGAGTTTGTTGGCAGTACCGTTTCTCCGGGCTTTGTAGTGCAAATCGGCACCGATAACTTTGAGCGTGTATGGAAAGACGATGGCATTAAAGAACCTTTCATCAGCATCTTTATCTGGACCGTGGTTTTCTCAATTCTGACCGTCGTTCTGACTCTGATGATTGGCCTAGTCTTGGCTAGCGTGGTGCAGTGGGAAGAGCTGAAAGGTCGTGCAATTTATCGCGTTCTGCTCATTCTGCCTTACGCTGTACCTGCGTTTATCTCCATCTTGATCTTTAAAGGTTTGTTTAACCAAAGCTTTGGTGAGATCAACATGGTACTGAACGCGCTGTTCGGTATCAGCCCAAGTTGGTTCTCAGATCCGATCATGGCGAAAAGCATGGTGTTAATCGTCAACACTTGGCTTGGCTTCCCTTACATGATGATCCTGTGTATGGGCCTACTTAAAGCGATTCCTGAAGATCTCTACGAAGCGTCTGCGATTGACGGGGCGAACTTTGTGCATAACTTCACTCGCGTAACATTGCCACTGATGATCAAACCGTTAACGCCACTGCTGATTGCCAGCTTCGCGTTTAACTTCAACAACTTTGTGATGATTCAGCTATTGACCTCTGGTGGCCCGAACATGATCGGTACTTCAGAACCTGCAGGTTACACTGACCTCTTGGTTAGCTACACCTACCGCATCGCGTTTGAAGGCGGCGGCGGTCAAGACTTCGGTTTGGCGAGTGCCATCGCAACGTTGATTTTCTTACTGGTTGGCGCATTAGCACTGCTTAACTTGCGTTTCACTAAGCTATCTCAGAACTAAGGAGCAGTAAAAATGGCAATGGTACAAGGTAACTCTCTTAAATACCGTGTCTGGGCGACGCATATTGCTCTGTGGGTTTTCCTCTCAATGATTATCTTCCCACTGTTGATGATCGTCGCGATCTCATTCCGTGAGGGTAACTTTGCAACAGGCAGCTTGATCCCAGATAACCCATCACTGGAGCACTGGAAATTGGCACTCGGCTTTGCCGTGACCAACGCGGATGGTAGTGTTACGCCTCCGCCATTCCCAGTACTTACTTGGCTATGGAACTCGGTGAAAGTAGCAGGCATCACATCGGTGCTGATTGTGACCCTCTCTACCACATCGGCTTATGCGTTTGCGCGTCTGCGCTTTAAAGGTAAAGACACCATCCTAAAAGCGATGATGATTTTCCAAATGTTCCCAGCGGTGTTGGCTCTGGTAGCACTTTATGCTCTGTTCGACAAACTAGGTCAGTACATTCCTTTCCTTGGTCTGAATACGCACGGCGGTTTGATATTCTCTTACTTAGGCGGGATTGCGTTGCATGTTTGGACGATCAAAGGATACTTTGAAACCATTGATAACTCGCTGGAAGAAGCGGCGGCGTTAGATGGTGCGACACCTTGGCAAGCATTCCGTTTGGTGCTTCTGCCGTTGTCTGTGCCAATCCTTGCGGTGGTGTTTATTCTGTCGTTTATCGGTGTAGTAGGTGAAGTTCCTGTGGCATCATTACTGCTTTCTGATGTAAACTCGTACACATTAGCGGTTGGAATGCAGCAGTACTTATACCCACAGAACTACTTATGGGGCGACTTTGCCGCTGCTGCTGTGTTGTCTGCACTGCCAATCACGATCGTTTTCTTACTCGCACAGCGCTGGCTGGTTGGTGGTTTAACTGCCGGTGGTGTGAAAGGTTAATCGCTAAGGTATTAACTGGAAAGTATAAGAATAAGAGCGACCGTAACAGGTCGCTCATTTATTTGTTCTTTGTCTACACTCTTGGTTTGGCCGCCGATCAGTAGCAAAGGCATTTCTGGCGTTACGCATAGCTGGCTGTTAGCTTTGTTCCTTACGCTTAAAAACTAACAGTTTTTGTAACCGGATGCCTGAGTCTAGACTCAGGCTTTTTTATATCTGTAAATTATGTTTCAGACGTGAGAAGACTACCCATTTAGCGAGACTTCGCCCAGATACATGCGTACCTGATGCGTATCAGTTCACAAAAATAACCGCTAGCCTGAAAGGAAGGGAAAAGAAGGGCTAAAACTCTCGGCTGGAAGGGGCGCAGCCTAAGTATTGCAGCAAGGTATAAAGGCTTTCTTGTTGCAGAGCGACTTTGCGAAACAGATCGGCAAACGTAGAGTCGCCGCCAAAGCAAGTGCGAATGTAGTGGTTGATCTCATCATTGTTATAACCTTCCACATACATGGTTCGAACCCACTGGTATTCGACGGATTTTAGATTGGAAAGGGTAGTTTCACTCAGTGTCGTTTCCTGAAGTTTCAATTGATGAGCCTGTGCTGGTCGTTGGAATATTGCGATTAGAGCAAAGATGAATGAAGAATTGATGACAGATTGGTTTCAGGATGATGTAACAAGAGCAGTGTACTCGTAGTAGTTGGGAGCAGGCTCTGCACGACAGAGGCGCGCAGAGCTTACGGAATACGTTATTTGAGATATTTAACGTGTGCTTCCATCTCTTCACCGATCTCTTTGCGCATGTTCATCAACCTAATCGCAGATTGTTCCAGCGCTTTGTCTTCATCGGTTTCTGGCACCCACTTTTGAATAGGCGTCGGTACCCCTTCTTCGTCGACGGCAACCATGATCACAATACAGTGAGTGGTTAAGCGATTTTTCAGATCTTTAGGATCGCTGGCTTGCACGTCGATGGCAATGTGCATTGACGTTGTGCCGGTGTAAATCACTTTTGCGCTGACTTCGACCAGATTGCCGACGTGGATCGGGGCCACAAAACGAATTCCCCCGGCGTAGGCTGTAATGCAATACTTACCACTCCAAGCGGCAGAACAGGCGTAAGCGGCCAAATCGATCCATTTCATCACGGCGCCGCCGTGGACTTTGCCACCGAAGTTGACGTCGCCCGGTTCAGCGAGAAAACGAAGAGTAATATTGCGTTGACCACGACTCATAGAGCAATCCTTTGTTGGCAAAATACCAGACACTAGATAACAAAGATGTTACTTATTGGCAATCAGTTTAACTTGTGTGGCGCAAAAGAGTGATTTTTGGGCTAAGAGATACTGGCAGTGGAGACTTCTGCCGACCCGGGGATACTTTTTTTACGCCGTTTCATCTGCGACAGAATGACGCCGCTGACCACCATCAATCCCCCCGTGAAATGGTAGAGATAGATCTGTTCATCCAACAAGGTGGTCGCCAATGTGACGGAAACCACCGGAAGCAGATTCATAAACATCGCACTAGAGTCAGCTCCGATGGTGTCGATGGCTTTGACCCACATCCAAGGTGCGAGAATCGACGCTGCAACGCCAGCGTACAAAATCAGCGGGAACGCAGCGGGTGACGGTTGCAACTGTTCACTGGTCAGCCAAAGCGGCGTGAGCATGGCCACGGCAAACAGGCCTTGCATGTAAATCAGTGTCCAGTTGGACATCGGCATTTTCCAGCGCTTGAGCAGCACGCAATAGGCAGCGTAGACGATAGCGGCAAGTACCATCAAACCATCTCCCGGTGTGATCGGTTGGTGGAAAAAGTAGCTTGGGTCGCCTTCGCCGAGCATCAGCGCTAAGCCTGCCAGCGAGACGACTCCGCCAACCAGACTCAGTGGTGAAATCTTTTTGCCAAGCAAGGGCAAACTCAAAAATACGCTCAGCAGCGGCACCAGCGAGGTAATGAGGGACATATTCGATGCCGATGTGGTGAGCCCGGCGTAGTAACCGAGCGACTGATTGAGCACCATCCCTAACATTGCCAGAAACGCCAGTTTAGTGAGGTGAGGCTTGATGGTCGCCCACTGGCGAATGACTCCCGGCAGACAAAATGGCGTTAAAATCACCATCGCCACAAACCAGCGGTAGAAGCTCATCGCACTGGGTTCGATGGTGGAAGCAGCGAGTTTATTGACAATCGAATTGCCACCCCAGATGAATACTGTGAATAACGGAAGAAGATACACCATGAGATCCTGCTCGCACTATGTAAGTTGAAATAGAGTTTGGCAGGTCTGTATAATTATATGTATCTCCAATCAGACATTGCGCGTGACAGGAAGACAAGTTTGAAAAAAAAGACGCGAAACCTTCATCCTTCTTTATCGATAAAGCGGGCACCATCCGACGTATTCATGAATTTTGAGGCGTTTCTGTCCAATACCGAGACGCGTGCGCACAGTCATCCGTGGGGGCAAGTGCAACTGATCAGTGGCGGCATTCTGGAAATGGAAGCGCAAGGTACCCGTTTTCTTGCGCCGCCGCATTTGGCTATTTGGGTGCCTCCGGCCGTGACACACAAGAGTTACAATCGCCGCCCGCTTGAATACTGCTCAATGAATATCTCCAGCAGTTTGACTGAGCAATTTCCCGCCAAAACCAGTTTGATCAAGATTACGCCCATTGTGTCGGCGATCATTGAAGATTTTCGCGCTCGTGATATCAGTGTGGCGCAAAGTGATGCCGACAAACGTTTAGTGCAGGTATTGCTCGATCAGCTTGCGACGCAAAAAACCGAACACCACTTTTTGCCCTCGTCGAACAATAAATATCTGGCGCCTGTGCTGGCGCACGTGGAGGAAAATCCGACCGACAACACGCCGCTTTCTGCTTGGGCAGAGCGCGTACACACCACAGAGCGCACACTCGCGCGGCATTGTCAGAGTGAATTAGGGATGAGTTTTACCGAGTGGCGGCTGCGTGTGCGTTACCTCTACTCGATGGAACTGTTGCGCAAAGGGCAAACGGTAAAAGAGGTGGCGCTGACACTGGGTTACAATCAGGCGAGCCCATTCATTTCGATGTTTAAAAAATACTCCGGGCTAACCCCGGAGCAGTATAAAAGCCGTTTGCTGTAACCAAGCGGAGTTTGAATCTAAAGCGTGCTGATCACGTAATCCAAACCGCCGACAATCGCTGCCACTTGTGCGTCGTTGCACTCTTGGGCGGTGACTTTAGGGCTGTCAGGATAGACTTCCGTGGTGGTGCCAAAACGGCATTGCGTGATGCCGCCGCAAAGCCCCAGTTTCGCCATTGGGTAGTTGATCACGCCATGTTGCACCACGCTAGAGCCAATGATCTCGCCATTTTCATCCGCTGGCGCAATGTGCGTCACTTTCGCCACGCAAGCAATGACCGCTGCTTGAAATTCTGGCTGCGGATTTTCGCTGTCGCCGACGGTGTAAAAACCATCCGGAATGTTGCCGGGTTCAAATTCTTGGCCATCACGTGCTGCTAGCGCTGGGCGAAATTCGCTTTCGTCGCTGTCGGTTGTTTCATGCAGATCGAAATGCACCAGCACGTCGCTTAACTGTGCGACCAAACTGAGCAAATGAGCGGATTCTTCCGCTGGGCTGTTTGGATAGAAAGAGCGATTCGGATCGAGTGCGTTGGGGTTCCAACGGTTGATCACTTCATAGCCCCAAGGGCTGATACAAGGTGCACACACCAGATTGAAGTGAGATTCATAGCGTTTGCCCTCGGTTGCCATAAACTGCAAAGCGCCATGCACACCGCTTGTCTCATAGCCGTGTACACCCCCGGTAATCAGTACCGTTGGCTTTGTTTTGTCCCAACGTTTGCTCTTGAGGCAAAACAGCGGATAACGCGCGGGATCGTAAGAGAGCGCGCCATATTGCGCGATGTCAAACTGCTCGGCCAAGGCTTGAATCTTTGGCACCACTTCACTTTGGTATTCACGTTGAATGTGAGTTTGAGCTCGCCAAGCCAGGCGCTCCTCTTCTCCCCATTTTTGTCCCGGTGTTCCGATTGGGTGAGTTTGTCTTGTTTGCATGGCATTCCCTTTAGGCGTACCTGTGGATGAAGAGCCAAGGGTAGATCGACTCTAAGCTGAAAACAACCGCGTCGAAGATGTTGCATAGCGCGCAGAATAATCGCTTTGCAAGAGTCGAGGTCGCTGTTACATTTTGAAATACAGTAATTTATACAACGAGACAATAAAATGGCAGGGGCGAGTTTATTAACCTTATTGGATGACATTGCATCCGTGTTGGATGATGTGGCCGTCATGTCTAAAGTGGCAGCGAAGAAGACCGCAGGTGTGCTAGGGGATGATTTGGCTCTCAATGCCCAGCAAGTGTCTGGGGTGAGCGCAGAGCGGGAAATTCCCGTTGTCTGGGCGGTTGCCAAGGGCTCGTTTAGAAACAAATGTATCCTAGTGCCCACAGCGCTACTGATCAGCGCTTTCGTCCCTTGGTTAATCATGCCGCTGCTTCTGCTCGGTGGCCTGTTTCTCTGCTTTGAAGGCGCGGAGAAAATCCTTGAAAAGTGGCATCACGCCGAACCATCGGAAGATAAGGAGAGCGGAACTGAGCAAGCGATTACCGACATTGCAGCTTATGAAAAACAGAAAATTGCAGGGGCGGTACGAACCGATTTTATCCTCTCGGCGGAAATTATCGTGATAGCACTGGGGACAGTGCAAGGCCAAAGTACCACCGCGCAAATATTAGTGGTGAGTTTGATCGCTTTTGTCATGACCATCGGTGTCTATGGCCTTGTTGCAGCGATTGTCAAACTCGATGATCTTGGCTTTTATCTCGAACGCCGCTCGCACGGCAAGGGAATTGGTAATACGCTGGGTCAGGGCTTGATTCGCTTTGCACCTAAGCTGATGAAAGGGTTAACAATAGTGGGAACTGCCGCCATGTTCCTCGTCGGTGGAGGCATCGTGGTGCACAACGTTCCGGCTATTCATCACTTGATTGAACCCGTGTTAATGAATTTCTCGGCATACACCTTGGCCAATGCGCTGCTCCCGGTGCTACTTAACGGTATGATTGGGGTGCTCGCGGGGCTACTCGTGGTGGCGATTGTCACTTGTGTACAAAAGGCTCGCGCTAAGTTCGCTTGATAATCAGCCAGTTTGTTATCCAGCGGGTTAAATATCGGACACCAAACAGACTCGATTGCGGCCTTTGCGTTTTGCCAGATATAAGGCCGCATCAGCTCGATTGAGCAAACTATCCCACTCGTCGTGTTGCAGCAGTTGCGCGACGCCAAAACTGGCGGTGCAAGGCTCTTGCTGTTTTGGGGAGAACTGTGTTTCGGACATGATTTGTCTTAGCTTCTCCGCGACCACTAATGCGCTGTCTAAATTTGTATCCGGCAGTAGAATCAAAAACTCTTCGCCACCGATACGAAATGACAAATCCTGCCCGCGCAAATGTGTGTTGAGCAGTTGTCCGATCCCAGCCAAAGTGACATCCCCGACTTGGTGGCCATATTTGTCATTGACTTGTTTGAAGTAGTCTATATCCAGCAAAATGATCGATAGCTCAGAATGGGTCCTTTCTACTCGCGAAAGCTCTCGGGGAAGCATATCTTCCATCGCTCGTCGATTGTAGAGGTTGGTGAGAGGATCAAGCAGCGAGGTATTATAGATGTTGGTGACCAAGCGTGCGTTGACCATCAGAGGGAAGGTAAAACCAAGCGTTAAAATCATCGCAATTGAGAGCAGAAAAGTGATTTGGTGAATATCACTCGCGAGCATAAAGTCATCTATTTCTGCACTTTGATAGGTGAACACGGCGCGAAATAGCATCCACAGTGACATCAGCGAAAAGGCGGCTGAAAGTAGTCGCACCGCGATGGGGTGGTCTTTCGCTTCCCCGCGAGCGACAACGTAGGCGCTGAGCGCGCAACAAAGAGAAATGTACACACTCAACACAATGATTCTCGCGTTGGTCGACATTTGGAATTCAGAGTAAAAAATCAGATACAGCACCAGCACAGGAAAGCCTGCCAACGCGATGGTGGTGCTGTTGGATGAGGCTTGGCGGAACTGACTGAGTCCGGTGACGACTAAGGCATATCCCAAACCTATGGCACTATTGGCGAGAATTTTTGATAGCCAGAAAGTGGTTGAATTGCCCAAACTGAGCGCCATAAAGCCAAATGCAATCAAAAAGATAGCGAAGACGAGCGTTTGTAACCCGCGAATATGAGTCGTTTGAATCGCTTTTAGCATAAGCATGCCAATACCGTAGGCGGTTGAGACCAATACGGAAACAATGGACAAAGTTCTTATATCTAAATCTAGATGCATATCGCGCCGTCAATCATGGTTGTACGTTGCTAGAGACGGTTGGGTTGCCGCTCTGAGTATCATTTATAAGCGTAGATGATGAAATGTGAAAGGAATAAAAAAGCCGCTAAAATCAGCGGCCTTATTGCGATTTTCGCTATAAACCGATTATTGTACGGTCCATTCTATCTGTTCATTAGCACGGATAGGTACGACTTCATCACCGCCAAATGGCATGGAAGCTGGTACGGACCACGCTTGTTTGGTGAGGGTAACGGTGTCTGCATTGCGTGGTAACGCGTAGAAATCGGCGCCGTTGTGACTCGCGAACGCTTCTAGGTTCTCCAGTTTTCCCTCTTGTTCAAACACTTCAGCATAGAGCTCAAGTGCAGCGTGCGCAGTGTAAGAGCCGGCGCAGCCACACGCGGACTCTTTCGCCCCTTTAGCGTGCGGAGCCGAATCGGTCCCTAGGAAAAACTTTTTGCTGCCGCTGGTGGCCGCTTTGCGTAGCGCTAACTGGTGAGTGTTGCGTTTTAGTACTGGCAAGCAGTAAAAATGCGGTTTGATGCCACCAACCAGCATGTGATTACGGTTGTAAAGCAAGTGATGAGCGGTAATGGTTGCCGCCACGTTGTCACCCGCTTGGTTGACAAAGTCGACCGCGTCTGAGGTGGTGATGTGCTCTAAAACGATTTTTAGACCCGGGAAGTCCTTCACAATCGGTGCTAAAACCGTTTCAAGGAAAGTCTTTTCGCGGTCGAAAATGTCGACATCGTGATGAGTCACTTCGCCGTGTACCAGCAGCAGCATACCGGCGTCTTGCATCGCTTGCAGCGTTGGGTAAATCTTCTTTACGTCGGTCACACCAGAGTCGGAGTTTGTCGTTGCGCCAGCCGGGTAGAGTTTCGCCGCGACGACGATACCACTTGCCTTCGCGCTGTGAATTTCTTCAGCGGTGGTGTTGTCGGTGAGATAAAGCGTCATCAGTGGTTCAAACTGGCCCGCGGGTTGGTGCGCCATAATACGCTCGCGGTAAGCGTGCGCCATTTCGGTGGTGGTAACAGGAGGAACGGTATTGGGCATCACCAGCGCGCGACCGTTATAGCGGCTAATATCGCGAACGGTATCGGCTAAAACCTCGCCATCGCGTAGGTGAACGTGCCAGTCGTCAGGACGAGTAATCTTAAGTGTTGTCATTGTTGCTCCCACCAAAAGTTGTGATCCGAAAGGAGCCTAAACAGTTTGCGCAAACGCTACCGTTTAGGCGACGGGATGATATAGGAAAGCGTCTGTCATTTCACTCGCTTTTTTATTGCGGTTACAGTTCGCTATTCTGCAAATTAAAAACGTTTTAACATGGATATCAATTGGTTATCATGTGACCCACGCAAAATAACAAGGAAGCGATGCCCATGTCACAAGCTATTCTTAAACAAATTAACGTGTTTCCGGTGAAATCGGTCGGTGGACTGTCCCTCTCCAGTGCTTGGGTCGAGAAGCAGGGGTTGAGTTTTGACCGCCGCTTTATGCTGGCAACCGCCGATGGCGGCATGGTGACGGCGCGCAAGTATCCTCAATTGGTGACCATTTCTTCCGCGCTTGTGGCTGACGGTGTAGTGTTTAGCTCTGTTGGCAAACCACCACTGACGATTCGCTACCGCGATTTTAAAATGCAAGAAGCGCCCGCGCAGGTGTGGAAAGATCAGTTTATTGCCTATACCACCACCGATGAAGCGGATGACTGGTTTAGTGACGTGTTGCAGCAGCGTGTTGAGCTGTTGTTTTGTGGTGAACAGTCGAACCGAGTGCGTGAAAAAGTAGGGCACAACGTCAGTTTTGCCGATGGTTATCCCTTGCTTGTGATCAGTGAAGCATCTTTGGCGGAACTGAATCGTCGCAGCCCTGAGCATCATCTGATGGATCAATTTCGCACCAATTTAGTGGTGAGCAATACCGATGCGTTTGCCGAAGATGGCTGGAAACGGATTCGTATTGGCGAGGTGGAATTTGAGGCCGTCAAGCCGTGTGAGCGCTGTGTACTGACCACAGTGGATGTAGAAAAAGGTCAGTTTCGCCAGAGTAAAGAGCCGTTGAAAACCTTGCTGCAATTTAGAGCCAATGAACATGGCGGCGTGTTTTTTGGCCAGAACCTAGTGGCGCGCAATGAAGGGATGATCCGCGCGGGCGATCGCGTAGAAGTGATCGAAAGTAAAGAGAAAGAGTTCTACCCGGACAACTCGCCAGTGCGCATTGAACTGACTTGTGTTGAGAAAGAGACCATAGCGCGTGATTTTATCACTTTTTGGTTGGAGCCAAAGTCGGGGCAATTGCCTATCTACCAGCCCGGCCAGCACCTGCCGATTGAAGTTGAAATTGATGGAGTCCGGATTGCGCGCCGCTATACGCTCTCGTCGAGCCCATCTCGACCTGGGCGCTACGCTATTTCGGTCAAACGTATTCAAGGTGGGCGCGTATCGAACTGGTTGGCAGAGCATCTTTCCGTCGGTGATGTGCTCAGTGCGCAAACGCCCGATGGTCAGTTTCAACTCACCGATAAACACAGCCCGTTACTTTTGCTCTCTGCCGGAAGCGGTGTGACTCCGATGCTCTCCATGCTGCGCTATCTGGCTGATCATCAAGCGATGGACGATGTGGTGTTTTACCATCAGTGCCGCAGTGTTGAAGACATTCCGTGCCGTGACGAGTTAGAGCAGTTGAAAGCGCAGCATCCGCGCCTGAGTGTGAAAATCGCCTTAACTCAAGCGCCAGTGGATTGGTTCGGGCTCAAAGGACGGCTGAGCTTATCGCACATCAAACAGATCCCAGCGGTTGAGACGCGTCAGGTGTTTGTTTGCGGGCCAGATGGCTTTATGCAAAAAGCTAAGAGTCTATTGCTGAAAAAAGGCTTGCCTGAAAACCATTACCATCAAGAAGCTTTTGGGGTTTCTGCTGCAACCAATAAACCGCTGCAAAACGTGACCATCCGCTTCGGTGAGCACGAATTTGACGGCAACAACCAGCAGCCTTTGCTTGATCAAGTGGAAAATGCAGGATTGGAGATGAGCTACAGTTGCCGCGCCGGATTTTGTGGCGCATGCAAAGTGACGGTCACCGCAGGGCGCGTTCATCAGCCGGACGTGCCTGCGCTGTCGGAGGAAGAGAAACGTGACGGTAAAGCGCTCGCGTGTTGCTGCGTACCAGAGTCGGATGTGACTTTCCATCTCGGCTAACGTCGCGCAACTTTTCTCATCCGCAGTAAACAAAAAGCCAGTTGCGCTGTGCAACTGGCTTTTTACATCGTGTCATGTCAGAAATCCATTCAGTCGTAGATGGTCGGAATAGGCTGACGTTTATGTTGGGTGGCTTTGTAGATAGCAATTAGTCGGTCAGATACTGCTTGGCTGACGGGTTTGCCTTCTAGGAAATCGTCAATCTGCTCGTACGTCAGGTTCAATGCATCTTCGTCGGCCTTCTGTGGTGCGAGTTCTTCCAAATCCGCTGTTGGCGTCTTTTTCACCAGCAATTCTGGCGCGCCCAAGGTTGCGGCTAGTTGTCGCACCTGACGTTTACTTAAGCCAAATAGGGGAGCCATATCGCAAGCACCATCACCAAATTTGGTATAAAACCCGGTGATGTTCTCTGCCGAATGGTCAGTCCCCAAAACCAAACCGCCAACGTAACCGGCGATTTCGTATTGCGCCACCATGCGAGCACGCGCTTTGACGTTACCTTTAACAAAGTCCACTTTGGCCGCATCGCTCGGAATCAAGCCTGTTCCCTCTAGCGCTCGGTGTGACGCGGCGTGTAAGCCGTCAACGCCCTGTTTGATGTTGACGGAAACGGAATGGGTTGGCTGGATAAAAGAGAGCGCCAACTGCGCTTCGTCTTCGTCTTTCTGCTCACCATAAGGAAGGCGTACGGCGATAAATTGATAGGCGTTAGTGCCGCTCTCTGCATTTAACTGGTTGACCGCTAGCTGCGCCAAACGGCCACAAGTCGTAGAATCGACGCCGCCACTGATACCGAGAACCAGTGCTTTGCACCCGGATTCAAGCAGTTTTCGTTTGATGAAAGAAACGCGACGTTCAATTTCAAAATGCGGGTCAATTGTTGGGAGAACACGCATTTCATCGCGGATGAGTTGTTCCATTTCGGTTTCCTTTTCCTGCAAGCTTAAGTCATCCAAAGTACGTCTGAACGTATAAATCCGGATGAGTAATACAAAATAATCAAGACTGGTAGTATCATACCCGATTCGTTTGAAGAGAAAACTCCAAAGCCCGGGTAAATACCATTTATGCTGAAAATCGCTGTATTTGGGAGTGCGTTTAATCCCCCCAGTTTGGGTCACAAAAGTGTGATCGAATCTCTGTCCCATTTTGACTTAGTCCTGTTGGAACCAGCGATTGCCCACGCGTGGGGCAAAACCATGCTCGATTACCCAACTCGGTGCGAGCTGCTCGACGCATTTATTGCGGATCTATCGCTCTCGAATATTCAGCGTTCCTCATTTGAGCAAGAGTTATACCAGCCAGGTCAAAGCGTCACGACTTTTGCCCTATTAGAAAGAATTCAAGAAAAGTATCCTGATGCCGATATTACCTTTGTGATCGGACCAGATAACTTTTTTAAGTTTGCTGACTTCCATAAAGCGCAAGAAATACTCAAGCGCTGGTCAGTAATGGCTTGCCCTGAGAAGCTAAAAATAAGAAGTACCGATATTCGTCGGGCGGCTGAAAATGGTGAGAGTTTACATACGCTAACGACTGCATCGGTCACAAAATTATTGATTGAAAAGTGTCTGTATAAGACAATGCCCACTTCTGAGTAGAGGTCTGATGAGTATGTTGAAGAATCTGATCATCGCGAGTTTTTATCTGCTGCTGTCTCAGCACGCTTACGCTTCATGCGTTCTTCCCGAGGAGCGTTCGGTGATGCTGGAAGATGAGATGCATGAGGCATGTCAATCCATCGATGCGCAAGAAAGCGATGCAGTGATTCTGCATTTGGATGATCAACAGACCACACAACAAAAAGATTATTGGGATGAATGGGCGCTTAAGTCTGAAGATAGCCCTGTAATCAGTCAAAATTTAGCAAGCAACCATTTTGGCATTGGTTTCTGGTTACCTGATGAGTACCAGAAAGAGGCGCAAAGTATGACGACAGAAGAGTGGTTACGCAGTCATGGTGTGCTTTTTAGTATTGGTTTTGGTGACAAAAAAGCAGGCCACCCTCGCATGCGCTTTGATTACCGTTGGCACGATACATCCGAAGGGGATGTGATGATGCAAATCGAACTGCCTTTTTAAACCGTGCGCTCTTCTTTTCGTACTTTTTGACTGACCGCCGCGATTTCGCGGCGGTGTCGTTTTCAAAAGCCCCCAGTTTCTCGCTTAGAGAATACGCCCAGCGATGGCTTCACAAGCTTGATCGCACTGCGGTAGATTTCCCGCAAACAATGCATCGACAATCGCATCTTTACTAACACCGGATTGCTGGCGTTTGATCGCTTCACGCACCAATAAAGCTAGATACACCTCACTTGGCAGGGCTTTGCTCTCTTTTTCCCAATGATTTATCGCCTCGTTGAGCGGGTTGGGTAAAGAAGATGGATCAAGTTCGGTGATCTCACGTTTAAGTACGGCGAGCAATTCGTTATGGGCAGCGGAGTGCGCAGGTGTCACGGCAAGTTTGTCGCACAGTGCACTCATCAAGGGGGTGAGTGTCACGTAGCCTGAACTGCTTGGAAACGTTTCTTTGAGCCTAAGAGAAAGATCGCACCGCTCTAGCTGTGTATGCGGCAGAACCGTCAGAGCGGTTAAACAGTTTTGTGGGATCCAAAATCCTTGCTCGGGTTTGACCGCGAACTCTTGCTTACCGAGTTTCACCAGTGCAAGGCCAGCGCGCACAATCACTAGTTGGTGTTTCAAAGTGCGCTTTCTCGCCGTGGCGAATAGGTGGCGGTGGTGCTCGCTTTTAAACTCGATCGCGTAGTTCATCTTAGGTACCTCAAATCTTGGGGCGCCAAGATTACCGTCTCTGAAGGCAAAAGCCAACTTTTGCCCTAGATATTGGCCGTTTTCGGCGGTGTCTGAGGAACCCTAAACACAACAAATTGTCATATTTGTGATTTGACTGGTATGACCTTCCTCAAACTATGGCTAAGGTAGCTGCGTGCGCGAATAACAATGCGTAGAATGTGCCAGCTTTTTTAAAACACGAAAAGAATAATGACTGACCATATCGATCCTTATGCAGAGATTCGTCCTTACAATGACGAAGAGATCCCTGCGGCAATAGAGCGCCTGATCCAAGACGATGAATTTATCAGTGCGATATTGCAACATCGTTTTCCACAGCGTAGTCCTTGGTTCAAAGGACTAGTAAAACCGTTTCTGCGTCTCTATCTGAAGCGCAAGTGGCGTACGCTGGATTCTGTTGAAGCCATCCAGTTAGTGGTGAAACGCTATCTAGAAGATACTTTAGAGAGCACCACCGACGGGGTGACCTACAGCGGGCTCGATAAGCTTGACCGCAACAGTGCCTATCTGTTTGTCTCCAACCATCGTGATATTGCGATGGACCCGGCTTTGGTCAACTATGGGCTATTTACCAACGGACACAAAACGGTACGTATCGCGATAGGTGATAACCTACTGAAAAAGCCGTGTGCCACGGAGCTGATGAAACTCAACAAGAGCTTTATCGTAAAACGTTCGGTCAAAGCGCCACGTGAAATGATGAAAGTGCTAGGCCAGCTCTCCTCCTATATCAAGTTTTCTCTTGATAGCGGTAACTCGATTTGGATCGCGCAGAAAGAGGGCCGAGCAAAAGATGGCAATGATTTTACCGATCCCGCTATCTTAAAGATGTTTCATGTCGAAGGCCGTAAGCAAAAAATCGCTTTTGCTGACTACATGAGCGCGCTAAAAATTGTTCCTGTTTCCATCTCATACGAGAACGATCCGTGCGACATCGCTAAGGCGAAAGAGTTGTACGAGAAAGCGACGCACGGCCGTTATGAGAAAGGTGAGTTTGAGGATATTGAAAGCATCATACAGGGAATTGTCGGCTACAAAGGCCGAGTGCATGTCGCTTTTGGTGATGTGATCCAAGGTGCTTTTGAAACGCCAGAAGCATTAGCGCAAGAGATTGACCGTCAAATTCATGCCAACTACCACGTCTATCCGATCAACCGTCTGGCCGCTGGCCAAGAAAGTGCGGAGATTGTGCAAGCAGTGCGTCGTCAGCTAAGCGAAAAATTGCACCAACTCCCAGAGGGCGCCAGAGACTATTTGGTGGCGAGCTACGCTAACCCGGTCAACAATCAGTTACAACCGGATTGCAAATAACCGTTTAATACAAAAGTCGGCCAAATGGTCGGCTTTTGTTTTTTACTTTCTCATCAACGTCATTATTTGTTTTAGCGCGCCACTGCATGTGTTAGCGAGCCACTGCGCCACCAAGGTTGAGCTCTTGTGGCCATTTGGATATGCGGTTACCCCCGAGGAAAATGTTGCCTTTAACGGTCATTTTATTGGGAAATTCGCTCAAGGCCGATCCGCCGATATACAGATTCCCCTCTACCACGATCCCTTCTGGCAAGCTCGTTAATGGCGTGCGAATCACGCTGAGATCGCCCTTAACGACCAAGCCGTTGGGCAGCTTTTCCAGCGGCGTATCGGTCAAATTAAGGTAACCGCCAAGTTTCACCCCTGCTGGCCAGTTTTTGATTTGGCTGCCGAGTAAGTTGGCATAGCCTTTTATTGAAGTACCGGCATAGACGGTTGTGAGCGTGCTGTTTCGCGCATCCAAGCTGCCCTGAATATCGAGATCTCGTGGTAGTGCTTTAATCGCTGTTTTGCCGATATTGAGATTGCCTTTGACTTTCAATCCGTCTGGCAGCGAGGTGTAGGGTTTGTTTCGCAGATCTAAATTCCCGTAGTTATCCAGATGATTGAGGATCTGATAGTGATCGAGGGCTTGCGCTTGAAGAGACAAGGGCAAGAGCAATAAACAAGAGAGCAGAACAGACCGGGTCACGACAACATCCTCGTTTGAGATAAGTAGCGAGGCATAAGTGTACTCTACTCAGGCGAAAAAGGTGAAGGTTGCGGCAAGGCGTTTAGAATGTATTGACCAGGCTGCTCTTTATTACGTCAGGAAATAACTTGGTTTAATAAATAGCCAGATATAAAAACGAGCCTCATAGAGACTCGTTTGCATATAATTTAAACAAATTAGCATTAACGCGCTAAAGAACGACTTTTTAATTCAAAAATCAGTTTTTCTGCACTCACTTCAAACTTAAAGCGCGCTTTTAATTCGGTCGATTCAGAATTGAGTTCGCTGGTATTAAATTCAACGTTTTCATTTACCGACTTTGCCAATTCTAAATAACGCGCAAATTCGGCTTCCAGCAACTCTTTTGAACTCGCATAAATAGTGACGTCGGCAACGTCATCGCCTTCTTTAATAATGAAACCAATCTCACCAGCGCAGCCACAGGCTTCACACACGGCGTTTTCTTCTTTCTCAATACTCATAACGAATCCTCACTCAAAAAAGGGATTATAGCGGACTCACTCGGTTTCTATCCAGTCAGATGAAGCGCAGCGAGTATAATCTGCTTATCATTTTAGCTTTTGTTAATGGATGACGTGATCTTTGTCAATTTTTGAACTGATTTAACCGTTTAGCAGTACAGTAAACCTGTCGTGTTAGTTGCACCTTTGAGAATTTTATTACAGTATCTCGGGATAAATAAATTTTACATAATCTATCGCTATTAAAAGATTATCCAGGCAGATAGAAAATCCAATTTGATAACAATATTTGTTGTTAATTTGGTTGCATATTCTGTGATTTGGATTTGCTCTTAGGCATGTGTCTGGCTTTTATTGCAGAGTACCGTCATAAAAAGTAGGTAATTTTATTTTCGGTATGCAGTCTAAGGGCAGTGATCCCTAGTCGCGATGACCATTCCTGCTCCATACGTAGAGTAGGATGCATTTACAAAGAGTAGAGCTGAAAATATGCCAAAGCGTAGTAAAGAAGATACCGAAATCACTATCCAGAAAATCATGGATGCGGTTGTTGACCAACTTCTGAGACTGGGGTACGACAAAATGTCCTACACCACTCTTAGCCAACAGACAGGCATTTCACGTACGGGGATAAGCCACCATTTTCCAAAGAAAACGGACTTTACCTCGGCACTGGATGGGCGGATTTTTAAGTTGTTTGTGGAGCACCTTGATTTCGATAAAGGACTGGGTGAATTTTCTCATAGCTGGATAGCCGCACTGGAAAATGACCAATTCCGTGCCATCCTCCGTCTGCTGTTTCACCACATCGTGGCGGCAGAGCGTGCCCATGATTTTGCCGCCAATGGCATCGATCGTTTGTATAAAATGGTGGACAGTCAGTTTGGTGAAGGCAGTGAGAAAGAATTGGAATGGCTGATTGGTAAATCACTGATTCAGCTAAGTTAGTAGAACAAAAAAGCTCCGAATTTCGGAGCTTTTTTGATTTTCATGGTTAAGCGTTATGCCGCAGCATGGACCAGTGGGAAGCCCAGGGTCGGGTGCTGAGCTATCAGCGCTTTGTAGCCATAGACATTTTCAATTATCTGCGGCGTTAACGCTTGCCATGGCGCAGCGTCTACAGCAATTCTCCCTTGATGTAAAATGACCAAGCGATCCGAATATTGTGCAGCGAGGTTTAAATCGTGCAAGACCACGATGACGGCGGCATTTTCCTCTTTGGCCAGCTGACGTGCAATCGCCAACGTGTTGTGCTGGTGGGCAAGATCGAGTGCCGAAGTCGGCTCATCCAACATCAAGATTTTGTCTTTGCCCGCTTGGTGCAATTGTGTCAGCACCCTCGCTAAATGGAGCCTTTGCTTTTCGCCGCCCGATAGCGAAGGGTAGACGCTTTCGGCAAGATGCAATACATCGGTCTTTTGCATGTAATCTTGGGCCAGTTGGCTGACTTCATGCTGAGGCAGACTTAAGGGAATTGCGCCCAGTTCGACCACTTCACGTGCCAGAAAAGGAAACGTGAGTGCGCTGCTCTGCGGCAAAAGACCGAGATGGCGGGATAGTTCGGCGGGCTGCCATTGTGAAGCCGCTTTGCCGAAATATTCGATCTTGTTCGGCGATGAAATTTCGCGGCACAGCAGCTTGAGCAAGGTACTTTTGCCTGCGCCATTTGGCCCGAGTAATGCGGTCACTTCGCCAGCTCGAAAATCAACATCGACTTTGTTTAGCACCACTCGAGAGCCAAATTTGACCTCCAGATGTCGACCACTTAGCACGACATGTCCACTCACAGCATTTTTCCTTTTTGTTGCAGTAACAGATAGATGAAGAAAGGAGCGCCAATCGCCGCTGTGACGATGCCCACAGGCAGTTCTGCGGGGGCAACCGCGATGCGTGCAATCATATCGGCAGCTGTCAGCAGCAACGCGCCAAGTATCGCCGAAATGGGGATCAGCTTGCGATGGTCCGGCCCGGCGAGCATTCGGCCAAGATGAGGGATGACCAAACCGATAAAACCGACCGCGCCACAAATGCTGACCGTTACGCCGACGCCCACAGCCGCCAATGTGATCAACCCTCGTTTGAGTGATTGTACGTCAATGCCAAGGTGTCTCGCTTCGGCCTCTCCGAGTAACAGCGCGTTGAGTGGCATCGCTTTGTGGGCAAAGTAACCATAAAGAATCAGCATAGTGACCAGTGCCAGCATGATGGATGACCAACTGGAGGCGGCGAGAGATCCCATCGACCATAACGAGAGATCGCGCAAGGTTTGATCGTCGGCGAGAAAATTGAGATAGCCAATTACCGCGCCAGAAATGGCACTGATGGCGACACCCGCAAGTAGCATGATGGTGACTGACGTACCGAACTTGCTCGCGCCAATACGATAGACAAGCCATGTTGCGCCCGCACCGCCGAGAAAGCTAAACAGCGGCAAAATCGCCAAGTTCATCAGTTGCGGATATAGCTGACTGACTTGAGAAAGGCCGACAATTGCCACGGCGCCGCCGAGCGCCGCACCGGCCGAAACACCGATGATGCCCGGCTCGGCTAATGGGTTACGAAACAGGCCTTGCATTACTACGCCACACAACGCGAGGATCGCGCCGACCAACATACAGAGCAAGGTGCGTGGCAGGCGGATCTCGCGGATCACGATGTCGATATGCGCTGGTAAGTCGCCTAAATTAAGTAAGCTGTGGAAAGTGTCATTGGCGCTGATGTTCATCGGCCCGACGGTCACTGAAGAGACGGCGGTCGCAACTAACAGCAAGCTAAAAAAGCACAGCACTTGGGCAAGAGAAAGACGGCGTAACATGGTGATCACTAGTTGGTATAGAGAAGCTGATTAAGACGCTCAGCTTCCGCTAAGCTTTTTAGACCTAAGCCACCCACAAGGGCTGACCCATCAATGGTGACGATCTGTTTGTTGATGCCTGCAGGGGTTGCTGCAAGCAGCGGTAACATCTTGATGATGGCATCCGGCCCGCCTAATTTTTCGTAGCTTCGGCCGCTCACCAAAATCACATCGGGCTGCATTTCGACCATGGCTTCTGTTGACAGCGGTTTGTATGAGTTTAATTGTTTTGCAGCGGGGTTGATGGCACCAGCGAGCTTGATGATGGCATCCGGCGTAGTGTCATTGCCAGCCACGCTGGGTGCACGACCATCGTGGATCAAAAGAAACAGCACTTTCTTTTTGCTGCTTTCGGCCGGTTGATTACTGCTGAGTTTGGCTACTTGCTGGGTAACGATCTGTTTCAACTGAGAGGCTTCTGCGGTTCGATCAACCAGTAGAGCAATATCGTCGATACGCTGCATCAAGCCGTCGACATTAGTGTCGGTATTGACCACTTTAACATCCACACCGGTGGATTTAAGCTGTGCTAGCACAGGCGCTGGGCCCATTTCATCGGAGCCGACTAAGGTGGTTGGGTTTAGAGCCAGTAATCCTTCAGCGGAGAGGCTGCGGTGATACCCAATTTGGGGCAGTGATACCGAGTCGGGTAGATGACTCGTGACATCGACGCCGACTAAACTTTTCTCAGCGTGGAGCGCAAAAACCAGCTCAGTCACGGCGCTGCCTGCGCTGATTAGGCGTTCCTCTGCGGCGGCGGTTTGGCTCACCATCACTGTGCCAAGCAGAGCGATGCTCGCAGCGATGGTCGTCAGTTGCTTTTTCATAGATGAAATCTCTTATTGCGGTGGTTCGGTAAGAAGTTGTGTCGCTTTAATGCCGCTCTCTTGAAGAAATCCGAGCAGCCTCACCAGATGTTGAATGTCGGCGGTTTTATCTGCGCCAATCACCACGGGTTTGTCTGAGTTTTTGCTTTCTTCAATTAAAGCGAGCGTAAAGTTATCCCAATCGATGTAACGTTGGCCATTGATCGCCCAATGCGGTTCCTCAGCCAAAATATTGATGGTCAACGACTGCTTTTCGACTGGTGCGGCGGTGTTGGAGTCGCTGCTTGGCAAGTCAACATCAATGGAATCGAGCTTGACAGCCGCCGTCAGCATCAAAAACACCATCACAATGAAGATGATGTCGAGCAGCGGAGTGAGATCCGGTGTCAAGCCAGGCGAGTTGTCGGGTGGCGGCGCTTTGATCATTTCAGCTCCGTCGTCAGTTCGGTTGCTGTGCGCTGACCTTGTGGAGAAACGTGCTCTACGGCAACGCCTTCCAGCCACAAGTTGACGTAGTTGAGCGTGTGCTCCAGTTTGGCCATCACTCTATCTGCCCAAAGCCCAAGTAGCTGCGCCCCTGCAATTGCGGGCAGGGCAATCAATAGGCCAGCGGCGGTGGTGCGCATTGCGAGGCCAAGACCATCGGCGAGATCGTTGGGAGTGATATTACCGCTGGAAGCAGCGACGCCTTTAAACATCTCAATCAGCCCCAGTACGGTGCCGAGCAGGCCAATTAAAGGGCTAAGCACGCCGATCAAAGTGAGCAAACGTAAGCCAGAGTGAAGTTGATGGCGTTTTTCTTGCAGCCACATTCCAGCGGCATCTTCTCGCAAGGATTTCGCAAACGCGTGATGCGCCAGTAACATGGCGACCCCTTTGTAAAGCAGTGGACGCTTCGACGCTAGGCGTTCAGCCAACTGTTCAATGTGCAGGTTATTGGTGGGCGAAATAGTGTGCAACTCACGGCGAATGGCACGTTTGCCAACCCCAAGACTCAGCACGACTTGAATGGATCGCTCGACAAGGATCATCACCATCACGGTCGAACAAATGATTAGCGGCCAAGCCATTAGCCCAAGTTGGCTCTGTAGTTGATGTATATGTTGCATAGTTAATCCAATGAAAAACGAACGGGAACTCTGATGCGAGAAGGCATTCTTCTGCCGTTCTCAACGTGTGGAGAGAAGCGCCACGCTTTGGTCGCTTTTAACGCGGCGTTATCCAACATCTCTGCGCCGCTGGAGGCGATCAGCACCGATTTGATCTGCTCGCCTTTTTCATTGAGCCAAATCTCAATCATCGCGGTGCCTTCGATGCCCCTTTTTTGTGCAAGACGAGGGTATTTCGGTGGCACGGGCCTTTCGAGATAACTTGGTCTGTCGACCAGTACCGGCAAACTGCTCGCTCCTTGCGCACTCTGCGCTGGTGTCGGTTTACTGCTCGGTTGTGGATTTTCAGCCACGGTTTGCTTTTCTTCTTTCGGCTGTACTTCTGTCTGCTCTGCTTGAGTTTCAGCCTTGTCCGTTGCCACAGGTGGCGTTTGTTTTGCTTTTATAGGCTGCGTTTTTGCTGGCGGTTTGATAGCCTCTTTCTTAACCGGCTTGTGCACTTTTTCTCGTTGAACGGGTGCTGGCTGAGGCTTTTTTGCCTCTTCGACCACTGGTTTTTTTTCGACGGGTGGATGTTGCGGCTCGACTTTCGCTGCTGGTGGCTGAGGCTTAACCGCAACAAGATTCACCGCCACGGGAGAAGATTGATTTCCAGCGGTTGCAGCAAAGGCTTGCTGCTCATCTGCAACAAAAAGTATGGCAGCGTGCAGCACGAGAGACGCCATTCCTGCGAAGACATATCTAGGTAAATTCACAATGTTCATACTGTCCAGTCAAGCTAACTGGGCGAGATTATCACCTACAATACAAATAATATCAATTATCAATTGCATTATCATTTGTCTGATTTTATCATTTGCCCAGTTTAAAGAGTTAGGCTCCCAAGCTTTATCTGGTGAGTGATAAGCGAGTAACTATGACGCTTAATTTAGAGAAGTACGATCAATCGATTCTTGGCGCGAACACCCCCGATCCACTGCGCTTTGCATTTGCACAAAAACACGCTGCGCACGCAGGGGGAGGAAGTCGCCCCGTAGCAGCGGACAAAATGAGTCCGACGTTCCAGCAGCTGATGTCTCAGCAAGAGAGCACCAAGCAAAAGCGTTGTCTTTATGTGCACATTCCATTTTGTCGCGTGCGCTGTACCTTTTGTAATTTCTTCCAAAATGCAGCTAGCCGTCAGTTGGTTGATAGCTATTTCGCCGCCTTGATGGCAGAAGTTGAACTCAAAGCGGCACAGCCTTGGACACAAAACGGCGTGTTTCACGCGGTCTATGTTGGCGGCGGAACGCCAACTGACTTATCGCCGAAACAGGTAGAGCAGCTAGGCACGTTGCTGCGCAGCCGCTTTCCATTGGCGGCTGACTGCGAAATCACTTTAGAAGGCCGAATCAACCGTTTTAGCGATGAGATGTATCAAAGTGCGCTAAAAGGAGGTTTTAACCGTTTCTCCTTTGGCGTGCAGAGCTTTGATACTTTAGTAAGACGCAGCGCCAAACGCTTGGACGACAGAGAGCAAGTGCTTTCTCGCATTAGTGAGCTGGCAGGTTACGATGAAGCGCCCATCATTGTTGATCTGCTTTACGGTTTACCGCATCAAAGTGAGCAAGTGCTGCAGCAAGATCTGCAGGATTTCATCTCAACCGGTGCGCATGGTTTAGATCTGTATCAACTGGTCGTTGGTGGCAGCGCGCCCATGCTCAACTTAGTGGAAAAAGGCCGTTTGCCTGCACCCGCAACCACCGCAGAGAAAGCGTCTATGTATCAACTGGGTGTTGAGTTTATGCAAGCGCACCACCTCAAGCAGCTCAGTGTTAATCACTGGGCAACGGACAATCGTGAGCGTAGTTTATACAACAGTTTGGCAAAAACCTACGCTGAAGTGTTGCCAATCGGTTGTGGTGCGGGTGGCTCGATTGGTGGTTATGGTTTGATGCAAGAGCGCCAGCTTGATAGCTATCTCGAAGCGATGAGACAGCAACGCCTGCCCTTGATGCTGATGACAAAGCAGCACCGCTTAGAGCCAATTTTTTCAGCCTTAAAATCGGGTTTTGATCGCGGTGTGCTGCAAGCCTGCCAGCTTGCTGATTTTTCTGGAGTGGGCACGTTTGAGTATCTGCGTCCACTGTTTGAAGTTTGGCAGCAAAAAGGTTTAGTTGATCTGAATGAACAGAGTCTGGTGTTAACGTTGGCAGGTAGCTTTTGGGCGGTGACACTCGCTCAAGCTTGCATTCAAGTACTAAGCTCTGAGTATCAGCAACAACAGCAAATTTACGATATTGCGCTGTAACAACAGCGCAATTTATTGAATAAACCAAGAACTTTTGGAAGCAAAATGAACGAACTACAAGCAAAAGTCGCAGAGTTGTTGCAACAAGAACCAACTTTGTTGCCGGGGGCAATGGCCGAACGCCTTAATGTGTCAGAGCTGGATGTGGTCAGTGCCTTGCCAAGCGACATGGTGGTAATGCTACCGGGTGAAATGGCTCAGTCTGTCTTGGAAAGTCTGGTCGACTTCGGCCCAGTGACGACGATAGTGCACGCCTTTGGCTCAATATTTGAGGTGAAAGCGCCATTTCCCAAAGGAAAAGAAGCCAGAGGCTATTACAACCTGATGGGACGTCAAGGTGAGCTGCACGGCCATCTCAAGCTGGACAACGTTAAAGCGGTTGGTTTAGTGAGCAAGCCTTTTATGGGGCGTGAGAGCCACTATTTCGGCTTTTTCTCCGAGAGCGGGGAAAACATTTTTAAAATCTACCTTGGCCGTGATGATAAGCGTGAGCTGATTCCACAGCAAGTGGAGCGTTTTAAAGCCATGCAAGCTGAGTTTGCAAAGTAATAGAATAAGAGTGAGGAGAAAGTCATGGATCAGCAGGTAAAACAAGAACGACTACAAGGCCGCTTAGAGCCGGAGATCAAAGAGTTCCGCCAAGAGCGTCAAACCTTGCAACTGGCGACGGTTGATAAAGATGGCCGCCCAAATGTCAGCTACGCGCCTTTTGTACAAAATCAAGAAGGTTACTTTGTGCTGATTTCGCAAATCGCACGTCATGCACGCAATCTCCTAGAGAATCCACAAGTCTCTTTGATGATGATCGAAGATGAAGATTCAGCAAAACAGCTATTTGCGCGTAAACGCCTGACGTTTGATGCCGTCGCCAGTGTGGTGGAGCGCGATAGCCAACTTTGGCAGCAGGTGATTGGTCAGATGCAAGAGCGCTTTGGTGAAATTGTTGCGGGCTTGAGCCAACTGGAAGATTTTGTCTTGTTCAATTTAAAAGCTGAACGGGGTTTGTTTGTCAAAGGCTTTGGTCAAGCGTATCAAGTGTCTGGCGAAGATTTGGTCGATTTTGTTCATTTGCAAGAAGGGCACCGCCAGATCTCTAATGGCTAAGCTCGACGCTGGCAAATATTAATGAGTTTAAGGGAGTTAGGTTATACTGACTCCCTTTTTTATCGGCTGGAGATACGTTGTGAAACCCGTCAGTAAAGTCATGGCAGAGCTCTGCTATCCGTTTATTTATGAAGAGAGTGCTGTGTGTGATTTTGAAATTGCCGCAGATGAACTTTGCTGCCGAGTTGGGCTCGTCCTGAGCATGCAGCCGCTCGATCCTCTGGTGCGAGAGGTGCTGAGCCGACTGCAAGCGAACATTTATCATCTTAACGGTTCAGTGCGTGGCAAGTTAGCGATCGGCGAAGAGGATGTTGAGGCATTGACCGCCGACTATGACGCGCTGCGTGAAGCGTTGTCCGGTGGTTTTGCTGGATTTGTGCTGCCGGGTGGTCACCCTGTGTCGTCGCAATTGCACCTTTGCCGCTGTCAGGCGAAAAAAGTAGTGAGGGCCTTGGTTGCGATTGAACACAGTGGCCTGAAGTCGCCTGCACCAATCCTGTTTCGCTATGGCAATTTGCTGGCCAATGTGATGTATGCGCTTGCCTCGTACACGAACCAGATCAACCAAGTGGAAGAAACGGAGTTTGTTAGCAAAAGCTATCCGATGCCGAAAAAAAAGTAATGAAAGTAAGTAAAGGAATAATGAAAGTAAGTAAAGGAAAGATGAGGCGGATTACACCGCCTCTTTGGATTTTTCAAGCGTTCGCGCACCGCGCAGCATGGCCTCTACCAGTTCACCTGCGTTGAATTTTTCCAGTGCCTCATGCGCGCCAACTTGATGGGCGCGATCGACACAAATTTCACTCGATAGCGAGGTGTGCAAAATACGATAGGAGCGATTAAGCGCCGGATCGTTTTGTACTTCGAACGCCAGTTCGTAGCCATCTAATCCCGGCATTTCAATGTCGCTGACCAGTAAATCAACCGGACGACCTCGTTCTGCTTCGCTGCGCATTAAGGCCAGTGCGTCCGCACCGTTTTTGCAGATTTGGTAAGAGATATTGATGCTGTCCAACGCATCGCTTAATTGCTTACGGGCAATCGACGAGTCATCCACCAGCAAGATGCTTAATGCTTTGAGTCGTTCGCGTTCAATGTCGGTGAGCATTGGAATCTTAGTATTTTCATACTGCGGGTAAATTTTTGACAGTAGCAGTTCGACGTCCAACATCTGCACAATTTCATTGTTGTAACGGGTGATACCGGTGACAAACACATTGTGTCCAGCACTGGCGGGTGGCGTCTCGATGGAGCGCCAGTCGCAATCGATGATTTTCTCAATCGAACGCACCATAAAGGCCACGACAGTGCGCAAGCAGTCTGTGACGATCAAATAGCTATTTTTGTATTCCGACTTATCAATCGGGCGAAAACCAATCGCCGCCGACATATCGATGACAGGAACGGTCAGGTTACGAATCGTCACAGTGCCGATGACGTGGCGGTGTGAATAAGGGATTTGCGTGGTGGGCAAATATGGCACGATCTCCCGAACTTTGAGCGTACCAATAGCGAAATTTTGCTTTAGTGTCAGCTTAAACACCAGCATTCCCTGCGATTGATTTGCCTTACTAGGGGCTTTTGCCATACTGTTACCTTGCTTTACGTTATTTTTTACTGTCAATCTTACTGCATAATGGCTCACCTTCAAGGGATATCGACGACGAAAGTGCGATAGAGCTATCTCAACGGCAATTAATGATCCGATTGATGACTTCAGGTAAACTTGCGCACTTTGACATTTTGAGGGGAATTTCATGGCCCAAACAGCAGCGGCGTTACACATTTTGGTGAAACATAAAGAACAAGCGGAAGAGATCATCGCGCAACTGAAAAAAGGGGCGAAATTTCACCTACTCGCCAAAAAACATTCCCTTTGCCCATCCGGTAAACGCGGTGGTGATTTGGGTGAGTTTAAACGCGGCCAGATGGTCCCTCAATTTGATAAAGTGTGTTTTAGCGGCGAAGTGCTCACCCCACATCTGGTAAAAACCAAATTTGGCTGGCATGTGGTGAAGGTGTTGTATCGGACATGATCAGCGGCAGGTTTAGCTAGTCAGCTCCTGTTGAACAGAGCGTTTTAGGACGAAATATGGACGTTATTCTCTACAGTGCGAAAGGCTCCAACAGTTCGGAGCGAGTGGAATGGGTGCTTAATTACAAGCAAATCGCCTATCGGCGGATAGAAGTGAGCAGCGAAGCGCTCACTGGCAGCTATCTCAATATCAACCCTTTTGGCTACGTGCCCGCATTGTCGGTGGATGGCGAGATCTTTTCAGAGTCCATGGCCATTATTGAGTACCTTGAAGAAAGTGGCGACCATTGGCCTTTGCTCGGGCAAACGCGCAGCGAAAGAGCCCATGTCCGACGGGTATGTGAGTACGTTAATTCCAGTATTCATTCACCGCAAAACAGAACCGTGCTGACGTTTTGGCGTCCTGAGCTGGGCGAGAGAGAAAAGCGGGTCTTGCGTGGTCAGTGGATTATGCGTTGCCTTGATACATTGCGTGCGACTCTGTGTTGTGATTCAGGCTATGCCGTTGGTCATCATTTCTCGCTGGCGGACATTTTTGTCGCGTCAATCTACAAAAAAGCGCGGCAACATGGTTGTGTTGAGGACGAGTTTTACCGCAATCATCTGCTGCACTTAAGAGCAGATAAGAAGATCGCGGAGTCAGAGCCACACCCTTAGGCGCTACTTCCTATAACCAAGCGTTAAGAGTGCACGGCATTTGCGACACGATTGAGCATCGAACGCAGACTACCCAAAGCGATCACCTACAAATATCAACGCTTATCGGCGCAATGAATCACGGTCAGTAATAGCTTGGTTTGATAATTTACTTGGATTAAGTTCACAAATTTGATGTGATTCATCTCAGTGTAATTTTTATCTCAAGCCTAATTTCAAATACTTATCGTCAGATTTTCTTTCCCAAAAGAAGCGTGTTTATTCTTTTTTATTGTTTTAAAACAGTTGGATAGGATCGTTTCGTCGAGGCGGTCTCATTTCTTTATGACTCTAGGAAGGATGAAAGTTGGCCACTTGGCCGATTTCTACGCCCTGGGTTTCCTCCCGTTTGTACATTCCCTAGGTGGATGGCGAATAGCCAGTTCGCTCTATAATTTTCTTCAGGCGCACCGAAGCGATATGGCGATACGCTGCTTCGCAAGGTGTAACGTGAAAGGAGAGTGAAAATGGCTTGCTTAAACAACGAGCAAAAACGAAAAGGCAACGTGATTTTGCACGCTTTCGACTGGCGCTATGATGAGATTGGCGCTCAAGCAGAAAAGATCAATCAAATGGGCTATGCCTCGGTGCTGGTATCACCACCGCTGCGTAGCGCCAAATCCGCAAAATGGTGGCAACGGTATCAGCCACAAGATTATCGTGTTATCGACAACTTTCTCGGCAACACACAAGATTTCCGCAGCATGGTTCAAGCTCTTGAGACGGTTGGCGTTCGCGTTTACGCCGATGTCGTTTTTAACCACATGGCCAACGAAGCCAAGCAACGCAGCGACTTGAACTATCCGGCCAAATCTGTGCTGGAAGAGTACATCAGCAACCCCGAGTACTTTGAAAAGCAACGCTTGTTTGGCGATCTTTCTGAGCCGCTATTCACCGAGAATGATTTTGTTGAAGCGTTCGGTATCAAAGATTGGAAAGATAAATGGCAGGTGCAAAACGGGCGGATTTCGGGTGGTCCAAGCGATCCGGGTCTGCCGACATTGCGCGTGCATGAGCATGTGATTGAGCAGCAGCGTAACTACCTGCGCGCGTTGAAAAAACTTGGTGTGAAAGGTTTTCGCATTGATGCGGCCAAGCACATGACCTTGGAGCACATCAAACAAGTTTGGACGGATGAGATTACTGAAGGGATGCATATCTTTGGTGAGATCATTACCGATGGTGGGGCGACTCAGGAAGAGTATGAGCTTTTCTTGCAACCCTATTTGCAAGAAACCCGCTTGGGGGCGTACGATTTTCCGCTCTTTAGCACTCTATTTAAGGCTTTCTCAGAAAAGGGCAGTTTCAAAAGCCTGATCGATCCATATTGTTTTGGGCAAGCGCTCTCTAAACGCAGGGCGATTACCTTTGTGGTTACCCACGATATTCCCAATAACGATGTGTTTGCCAGTTTGGTGATGGATGAGACATCCGAATGGCTCGCTTATGCTTATATTCTTAGCCGTGATGGCGGTAGCCCGCTGGTTTATACCGATCTCGACACCAGTGGAATGAAAAATGCGTCAGGAGAACCGCGCTGGCTTAAAGCGTGGCGCGATCCCAAAATGGCGAAGATGATTGCATTTCACAACCGATTCCATGGTGAAGAAATGGAGGTGTTGGAGGGCAATGACGACATGCTACTGTTCCGACGTGGTAAAGAAGGCTTTGTGGTGATCAATAAGTCGACTCGCAAACAGTCGGTTTCTATCCCTAGCAGCACGTCTTTAACGGATGTGCTGACTGGAAAACGTTACAGTTCAAGTAAAGGTCGAGTTGATTTCACCATTGACGCGAAAACCAGCTTGATGATGTGGTAGGAAAACGGCGAAGCTTAAGCTTCGCCGTCTTTTATGGTTAGTAAATGCGTTAAACGATGAATTTGTTCAAGATTGCGTCTTGTTCACGGACGTTTTCTACCTGAACTTGCATCGCAATGTTAGCGCTCTCTGCCAACTCAGATACCTGTACGGAGAGATCTTTGATCTTCACCGTGTTGTTGTTGATCTCTTCGGCAACTAAGCTTTGCTCTTCAGCGGCTGAAGCAATTTGAATATTCATATCACTAATTTGCTGAATGGCACCACGAATGCGTTCAAGTGCGCTGTTGGCTTCTTGTGCCCTTGCAACGGCGTTGATCGCTGTGTCCTTACTTTGGTTCATGGCGCTTGCAACCGAGTTCGCGCTGCTTTGCAGCTTCTCAATCATGCTGCGGATTTCGGTGGTTGATTCTTGAGTACGCTGCGCTAGCGTGCGCACTTCATCTGCAACCACAGCAAACCCACGTCCAGATTCGCCCGCACGTGCCGCTTCAATCGCCGCGTTTAGAGCCAGCAAATTGGTTTGATCGGCGATGTCATTGATCACTTTTAGAATGGTTTCGATGTTCGACGTGGCCGATTCGAGCACTTGTACCTCTGTGACCGCTTCGTCAATGCGAGTTGAGAGCTCATCAATCGCTTGAGTCGTGTCGTTGACAATGGCGGTGCCATCGACAGTGGCGTCATCGGCATCTTTCGCTGCAGAAGCCGCACCTTGGGCGTTAGAGGCAACGTCGGAAGCGGTTGTCGCCATCTCATGCATCGCGGTGGCAAGTTGTTCCAGCTCACGTAACTGCTCTTGCATCGCTGCCGCAGACTCTTGAAGACCCACAGAGGTGTTTTCTGACCCATGCAGGATTTCAGCACCAATCGCTTTAGACTGCTTAATGAGCTGCTGCAAATTGCCCGTAAAGGCATTAAAACCACTGGCCAGTTTCGAGAATTCTTGGTCTGTATTGGTATCTAGGCGCTGAGTTAAGTCTCCATCGCCAGAGGCAACATCCTGAATCGCCGTGTTGAGATCATCAAGTGGACGCATCAAAGAGCGGATCAGCACCAGCAGAATCGCGATACTGATAATCAGCGCAATCAAGGTATAGATGATGGAGCTGTTACGTAACTGGCTTATCGATTGGTAAGCAATACTCTCATCGAGTACCACGCCTACATACCAGTCTTCCCCAGGAACGGCAGAAAAATCAAGAGTATAAGAAGTACCATTCAACTCGACTTTCTGCGGTTTGTCGGTAATTTGCACGTTTGGCATGTATTCCGACATCGGTTTGCCGTTTTTCTTTGTCTCTGGGTGAGCGATGGTGGTGCCATCTTTTGCCACGATGAAGACGTAACCCGCATCAAACAGTTTTACTTGGTTTACTAATTCGGCCAACCCCGCCAAACTTACATCGTAGAAGATTGCGCCAATAAACTTGCCGTTATCGCGCACAGGCGTCGCGATGGAGACAAGAATTTCATTCGTTGCCGAGTCAGCATACGGGGCAGTAATAATCAGTTTTCCGGCATTCTTCGCATCTTTATACCAAGGGCGAACTCGAGGATCCCAAGTCGGCCCCGGGTTCCAGTTCGGATCGTTATTAATATTCGAGCCGTCTTTTTCGAAGCCCAAGCCAGCGAGTAGGAAGGTATTTTTAACCACTGGGCGAGTAATGACGTCTGAGATATGTTTAGGTGAGAGGTCGGTTTCCATCATACTGGTTGAGTAGGCGGCGATGGCTTTTCTGCCGTTTATTTCAGCTGCGACGGTATTTCGGACCCCATCGACAATTTCAGTGACACTGGCTTCTACTTGTTTGGTCAGTTCGTCCTGAACAGTAAAATATTGCTTTGCCGTTAGCAAAGAAACAGTAACGAGCAGCAGTAGCGAAGAGGCTGCAACAATTTTATGGCTAAATTTCATCCTGTGTCCCTCAGTTTGGTTAAGTAACCAACTACTTATAATTTTATAGTTAAGAAAGTACCGTTCATCCAGTTATTTATTTAGTAATATCTAATTTATAAAGTATTTTTTGTCCGAAAAAAAAGCGAAGGAGAATCCTTCGCTTTTTCTATGATGATTAGACAGTAAAACGGTTGAGAATATCGTCTAATTTACGCACGTTGTCCGTCTGAACTTGCATCGATTGGTTGGCATTTCTCGCTTCACCTGCTACCTGTGTAGAGAGATCTTTGATGTTGACGGTGTTGCTGTTGATCTCTTCTGCGACCAAACTTTGTTGCTCAGCAGCGGAGGCAATTTGCATATTCATATCGGTGATTCGTTGAATCGCATCACGGATACGTTGCAGAGAGTTACGCGCCAAGTTGGCTTTTTCCACCGCGTCAACTGCACTGTTTTTACTCTCTTTCATCGCACCAGCCACAGAAGACGCGCCCGATTGAAGTTGCTCGATCATGTTGCGAATTTCAGTCGTAGACTGTTGAGTCCTTTGCGCCAAGGTACGCACTTCATCGGCAACCACGGCAAAGCCACGGCCGGATTCACCCGCGCGGGCTGCTTCAATCGCCGCGTTAAGCGCTAGCAAGTTGGTTTGGTCGGCAATGTCGTTGATGACTTTCAAAATGGTTTCGATATTGGCAGTTGCGGACTCCAATCCGTGCACCTCTTCAACTGCCATATCAATACGTTGCGACAGCAGGTTGATGGAATCGGTTGACTGATTGACCACGTTGGCTCCTTGCTGTGTGGCATCATCGGCTTCTTGCGCTGCGGCCGCTGCGCCTTGAGCATTGTTAGCTACTTCGGTTGCGGTTACGGCCATCTCATTCATCGCGGTAGCCAGTTGTTCAAGCTCTTGCAATTGCTCACTCATTGCTTCGGCAGAACCTCGAGCACCGCTTGCCGTCAGCTCCGTACCGTGGCGAATTTCTACACCGATCTCTTTCGACTCAATGATTTGCTTTTGCAGATTGGCGGTAAACGTATTGAAGCCTGCCGCAAGCTGTGAAAACTCTTGATCGGTATTGGTATCAAGGCGATGAGTCAGATCTCCGTTACCAGAAGCCATATCTTGAATTGCCGCGTTTAATGCATCCAGTGGGCGCATTAAGAAGCGGATCAGCATGGTAAGCGCGGTCAAGCTGAGGATTAAGGCAATCACAGCATAAATCATGGAGTTGTTGCGCAGAGAGTTGACTGCTGAGAAAGCGATATCTTGGTCTACAATCGCACCGATATACCAGTTTTCACTTGGGATCTTGCTAAATTCAACCAGATAACGAGTACCGTTGAGCTCAAACTCTTGCGAGCCTTCTTTGAGCTGCACTTGCGGTAAATAGCTCGACAGCTTCTCACCGTTATTTTTTGCTTCTGGGTGAGCAATGGTGGTGCCATCGGAGGCGACGAGGAACAAATAACCCGCGTCAAACAGGTTAACTTGGTTGACCAGATTGGCCAAGTTAGTCAGTTTCATGTCATAGAACATGGCAGCGACGAAACGGCCATTCTCTTTCACAGGAGTACCAACCGAAATGATCACGGTTTTGCTGGAAACATCAATATAAGGTGCGGTGACGATCAACTGGTTTTTGTTTTTGGCATCAATATACCAAGGGCGTTTACGAGGATCGTAATCCGGGCCAGCATCCCAGCCGTCATCGTTTTCAACCACGGAGCCATCTTTCTCGTAGCCGAAACCCACCGCAAGGAAACTGGATTTCAGTTTTGGTTTCTCAAGAATGGTTTTGACATAGGTTTTGTCGGATGGCGAAATCTCAATCACTTCGGTGGTGGATTGAGCCAGCATCTTACGCGCTTCCATCTCCGATATTACGGTATTGCGTACACTGCTTATCATCTCATCTAGGCTTTTAGTTACGTGTTCTTCAATGGTGCTGCGAACAGTGTAAATTTGCTTAAGTGACAGCAAGGATATAGTCACTAACAACAGCGCAGAAGAGGCTGCTACAACTTTATGACTGAATTTCATATAAATCCCCTAACTTAATTCCAGCAAGCTTTGTAATTTTTTATTAATTGTAGAAGTATTATCGGCATTTGCGCCGTATACCTAAGTACAATTTGTTACTTTTTTCCAAGCTAGGCAAATATTTGTAGATGTCGGTCCTGTTTTTGTGACTTTGATAGGCTTCTCTTGCATCCGATTGAATATTAAGTGGATTGATAGCTAAGTGGACGTCACAAAGATGAGAAGTCTCAACGTCTCAAATACAAGAAAGCCTCGTATTCAACGAGGCTTTGCATGCAGTGATATGTGCTTAGAAAATCAAATGCGCCACGCCAGCAATAATTGGCAGAGTGATGAGTGTGCGCAGAATGAAAATCACGAACAGCTCAACAATATTGACTGGGATTTTGCTGCCGAGCAGTAGCGCGCCAACTTCAGACATGTAAATCAGTTGAGTGACCGACATGGCTGCGATGATAAAGCGAGTCATCTCGTTATCAATAGACGCCGCCAAAATGGCCGGGATGAACATATCGGCAAAACCAACAACAATGGTCTCAGATGCGGCAACGGCTTCTGGTACACCCAATAGCTCAAGGAATGGGATGAACGGCTGGCCAAGAATAGAAAACACAGGAGTGTATTCAGCGATGATCAACGCCATGGTGCCTAATCCCATCACGACGGGTAGTACACCAAACACCATATCCACTGCGTTACGGATGCCTTCAGCAACCACAGATTTTACCGACGTCACTTTGCCAGCGCGATCCAGAGCCAGTTCCATGCCCCAGCTAAATGCGGTATGACCCGCTGGCACCGCGTTGGCGTCAGCGTGTGGTTCACTGCCATCGATGTAGCGATCCTTCTTCATGCTCAGTGGCGGTAAGCGAGGAATGATGATGGCGGCAACAATACCCGCAAGACAGATAGCGCCGTAGAATGGCAGAAACAGGTGCTCCAGTTTCACTTGGGCAATCACGACCAAACTGAAGGTGATGGACACTGCAGAAAAAGTGGTGCCTACGACTGCCGCTTCGCGTTGCGTGTAGAACTTACTTTCGTACTGCTTGCTGGTGAGCAAAATTCCCACGCTGCCATCGCCAAGCCAAGAAGCCATACAGTCAATAGCGCTGCGGCCAGGCAAGTTAAATACAGGACGCATCACCTTGCTCAGCAGCGCGCCAAACAGTTCCAGCAAACCGAAGTTAAGCAGCAGTGGCAGTAGCATGCCCGCAAAGATGAACACCGCAAACAGAGTTGGCAGCAGGCTAGTCAGGACTAGGCCACCGGTGTTTTCTTCCCAAATCGCTTTTGGCCCAACTTGGAAAAAAGTCATCACCACGGCCGCACCGCCCAAAAGGCGAACTAATAGCCATAGCGAGCTTGGGTTAAACAGGCCGTTGAGAAACGCGTTTTTGACGATCTTCGCTGGCTGGAAAAGTTTGGTAGCAAGAGAGGCTACAGCCATAAAAGCGATAATTGCTGTCACGAGTGCGACAAGATGATCTCCCAACAAAGCGGGAACCAGCTTGGCTAAAATCGCCACTGGGATGGTTAGTTCACCTTGGTAGCTGATTGGAGCCATAAAAAGAAGTAGGCCAATAAGCGAAGGAATGAAAAATTTCCAAAAGTTGTTTTTTCCAGCCACTTCACCATTGGTCAGCGTGGCAGTATTGGTGTTTTCTGTCATACGTTTCTCATGTTACTACTAGTCAATACTTCCATTTCTGGAGAATAGATATTCACTAAACGTCTGTGTTTAATCACAGAGTGCGCGAGAGTACTCGCAAACGCACCTCGATGCAATACTATTCAACAAAATACCCTAAATATTCAGGCGTAACATCCGATGAGCAATATGAAATCAGAGTATTGTATTGACTATGTGTTAAATGTTAGGAAATTGTATCATTTTGAGTTTGGGGCGCTTCATCTGATGCAAAAATTTGTGATTTCGTCTGCGGGAAGGGGCCAAAAATAGCCGATAACTCTGTCAATTAGCCCTGTTTCGATTGAGGTAAAGGTAGATCCAGTAGGCGAACGCGATGGTAATCGCCAAACTGGCGGGGAAAATTAATGCGTAGAGTTGATAATGAAGGAAGCTAACAGCGCCAACCGAGCCGCCGAGGAGGAAACCGCAGAATATGCATAGGAACAACTTGGCTTTGCGCTTATCAAACTGTTGGCCGCGTAAGCTTTCGCCAATCATGATGCCGAGATCGGTTATCACCCCTGTCATATGCGTGGTGCGCACCACTGCGCCGCTGAAGGTGGTGATCATCGCGTTTTGCAATCCACATGCTGCAGAGGCTAAATATTGGCCGTAAATATGACCATTTACCAAAAATCCGAGTGACATGATTAACAAAAAGCCTTCAATACAGAGTGCCACACCGTAGCGGCGGCCAAGTTTTAATGCGCTGCTCTCGATAAAAAAACCGCTGAAGGTTGAGCCTAATAAAAAGCTGACGATAATCAGCACCAAGTGAAAAGTATCGGTGGTGTCAGTGAGAAAGCTGCTACCGAGCAGCGTCACCGTACCAGAGAGATGTGAAATCGCTTGGTGTTGAAATCCCATCAGACCAATAGCGTTCACGCAGCCAGCCAACAGTGCCAGTAGGAAGGCACCAAATTCAACCCAACGAGGCAATCTAGAAATCACGGTCATCTCTCTCAAGGACTAAGGTAGTGATTATAGCGCTGCGTGCGCCAAGTTAAAGTGGTACGAGCTGTTGGTGGTTGATCCTTCTCAAGTAATTTTGAACTTTTATATCAAAATTTGAGCGGTCAATGATTTCATGCCACAGAAACGAGCCAAAGCATGGATCGCTCTTTTTGAGCGGCGCTTTGTCATCTTGAGCCGCTTTGTCGTCTTGATCATTGTGAGAAAGAGCTTTAAGGTCTGCCTAACTCAAATTTGCCGGTTAGAAAGATGAAAAGACGCCGACTGCCTATTCCATTAATTTTGCTCGTCCCAATCACGATGTTGGCGGTAGTGACTGTGGCTGGCGTTTACCGCTTTAGCCTCAGTGACGATGACATAATGGCAAAGTTTCCCAATCAACCGATAGAACGTGATGCGCTGCTTTACGCTTGGCTTGGGATCTCAACGCCCAATCCCTTGACCCTCAATGTGCCCGAGAGCAAAGCATTTGCCTTTATTGATGAGTATGACAGTGCAAATGGTGTGGCATCAGGTCCGTATGACGCGGGGATGGAGAGAGGTCGCGTCACGCTGTTTACTAAGTTTAAGTTGGATCTCAGTTCGGATGAAGAAACCTGGTTTACTGCGCCATTGATGGTCAGTAATCAGGGAAGCGGCCGTTTTTACTATTTGGGATTGTTTAAATATGACCCGCAGCCGCGACGAGTGATTATGACGGATGCGGTTTTACTTGGCGATCGTATCCAGATTAAAGGGACTCTGTTGGCCGAGAATGGCCGTATTGAAGTGGGATTTTTGCAACATTCGGCGCAACAACCCTATGTAGAACAACCGCTTGACCGAGTGACACGGCAATATGAGCGAGTGACAAATAAACTCAAACAATATAAATAATCATTTTTTAGCGAACTTTTGTGCTAAAAATGGCAATTTCATGGTGATTTCTCAATAAGAAATGCATAAGCTGTGAAGCCTGTTCAGCAGGAGATAGTAAGGCCGTGTCTTCCCAACTAATTAACAGACGTGTTTCTCAACGCAGCAGCGGTAAGAAGTGGATGATGTTCTCTCTACCGCTGGTGGCAATTGTCGGTATTGCCGCGTCATTACCTCAATCCAAACTCACTCGCACGATTGAACTCAATTTACCCGAGACGAGCCAAGTGGTTGAGTCGCTGTTAGCCAATAAGTCAGACGGTTGGATGATTCCTCCCAGTTTTGAATACCAGATAAAAAGCGGTGACAACCTCAGCTCAATTTTTACCCAGCTTGGTTTTGGCTACGCTGAGATGATGAAAGTGATGGAAACCGACTTAAACTATCTGGCGCTTGATACCTTAAAACCCGGTAATACGCTGAGATTCTGGAGAAATGAAGCGACCGGTGAGCTCAATAAAATGGAGCTGGAGTTCAGCATCGCAGATAAAGCGGTTTACGTGCGCAACAGCGACGGCGCTTTTGATTTTGAGCAGGTTAACCTTCCCGGCGAGTGGCGGCAGCAACCGCTGACAGGAACGATTGAAGGCAGTTTTTCTACTTCGGCCAATCGCCTAGGATTGACTAGTACAGAAATTGATCAAGTGGTTTCTTTGTTGAGAGAGAAATTGAATTTTACGCGAGATCTGCGCGTTGGTGATAAATTTGAAGTGGTGCGGCGGATGCAATATATCGATGGCATCGACAGTGGCAAGCGTCAGCTAGAAGCGATCAAAATTTACAACCGTGGGCGTGAAATCAGCGCTTATCTACACACGGATGGCCAGTTTTACGATGCCAAAGGGCAGAGCTTGCAACGAGCCTTCCAGCGTTATCCCGTTGCACGTAATTGGCGTTTGAGCTCGCAGTTTAATCCACGTCGCTTGCATCCTGTCACTGGACGTGTTGCTCCGCATAATGGAACGGACTTTGCCACGCCGATTGGCACCCCCGTGATGTCGACAGGCGATGGAACGGTCATTATGGTGCGCAATCACCCATTTGCCGGTAACTATGTGGTGATTGAACACGGCAGCAAATACAAAACACGCTATTTGCATCTAAGCAAGATCCTTGTGCGTAAAGGACAAAAAGTGTCGCGTGGGCAAAAAATTGGTTTATCTGGTAATACAGGTCGAGTGACCGGGCCGCATCTTCACTATGAACTGTTGGAGCACAATCGCCCGGTTAATGCGATGAAGGCCAATATCCCAATGGCCAGTTCGGTGCCGAGTAAGGAAATGAAATCTTTCTTAGCAACGGTGAAAGAAGTGGATTCTATTTTGCGAGAGCAAACGCCGCAGGCGATATGATCGGATTGCGAGCAAATGATAATAGCAAAGGGGCGTATGCCCCTTTGATCTGTTTGGACAAGCTTTCCGTTTAGGCACTGCGCGCGTTTTGCGCCTTCAATCTGGCGATGATTTCCTGCGGTTTTTGCGGTTTGGAGTAGTAGTAACCTTGAATACGCTCACAGCCCATTTCGACCAGTTTGTTCAATTCATGTTCGTCTTCAACCCCTTCTGCGACCAGATCGACATTCAGTTGGCTAGCCAGTTGAATAATCAACCAAACCACACGCTCGGCAGTTTGGTTGCTGAGCATATTGCGCACGAAACTGGCGTCAATTTTAATGGCATCAATGGGGTAGCTGTAGATGTAATTCAAACTGGAGTAGCCCGTACCGAAGTCATCCAGTGCGATTTGAAAGCCTTTTTGTCTTAGTGCATCGAGTAAAAGCTGCTCTTTGCCAGATTGAGTTAGCAAAACTGTCTCAGTTAACTCGATGACAAAATCTTTTGGATGGTGGTGATATTTGCGCATCATGGCATCGAGAAAAGCCAGATAGCGTTGGTCGTTGACCAGCTCATAGGCTGAGCAGTTAACACCGAGTTTGATTCGATAACCTAGCTCATTTTCCAGCCACACTTTACTCTGGCACGCCAGCTCGATAATGCGTTCGCTTAGTTGAGTGATTAAGCCAGATTGCTCTGCCGCGTCGATAAACTCAACAGGTGATACGGCACCATACTCAGCGCTGTTCCAGCGAGCGAGCACTTCAAAATAGTCCCAGCGTTTGTTATTGATGTTAACAATGGGTTGAATCACGACATAAAACTCCTGGCTATTTTCTACAGGCAAGGAGAGCTGTTCGCGAATGGCTTCAATCAATTGTGACTTACGGTGGTAGTGCGCACTGAGATGCGTGTCGTAACAGCGTATCCGTTCTTGAGGATGTTTCTTACACTCTTTCATCGCCAAGGTGGCGTTGAGGATCAGCTCGTCGCCGCTCACGACTCGTTTGTTTGCTGCTTTTGCGATGCCTATGCTGACATCAAAACTGACATGGTTGCATTTATCTTGATACCCGGGTGAGAGGTTGTCCAAAATTTGCTGGCAGACCTCTTCCGGCTGTGCTGCGAACGTAATAAGAGCAAATTCATCACCAGAAATTCGATAGGCTAATCTCGGCGGTGGCAGCACTTGACGAATCGCATTCGCAGTAAATTTAAGGATCTGGTCGCCGATGTAGTTACCGTGAATATCATTGATCAGCTTGAAGTTATCAATGTCTAAGTAGACCAAAGAAAACGGGATCTCGGTCTGCTCGGTTAGCGTCTCCAAGGTATCACTCAAACTACTGCGATTTTCCAATCCGGTGAGATTGTCATGAGAGACCTCATAACTGAGCTGATTGACCAACTGATCAGAGCGTGCCGTTAGCCACTGTTCACGTAGGCTTTGTGCTGCCAGTTTGGCATACACTTGATGGTGCTTAATCAGGTTAACCGTTTCCTGCGGTGGGGAATCATACACGGAAATCAACATGCCCATAATGTCACCATTGGGTGCGTGAAGTGGAATGCCAACAAAGGTTTTGATTCCCATCGCTGTGAGCGTCGCAGAATGAGGGGCAGAGCAGTAACAACTCGCGTGGCTAAGACAATACTCAGTGATGGCCAGTGCGACTCTCTCTAACGATTCAGGCGTAGGGTGAGCAAGATCGGAATCCGAGTCGCGTTTGGTGCAAGACTTAATACTGGTGTGACCGCTATGCAAATCAACCTGCAAGATGCAAGTTGAGTAAGCAGCAAACTTTCTTTGCAGTTCTAAAGTAACTTGGTGCAGTAACTCATTCCCATCGAGGGACAAAGCCTGGATGAGCGTATCGAGTTCAATGCAAGCTTCCAAGGTTGAACTTTTCATCTGACGTTATCTCTGCCTGAATAGTTTTCACGAGTTGTGATTGGTGCACAGATTTGCAAAATCATTACTTTATGCATCGTGTTAAATATTGTACAGGTCTGCAAAGTTTGCAACGTTGATTGTCTGCCTAGCCGCTAAGCCACTGTTTTCCCATCAGGTAAAAATACACTTCAACTGGATCTTTCTTGTTCCAACCGTTCTTTTAGATAGTCGATAAACAGCTTCGTTCGTGTGTGCTGGAAGTCGAGTTTTGGATAGTAAGCATAGACAGTTGATTCGTCGGCGGTGATTTCAGGCAAAACCCGCACCAGTGTGCCTTGTTTTAACTCATCTTTGATCATCACGTTATTGCTCAATAAAATGCCCATGCCTCGCTTGGCACCATGAAAAAGCGCTTCTGGGTTGGTGGTAGAGAAATTGCCAGAGAGAGTCAGACGTTTTCCTTTGTTGATTTTCACTTCTCGGCTCGGCTTCTCCCCCCAGATGAGTACGTTATGTTGCAACAAATCGTCTGCACAGGTCGGAGTGCCATGTTTGGCTAGATAGGCAGGGGCGGCGTAAAATGTTGCCTTGTGCTCAAATAGGGGTGTGGCAATAAAGCTGAGCGAGTTTAACTGTTCCAACTCACGGCTGATAAACAGATCCAAACTCAGCTCCGGCAACTGGCCGGGTAACGTGGTAAAAAGCTGAATTTTGATGTCTGGATATTTCTCAAGAAAATCATCAAGATAATGAACCAGAAACTTAGAACCTACCGATAAGGTCGCGCCAATTTTCAACAGACCTGCTGGGCTTTGGTTGACGGAACGTGTTTCGTCTAACACCGATTGCCAGCTTTCCATTTGCACTTTAGCACGTTGATAGAACAGTGCGCCGGCTTCGGTCTGACTGATCGAACGCGTGGTGCGCTTTAACAGTTGTACGCCAATTTTATCTTCTAGCCATTGAATGCGTTTGCTGATCGCCGAACTGGTGGTGTTCTGCTTTCGCGCCGCAGCGTTAAAACTGCCTTCCTCCACCACTTTGATGTAACTCTGTACGCTTTGGATCCAATCCATTATTCATTCTCTCTAGGAATTAATTTCTTTCCAGTTTCCTAGATTATCATCAAATCATAAGCAATATACACTGCGACGATAGTTTGAGGGAGAAAGAAGTAAAGTGCAAAATCGGCTGCGTAAAACACCACTACTTTTGGCGATGATGATTATTGCAACTGGGCAGGTTGGAGTGGCTATCTACATGCCTTCGCTGCCGATGATCAGTGCTGAACTCAGCTTGGCGCAAGCCAGTGTGCAGCAATTGGTGACGCTGTTTTTACTCGGTTTTGGCTTCTCGCAACTCTTCTACGGGCCGCTCTCGGACGCGATTGGTCGTCGCCCGGTGTTCATTGTGGGTCAAGGGGTATATCTCTTGGGCACCTTAGTCTGTATCGCTTTTTCCTCCAGTATGGAGGCGTTGGAATTTGGGCGCCTACTGCAAGGATTGGGGGCGGGCAGTGCATCGGTGCTGGGGCGCTCTGTGTTGCGTGACAGCTACGAAGGGGATCAACTGACTAAAGCGCTGTCGTACATTTCGGTAACCGCATCAATTATGCCGATCATCGCCCCTGTGTTTGGTGGTTGGATAGCCTTTCATATTAGTTGGCAAGCGGTGTTTGTGTTTGTGCTATGTTACCTGCTGGCAATCTTTACGCTGGGTTATTTTGTCTTACCGGAAACTTTGCCGTATGCGAAAACGCGTTTTCGTCCGCTGAGCCTGGTTGCGATCTATCGTGAGCTACTGACCAGCCCACAAGTTTTGGGCAGTGCAAGTTTTAACTGGATGAGTTACTTAGCGAGTTTGGTCAGCTTATCGATTTTCCCCTTTATGATGCAAAATCAACTCGGTTTATCGGCCGCGGATTACGGCAGCTTGATGATCGTTCCCTCCGTCGGGCTTCTTTGTGGCAGTGTTGCGGTGAATATTCTGCTGCGCCGTTTTACTATCCGTAGCGTACTAGGATTCAGTTTTACCCTGATTGTACTGGCTGGGCTTGCACTCATGAGTTTACCGCTGAGTGTGGCGAGCCTTGTGGGCGCTTTCACTCTGATGAGTTTCGCTCAAGGCTTGTCATTTCCGTTGTCGATCAGCTTGCTGCTAGCGCCACACAAACAAAAAGCGGGCGCGGTGTCTGCGCTCTCTGGCTCGGTACAGATGTCGGTTGCCGCGTTGTTGGGCGGATTTTTGGTGGAACACTGCATTGCCACACAAACACAGCTTGGGCTGTTCTATCTGATGGTGGCAAGTGGTTGCTTTGCGGTGCTGCTTTTTAATCGCCGCATTATTGTTGCTCGCGAAGTACAACAAGTGTGAGCTTGATTCTACCGAGCGGCATTACTACAATGCGCGCAAATCTTCACAAGGGCATATTGATGCAACAGAACGAATTTGAACAACTGGTGAAAGCGCTTTGCCAGCAAGAAAACCTACCAAAAGCGCTGGAATTGCTAAAAGCGTCGGACGATGAAGAAATTTCGCAGGCAGCGCAATCCCTCACGGGGCAATTTGTTTTGGCCGAAGTAGAGGGTGAGCGACGTATCTATCACGTTTCTTACCAAGAAAATGAAGCGGGAGAAGAAACCGAGTACCTAGAACACATCATGAACGAAGGTGAGCACTTGGTGAAATTTGCGGCTTGGTTCTTTGACAGCATGTTTGAAGTGAAAGCGAAGGATACTTACCAAGCGGTAGGCAAAACATACCAGCAGCCCAAACGCAGCTAACCTCCTTTTCCTTTGCGTAAAACGCCGCCGTGTTGTTCACTGCGGCGTTTTTTGTTGATAACTGCAACGCTGCTCTCTTTTTCTCATTTCGATAAGATCTTTTTATCATCTCATGAAATAAAATTACGAAATAAATGTGATCTAACGCTTGTTATTAGCTGAATATGAAGTAAAATTACAACATAAATGAGAGAAAAGAAAACTGAGGAGAAGCAAAATGGGTAACGAACTAGGTGGCGCGTACATTGGTCAAATGATGGCAAAACAAGCGATGCACAACGCTTTGTACGGAAAAAGCACCAAGAAGAAAGCCTCTTTGATCAGCCGTATGTTCAAAAAAATGGCAAAATAAGATCATTCATTTGTAATAAATTTTCAAAAAAACCTGGCTTTAGCCAGGTTTTTTATTTTCGCTCAGTTAGGCTCTTAGTGAGCCGTTTGATGACTCATATCCACCACATTGTCTGGCAACGAGGTTAAACCACGTTGCTCTAGCCAGAGTTGCAGTTGATCGCAGCCACCGACGTAACTGCCTTCCAGCCATATTTGCGGGACGGTCACAGGCGTTTTCTCTCCGATGATGGCTTTTACTTCAGGTATCATGCGATACAGGGCCGCACTCTCTTTGACCACATCGTGATAGCGGTATTTTATGCCTGCATCATCAAGCAGTTTCTTGGCTTTAACGCAGTAAGGGCAGGTTGCTTTGCCGTAGACGATGTTGCCTTTGAGTGTATCGCGTTTGGACCATTCGGCGATGACTGACTGAACCAATACGCCACGGTTGAGCGCCTCTCCCTGACTGACTACTTTGCCTTCAACCACGAGAATCGGTGCGTGCCAAGCACCCAGTTTTAGCGGTTCCCACCAGTGAGAAAGCCAATCCTTGACCTCCAGCTCAACGGGGACGTCTGCCAGTTCGTTGGCAAAGGTGTCAGTGAGAATGTCTTTGGTTAAGGTGCACTCGCCACAAGGGATATTGACTTTAAAAGGGCCCCAACTTCCAGCCCATTTATACAAAGTGATGATGATCGGTTTACTCACGAGCGTTTCCTTAATTTGGCTATTCGCCTTAATCAGTTTCTTGTGGATAAGAACGAGTTTGTCTGCCTTTTCTTTCAGCCTAGTAGAAATTATCGCTTTGCTTACTTTCGGTTTTCTTAGTAGCGATTTCTCACCGTCTGCTTTTCTTACTTTCCCAATGAGTGATGAAAGCGACGGAAGCGATAATGATCGCCGCACCGACCCAAAGTCTGCCCGGTGGAACCCAGCCGAAAACCAGCCAGCCGGCCAAGACATTGAGCGGCAGTTTCGCGTGGTCGAAAGGTTGCACAAAGGAGGCATCAGCGCTGTCATACGCCTTGACCACCGCCCACTGTGCCAGTGCGGTCATACAGCCTGCGGCAAAAAGTACCAGCCAGATGGTTGTGTTGCTTGGCAGGGTAAAATCGGGCAAGGCGAGCAAAATGTTAAACGGGGTGATCAACAGCAGTAAGTAGACCAGCATGGTGGAAGGCGGATCATTCACCGAGAGCTTTTTCACCATTAGCGAATAACATGCCCAGAAGAAGGCCGCGCCGACAGGCAGTAAGGTCGCCCAACTGAAATCATCTGTCCATGGTTCAAGAATGATCATTGCACCGACAAATCCCATTAACGTGGCGGCCCAGCGAGCGAGGCCAACTTTTTCTTTGAGAAACAAGCCTGAGCCAATAGTGGCAAACAGAGGTGATGTCATCAAAAGCGCAATGCCTTGCCAAATCGGCACCGGATAGGCGAGTGCCCACAGCCACAATTGGATACCAATCACCGAGAGAAAAACACGCAGGGCATGCCAACCGAAGTGCGAGGTTCGCAGCGAACGGCGGATACCGAGGGTTCTGAGATACGGTAGAATAACAAGCAGCGCGATGCCGTATTGCAGCAGAGCGACGGTGGTGGACGGAATGGCAAAATGGATACTGGCAATTTGCGCAAGGCTGTTAACCAGAGCAAAAGCGAGCCCGGCGGTTAACATCCAACTCGCGCCTCGAATGGGGTGATGTTGAGATTGCATAGACAATTGACGTTGGTAAAAGTTTGAGAATCATACGTTTTCTCGCTGAGTAAGCCAATGTTTCCCTACAAAATGCGAGATAAAAAAAGCCCCCAGTGAAGGGGGCAAATGCCGATTTAAAGGACGTTACCTCTGATTAAGAGGTTAAGAACGAGAAGCACAAACGCTGCCATGCATTTGTACTTTACTAAGAGCATGATGCGTGCCAGATTATAAGTTGTTGATATTTATAGGGAGAGCCATTTTGATATGCCGTTAATTGCACCAAGATCATGCTCAACTATCCCCTTTGGTGCACAGCGAGGGCAAGTTGTTATCCACCAATTGACGCCATCGTTGCTCGAAAATAAAAAAAGCCGGTGACTGGACCGGCTTAAAGACTCTAAGTGTTAAGGACAATTAGAAATCGTAGCGTACACCCAAGCGAAGCGTGTCTTCACCTTCTTTTAATTTGCCTGTCGTCGTGTCTTTTACTTCATCCATTTGGTTCATGTAGTAAGACGCGTAAGTGCGGAAGTTGCTGTTTAGCTTGTAGTAACCAGCCAACTCAATACCTTTAGTTGCGTCAGATTTCGTGCCGTTGTTGTCTTCTTCCGCGAAGGTGTAGAGCAGTGCGAGACTAAAGGGTTTGCTGATTTTATACTGCGCGACAAGCTCGTAGGCAGTGAATTCTTTTTTCGCTTTATCATCGATATCACCGGTTGAGTAAGTGGCACCGAGGTACAGTTTATCGAGCGTGTAACCCGCACCCGCTAGGATTTGATTTTCGCTACCAGCGCCTTTGCCGAGGTCACCAGATGAGTAAGCCAAGCCTAAGTCTAGGCCCATTGGCAGTGAGTAAAGGCCACTGACACCCATCAAATCGGTGCTGTCTGTGCTTTTCGCTGAGTAAGTCGCTTGGATTTGCAGTGCATCAAAAGCACCACGGTAAGCGAAAGTGCTGTCTGTTTTGTCTGATGATGAATCGATGTACTGCTGTACACCAGAGAATTCAGTCATGTCTGTTAGGTCTGAAACAATCACTGCTGCCATGTTTTGACGGCCGACGGAAAACGAACCTGCGTCAGATTTCACGCCTGCATACATGTAACGGTTGTCAAAGGTACTTTTGCCAGTACCTTGCTCAGCTTCATAGAAACCAAAAGCTTCTAGGCCGTTGCCTAAATCGGTGCTGCCTTTAAGGTTGAGACGAGCGCGAGTGCTGTCTTTCATCGTACCGTCGATTTCAGCGCCTTTACTGCCGATGAAGTCACCACGGAATTCAACGCGGCCACCAATCTTTAGTTCGGTTCCTTCGTTGCTGTATACTGTCGCAGCAAATGAAGAACCTGTTACCACTGCTGAAAGAATTGCTGTTGCTAGAGCTGCCTTTTTCATTACCTGTTACCTTATTTTTAATCAATGGGCTTACTTGCCCGTTTTGTTTATGTGGCTAAGGTACGGGTTGAAAATGAACAATCGATGGCTGATTGATGACAATTCGGTTGTGAATATATTTCAAATCTATGAATTGATTGGTTTTTATACGGGACACTGAGCAAAAGAAGAAAAAGAGGCTTGCAGAAGTAAAGCGGTGATTCACCGAAGAAGATGCGGCCAGCAGAAATGCTGGCCGATTTAGTTAAAGTGGCTGATTGTTAACGATCACTTTCACATCAATGTTACCACGCACGGCATTGGAGTATGGGCACACTTGATGAGCAAGGCTAACCAATTGATTGGCCTCTTGTTGAGGTAAGTCAAGTGTAGTGTTCAAAGCCACTGTTAAGGCAAATCCACCGCGATCATTTGGACCAATGCCAACCGTTGCCGTTACCGGAGCGTGTTTCAATGCCACTTTGCCTTCGCGCGCGACGTGTAAGATAGCATTAGAAAAACAGGCGGCATAACCTGCTGCAAAAAGTTGTTCTGGGTTGGTGGCCGTTCCGTTACCGCCCATCTCTTTTGGATAGCTTAAGTTCAGTTCCAGTAGCTTGTCGTCGGTACTGACCACGCCATTACGGCCTGCAGAAGCGGTTGCGGTAGTTTGATACAGTGTTGTCATCGTCTTTTCCTTTTGATTGTGTGCAATTTAATTGCTTGCAATCTTATATCGATCCCTGAGTTGTTTGCAAGTATATTGTGCGCAATTTATTTAAAGGATGATTCTATGTCTCAGTCCAACCCCACTTGCCAGAGCGGTGCAGAAGATGCCATTTTGCTGGAAAATCAGATCTGTTTTTCGCTTTACAGCGCTGCGAATGCCGTCATTCGAGCTTACCGTCCGTTACTTGAGAAGCTCGATCTCACCTATTCTCAATACTTGGTGATGTTAGTGCTCTGGCAGCAAAACGGCATCAACGTGAAAGATCTCGGCGCAAAGTTGTATCTCGATTCGGGCACCCTAACGCCGCTACTCAAACGCTTGGAGAGCAAAGGCATCGTAGAGCGGCGTCGCGGTAAGGATGATGAAAGAGTTCGAGAGCTCTACTTGACCGATACGGGGCAGGCTTTGAAACAGCAGGCGTTGTCGATTCCGCTTGAGATGCAATGCAAGTTTGATCTCTCTTTGGACGAATTGCTCACCTTGAAAACGTTGTGTGAGCGAGTTATTGGCCAACTGGGCTAATGGAGAGCCGATCTCATTTTCTTTCATTCTGTGATTGAATTCTGAGCACTTTATCAGTGGCTGGTTTAGAATCCTTTTTTTGAGTTTATTCAGGGAAGAAAAATGCATCCTATCTATTTAGGAAACAAAAAGTTGCAGCCAAGTAAAGTGCTCTGTGTCGGGCGAAATTATCTCGAACACATTAAAGAGTTAGATAACGCGCTGCCTGAACAGATGGTTTTATTTCACAAGCCAGCTACTTCGGTCACTCCCTCCCTGAGTTCATTCCATCAAGAGCCGTTACACTATGAAGCTGAGATCTGTTTTGTGGTGGAAGATGGCCAATATACGGGCGTTGGTATCGGTTTGGATCTCACTAAGCGAGAGATGCAAAGTTATTTGAAAGGGAAAGGGCTGCCGTGGGAGCGGGCGAAAGCGTTCGATGGTTCCGCGGTTATGAGCCGTTTTGTTTCACTTGCCGGATTGGATGTCGGCGATCTCAACCTTGAGCTATTTATCAACTGCGTCCGAGTGCAAAAAGGGCATGTCAATCAGATGCTCTACTCTCCAAAGGCCATCTTGGCCGAACTGAAAGGCTATGTGACATTACAAGATGGCGACATCGTCATGACCGGAACGCCGCAAGGTGTCGGAGTGGTACACAAAGGCGACGTTTTCTTGGGCCGCCTTAAATGTGGTGAGCATACGTTGATCGAAATCGAATGGCTGGCGAGCTAGAACACCAGCAGCTTTAGCAGCAGAAATACCGCCATACTGACGACAGTCGTCAGCAGCACGTTCTTGCTTTTCCAAGCGATGAAGGCCGCCAGCAGCGCGGCTAAAATGTACGGATTTTGCGGCGACAAATGAAGCTCTCCCTCGGGGGAGAAGACAATCGGAGCCCAGATGGCGGTTAAAACCGCTGGGCTGGCGTAGCTCAAAAAGCGCTGCGTACGCTGGCCTAATTTCAAAGGCAGATTGGGTTCGAGAAACAGATAGCGGCTGGCAAACACTAACGCTGTCATGGCTAGAATAGTCAATAAAATCATCGTTTTTTACCTCCAAGCTCTTCGGCTAAATAGCCAGCAGCCATCGCGCCGATACTGGCAATCATCAAAGCGCCTTCGACCTTAAAAAAGTGCAATGCCACCGAAAGCAGCAGGGCCGTTACGACGCTGAGCAAGACCGGCAGATTTTTGATCCCGGGGACGACGATGGCAATAAAGGTGGCGGCGACGGCAAATTCTAAACCCAGTTCATTGAGCTGAGGTAGGAAGCTGCCCGCCAAAATGCCGGCAAAGGTCGCGAGATTCCAAAAGAGATAAAAACTAAGCCCTGCCCCCAGAGCGTACCAGCGATCAAACTGCTTTTCGCTTTGATGCCCAACGAGGGCAAACAGCTCATCGGTTAGCAAGAAACCCAGTGACAAACGCCACCTTAGCGGCAAAGGAGATACCTTGCTGCGCATCGACACGCTGTAGAGAAAGTGGCGAGAGGTGATGAAAAAGGTGGTGAGCAGCATGGTCGTCAGCCCTGCGCCCGCTTTGATCATGCCCATTGCGACCAGTTGCGCCGAGCCGGCGAATAAAATCGCCGACAGGGCTTGTCCTTCAAAAGGATGCAACCCTGAATCAATGGCGAAGGAGCCGGCAAGCAGCCCCCAAGGGAGAACGGCGATACTCAGTGGCATCATGGCAATCGTGCCTTGCCAGAATCGTCTCGCTTGTGAGTCGTGTTGTTGTGAGGTCAAACTGATATCCATAGTGTACTCTTTGCTGTTTTTTCTCACTTTAGCGAGACGTATGGGCAAAGTGTTGTATTTTTTTGCTGAGAGAAGATGCGACGGCTAGCCATTTGCCAAGCGATCCAAATGCTTGACATACTGCCCCGGCGTCACGCCCATGGCTTTTTTAAAATGACGGTGGAAATGGCTTTGGTCATGAAAACCGCACTCTTGCGCCACGTCCAAGATGCGCTGCCCGCCTCTTAATAACCGCTTGGCGAGGCGCAAACGCTGCTGGATCTGATAGGCGTGTGGTGGAAAACCGTAGTTTTTTTGAAACTCCCGCACCAAGTGAAACGGGCTGATGCCACCAAGTTTCGCCAGTTCTTCCAAAGAGACATCGGCTTGTGGGAAATCATCAAGAAACTCTTTAACCAGCGAGAGCTGGCGCTGAGCAGAGGCAGGCGTTCGTAGCGGCTGGCGTACACTGCTGTGTTTGGCAGCCAGTTTGATCAAGGTGCCGTACACCAATGTTTCACGCAGTAACCGATTGTCTGAATTGGCTAAAGTGTCAAACACCAGCCGTAGTTGCATCGCTAATTCAGGATCGTACACAACGGGTTGCGGGAAGTAAGGCTGCGCTAAGTTGGGCGAATTGAGCTCGTCACTCAGTCTGGCAAACTGCTCCGGCACCGGATACATCGCTTTGTACTCCCAGCCCCCTTCGGTAGCAGAATGGCCGTTATGCACTTCATCGGCATTGACCAGAATAATGCTGTCTTGCGGCGCGATGTGGTTTCCACCGGTGCGAAAAAATCGTTGCGCGCCTTTCTCAATCACACCAATGGTGTAGCCTTCGTGGCTGTGTCGAGAAAAATTCTGTTTCTCGTACTTGGCATCGAGCATTTCTAAGCCTCCGAGTTCGGCGGCAATCTGAAAATGGGCGATTTCTTTATTATCATTTTTCATCGTGTGGTGATTCGCAACAGCATCTTCATTCAGTCTACCCGAGTTCGAAACGCCATTTTTGTACAAAATTGCTCTGGATGATATCACTGTGAGCAAATTGGTTTGATTCTCCGACCATCGGATATTTATTAGTCATATAGTTGGCTTTAAATTAAATAATCAGCCGTAAATATGGCTTGCTGGCATGGCTTAAGATAGAATCCGCCGCTTTGTTGACAACGATTCACTAAACAAATGATCGATTTCGCTATATTGCCTGTTTACCTGACGGCGGTCATTGCTCTGCTACTGCTGCCTGGCCCTGATATGTTGTTGATCGCCAGCTCAAGCATGAGTTACGGGAAAAGAGTGGGTCTTTTTGCCAGCTTGGGGAATGCGACCTCTGGCATGATTCTTACTCTGCTTGCGGCGATGGGCGTGTCGGCTTTAATTGCCATGAGTCCACTTGCCTTAAAAGCGCTGCATCTGCTCGGTGGTGCCTATTTACTGAAAATGGGTTGGGATTGCCTCAAGAGCACCCCTGCGCAGGCACCGAAAAACCGCGATAGCAAAGCGATGGCGGCCACTTACTATCAGCGCGCTTTAATGAGTAATTTACTCAATCCGAAAGCGCTCGTTTTCTTTGTGATGTTTTTGCCACAGTTCGTGTCGGCCAACATCAGCGCCAGTACTGGCGAGCAGATGCTGGCTTTGGGGTTGCTGCTCAATTTACTGGGTTTACTGTTCAATCTCGGTTTGGTGGTATTAGCTGGAACGCTGGGTAAGCGCTTGCTAGAAAGCGATGCCTTTCGCCTCTATCAACACAAGCTCATGGGGCTGGTGTTTGTTTTCTTATCTCTTTGGATGTTATCCAATTTCAACTCGTGATAGGGTTTAGCATCATTTCTAAAGCCAGCGACTGCTGGCTTTTTCTTAGCCAGAGGAGCGCGTCACCATGACGATGACAACGGAATTCACTTTTGATCTCCAGCCGGACGATTTTGAAACGATTCGTAGCGGCATTCGTGCCTATAACTTGCAGCATTTACCTTCAGGTGAAGTAACACGAATTGGCTGCTTTGTGCGCGATGAAGAGGGCAAAATGGTCGGCGGTTTGACAGGCAACTTATTTGCTAACACGGTGTTTGTCGAATTTCTCTGGCTGGATGAAAACCATCGCAAGGGCGGTCTTGGCACACAGCTGATGCAACGTTTAGAAGCGGAAGTCAAACCCAAAGGGATAACGGATCTTTATCTCGACACATTCAGTTTTCAAGCTCTGGGTTTTTACCTCAAACTGGGTTTTGAAAAAGTGGGTGAATATCGCGGATTTCCAGCAGAAGGCATTAGTAAGTATTTTCTGCAAAAACGTATTCAACCTGAATACGGGAATGGTTAACACGCCAAGCTTCTGCTTGGCGTGTAACGATCAGGTTACAGGCTTGCTTGATGCGCGTTGATAAGAGCGTTCATTTTCTCTTCGGTATGACGCTGCGCGGTGGAATAATCCATTTCAGCCGGGAAATCACCAATCACTTCGTAATAGCACTTCAGCTTTGGCTCCGTGCCTGAAGGGCGCACAATCACTCGCGATTGATCTTCCAGATGATAGATAAGTACATCACTGGCAGGCAGATTGATTGCCTCTGTGATGCCACCCGAGACAAAACGCAAAGACGCTTTGAGATCTTCAGTCACGACGACCTTCTGCCCGCCAATCGTTTTGGGCGGTAGTGCTCTAAGTTTGTCGCCAATCGGCGGTGAATCGGGTGAGAGGGCGATACTGCGCTGCGCATTGCAATAGAAACCATGTTGACGATAGAGGCTTTCCAACTTATCCCAGATGGTCCTGTGTTGTGCGCTTAATCTGGCGGTGAGCTGGGCAAATGCCACGAGCGCAGATAAGCCGTCTTTATCCCAAACTTTGTTGCCGATTGTGTATCCCAGCGCTTCTTCATAAGCAAAAAGAAACTGTTGGTCTTCGCTTTGCAGATTCATTGCTACGTTAGTCAGCCATTTGAAACCAGTTAGCGTTTGGTAGTAGCTCGCGCCATGATGTTTGGCGATGGCAGACAACAGGCGAGATGACACTATGGTATTGCCAACCAACTGTTTACTCGCATCGCTGCGACTAAGCAGATAGTCCGCAAACAACGCGCCGACTTGGTCGCCACTGAGCATCTGGTAGCGACCATCGCTTCGTCTTGCGGCAACGGCAAAACGGTCTGCGTCTGGGTCGTTGGCGCACGCAATCTCGGCATTGACCGATGTGGCTAATTCGATCACCCGATCCATCGCTCCAGCCTCTTCTGGGTTGGGGAAGTTTACCGTCGGGAATGTGCCGTCTGGTTCACGTTGCTCGGCAACGCTGTGTACTTCGGTAAATCCTGCGTCTCGAAGCAGCGTTTCGGCCATTTCTGCGCCAACGCCGTGCATAGCGGTGTAAGCCAGTACAAGGTTATTGGGCGCGCTTTTCTCCAGCAGCGGATGGTTATTCATGGTTTCACGATAGCTTTGGTAATACTCTTCGGTCAGCCATATCAATGAACCATTGTGTTCGGCTTGTTCTAACGCTTGGTAAGGAATTGGGCATGCCGAGGCAAGGTCGATTTGCGTGGCAATGCCTGCATCATGCGGGGGAATGATTTGCGCGCCGTTTTCCCAATATACCTTGAAGCCATTGTACTCGGGTGGGTTGTGGCTCGCTGTCACGACCACGGCCGCCGCCGCGTGGAAATGTTTCACCCCATAGGCGACCACAGGAGTCGGGGCGACTTTATAAGTGAGGTAGACTCTAAACCCCAGCGCACTCAACACCGCTGCGGTATCGTGGGCAAATTGTTTGGAATCGGTGCGGCCATCATAGCCGATCACGACGCCACGCGATTGCGCATTGTCTATGGTTTGCATCAGGTAGTGACCAAGCCCGGCGGCCGTTTCTTGAATGACTAAACGGTTCATACGATTTGGCCCTGCGCCAACTTTGCCACGTAGGCCAGCGGTGCCAAATTCGAGTCGGCCGCGAAATCGATCGGCCAGTTCTTCATCTCGGTGGTTATCAATAAGGGTTTGTAACTCAGCTTTACTGATTGGATCAGGATCTCGGGCTAGCCAGGCAGTGATCTCTTTGTTCATTGTTTTGTTCCTTATGCATCTTGCTTGGAATTAATCTAAATGATAACAACTATCATTTCTTTGAAGCCAATCGTTTAGTTGTGAACAAAAAACGCGTTGATGTAAAGATAGTCAACTTCTGCCAAAGCTTCTGCTACGAAAGTGATATCAATGAGATATCAGCAATCTGCATAAAAGGATGTGGAGGGAATAAGGTAGAGAGAGAAAACAAGGGGAGCGATTCGCTCCCCTTAGACTGTTAAGGCTCAGTGCACCTTAGTTTGTTTTTTTAAGCTCTTGATATTCAAAGCTTGGAATCATGACTTCTACACGGCGGTTTTGCGCGCGCCCTTCGGCCGTGTCGTTTGAAGCAATAGGGCTTGATTCACCCGCACCGACCACGGTCAGTTGCTCTGCTTTCACGCCACCCTGGATGAGATAATCTGCCACCGCTTGAGCGCGTTTCTCCGAAATGCGTTGGTTCACTGTCTCTGAACCGGTTGAATCAGTGTGACCGACAATTTCCGCGTTCGCGGTTGGGTAAGCAAGTAATACTTCCAAAAGAGGATCTAACGATTTTTTGCCACCAGCAGAAAGTGTTGAACTTCCGGTTGCAAACAGCTCTTGGTTGTACTTCTGATTAGTGAATTTAGTCACCCATTCTGGTTTTGGCTCAGGCTTCACTTCTTCTTTCACTTCCTGAACCACTTCCTCTGGCTGAGTTTGAGCAACGGGTTCTACAACGGCAGGTTGCTCTTGTTCGACAGGGCGTGGCTCTACCACTGGTTCGCTGGTGGCAACGGTCGCTGCACTTGATTGGCCAAACAGGTAAGTGATACCCAAACTGAACACGTTGGTGTCCATGTCTTGCACGATATCGTCACTCATATCTTGGAAGCGTTGATATTCAGCGCGCGCTTTTAGCGTTTCTGACAATTGGTATTCAAGACCCAGTGAGCCTGTGGCGACAATGTCATTCTCATCACCAAAGCGCATGTAGGCCGCACCTAGCTTAGCAAAGGCATCGAGCTTTTCATTGACAGGCAAGTTGAGCTTTGGCGCAACAGAAATTGCCGAGAGACGGTCTTTGACATAGCGCCAATCTGAAAACGTGGTTTCAAATTTACCCAACATATCAATGCCCACTTCGGCAGCGATGTTGTCGGTAAAGTTGTAGCCAGAGTAAGCCCCTAAACCAAAGGATTTGTAATCACAAGGGCTGGATGCGTAGCAGGCATCCTCAAGAGCAACATAGCCAAGTTTACCACCCACGTATACATCAGAGAGGGCGGCTGTAGCGGTAGCTGAGAAAAAACCACTGCTAGCTAGCACGGCGGAAATAGTGATAGCTAATTTTTTCATAATTATTCCTTCTGTTCTCAGGCTAAGACGGTATGGGGAACTTGATTAACTTGTCATTAAACGTGATGACAACGTTGTCAACGCAAGAGAGCCAAGTCGCTTCATTCTAGTGACAAAATGTTGCAAACCCCATGTGAGAATGTGAAATTATGTGATGTGTCTCATATATGGGACGAATGGAAATCTCTGTTTTGTCTTACTTGATCATTGCACAGAAGCGTACTCCTAATGGGTGTAATTAAATATTTACAATCAATGTAAAGCGTAAAATTATTGAAAAGTTTGCCTTTTGCTAAAAAAAATGATTGCAGTCTCCGTTTTAAGCCGATAAGTTACCCCATACCCAGAAAAAACGGGCTGTGCAGAGGATCCGTTCCTTCTGCGATTGCAGCCAGAAAAGAGTGAATAGGAAGAAGTACGCAATGTTTCAAACTGATGATGTAAGAATAAATCGAGTCAAAGAACTGTTACCACCTGTGGCGGTTCTAGAGAAGTATCCGGCCACTGAAACCGCGTCTTCGACCACTTTTGAATCTCGCAATGCGATTCACAATATTTTGAACGGCGATGATGACCGTCTGCTGGTGATTGTCGGCCCATGTTCGATTCACGATCCTGTCGCCGCGGTGGAGTACGGTAAGAAACTCAAAGCACTGCGTGATGAGCTGAGCGATAAACTGGAAATCGTGATGCGTGTCTATTTTGAAAAACCACGTACGACGGTTGGCTGGAAAGGCCTTATTAACGACCCATACCTAGATGATACCTTTAAGCTGAACGACGGCCTGCGTATGGGGCGCAAGTTGTTGTTGGATCTTACGGACATGGGGCTACCTACAGCCAGCGAATTCTTAGACATGATCACCCCGCAATACGTCGCTGATTTGATCAGCTGGGGCGCGATTGGTGCGCGTACAACAGAATCTCAGGTGCACCGCGAGTTGGCGTCAGGTCTCTCTTGCCCGGTTGGTTTCAAAAATGGCACCGACGGCAATATCAAAATCGCCAGTGATGCGATTCGTTCGGCGAGTGCTTCGCACCATTTCCTTTCGGTAACCAAATACGGCCATTCTGCGATTGTTGAAACGGCAGGTAACCCAGATTGCCACATCATTTTACGCGGTGGAAAAGAGCCAAACTACAGTGCATCACACGTTGCTGCGGTGAAAGAGGAACTGGCCGCTGCTGGTCTTCCACAAAAAGTGATGATTGACTTCAGCCACGCAAACAGCTCGAAGCAGTTTAAGCGCCAAATGCTGGTGGCCGATGATGTGTCTGAGCAGCTTGCCAGTGGTGAAGATGCGATCTTCGGCGTGATGATCGAGTCGCACCTGGTCGAAGGACGTCAAGATCTGGTGGATGGCAAAGCGCCGACTTACGGTCAGTCAATCACCGATGCGTGTATCGGCTGGCAAGATACCGAAAACGTTCTACGTCAGTTGGCCGATGCCGTGTCCGCACGCCGCGCGAAGTAAGTCATTAACCCGCCAAGTGCTATTAAGAAGGCCTGCAATCGCAGGCCTTTATAGTCTTAGGTTATCGGTCAATCATGCTCTTTTGCCGGAATGTAACCGTACTCTTGAATAATCGCTTGGCCTCGTTCGGACTTGATAAAGCGGATAAATTCTTTCGCCGATTGATCCAAGTTATCGCTTTTGTACACAATCAAAAATGGCCGTGACAAAAGATAGCGATTGGAGGCGATGTTTTTCGCATTCGCGTCAATACCGTCGATGGTAATGGCTTTTACCGAGCGATCGACCGACCCTAAAGAGACGAAACCGATCGCTTGTGGGTTGTGGTTGACGATGGTTTTCACCATGCTGTTGCTGTTCACCACAAGATTGCTGGTGCTGATATCGGAGACTAAACGATCTTTGATGATTTTAGTCAGGCCGAGAAGGCTCTCGAAGCTGTAACGTGAACCTGATGAGGCTTCACGGGTTACTGCGGCAATTCGTTTATCTTCACCGCCCACTTGTTTCCAGTTGGTCAGCTTACCTTGATAAATATCGAAGATTTGTTGCTGTGTTAGGTTATCAATCGGATTAGCGATATTGACGACCAGCGCCAAACCGTCATAAGCAATCAAATCGACATTCAGATCTTCACCTTTCTCCATTTCACTAAGGTAGCGTGAGCTCATACCCAGTTTCACCACCCCTTTGTTGACCATGGTGATGCCCGCAGTGGAACCGATGCCTTGTACGGCGACAAAGGTTTCAGTATGAGTTTTGTTGAATTCTTCAGCCAACACATCCATCACGCGTGCGACAGAGGTTGAACCTGAAATATTGAGCTCTTTGGCGTAAGCGGATGGAAAGGATAGGGCAAAAGCCAAAAAGGTAGAGACCGCTAAGCGAATCATAAGGTACTCCAATATAAGCGTATTTTAGCCGCTTATGATATTTCGTTCAGGTTACACTTTTGTGAAAGGGCTGGCATATCCTGTGAAAGCATGGTCACAGACTGGTTTTCTTGTGAGATAAGCGTAGAGTTTGCGTATACTCATTACTCGTATTGGGCGCGGGAGAAAACCATGTCAGTCACGCAAATAGCCACCAATCGTCTCTATAAAGAAGTTGAAGAGTTGTGTACCAAACGTAACGCCAATGTGCCAGTGGAGCTTGGCAAATGTCTGTATGTGCCTCTTGAAACTGGGGTTGAGCTGCACAAAGCGAGCTATCTTCTGGACTCCCGACACAGTGAGTACACCTCTCCTGTAGCCAAAATTCTTTTTGATCAAGCGCAGCAATATTGGCTGTTTTTTATCGCTCGATTTGATGGCGAAAATTACTATTGGGAACCGTATTCGGCTTTAACGCAAAGTGCGCATCTTGAGGATATTCTCCATGAGATAGAACACGATCCGGCTGGCTGCTTTTGGTAACCCCTTTCAAACCTTCTGTTTAATCACGATTTCCCAGAAACCTTGGCGCGAAACTCTTTGGGTGTCATATGCTGAAGCGCTTTAAAAGCGGTGCTGAAATGGGCTGCGCTTTTAAAGCCTGAATCCATCGCAATCTCAGTGATGGATTTGTGGCTGTTGCGCAGTTGGTTGGTCGCATAACTAATACGTTTGATTTTCAGCAGTTGTGAAAAAGACATCTCTTCTGCAGCTAAACGGCGTTTTAATGTTGCGATGGACATGCCCATATGCTGTGCCAGCGATTCTAACGAGATCTCGTGATCGATGTTCTCTTCAATATAGCAAATGATCTTTTGTGTTTCACTAAACTGAGTCGCCGCGAAGATAGAGCCCAGCAGTTGAGGCTGAGCTTCAACCATCAAACTCAAGAGTGCCAGCGCCAAATGTTCCTGAGCCAGTTGAGGGCTTTTGCGCGATATGGACTCGATCAGCAGGTGTTTCAACTGTTGGAGAGCTGGGGCGGTTGCGCCAAACTTAGTCAGTGATTCACTTTGGCTGGTGGTTGCGCTGGCGAGTGGATAGCTATTGCGAAATTTTTGCAGCAGGGCTGGGGAGAAAATCAGTACTACAGCGGAAAAGCCTTGCTCTCCGGGCTGTGCCAACGCTTCTTTAAATTGATCAGAATGATAAAAGGCAAACTCGCCTTCCCCCAGTAAACACGCTTCTCCAGCTTGTGGATGAAGCTGCAATTTCCCTTTCTCGACACAAAACAGACCATTTTGCGCCGTAGGGTAGCGCTCTTGCTTACGCGGCGCGAAGTGAGTAAAGGTTAGAAGTTCTATTGCTGGCATAAAATCGAAATCGCTGTTTGGTCGTTAATCACTGAATGGACAGCTGGATTCGTGCCCTTCAATCGTTTTTGCTCTTCGAGATGATTTTACTGGGATTAGGGAAAATAAAAAGCGCCCAAATTGAGCGCTTGTTATCATTTATTCGCCTTGTATCGCTTCAGCGACTGGCAATTCGGCAAACACGGCGGTTGGTTTGGCGACCAAACTGCGGTTTTCTTGGTTGACTTCGGTAAGGACCACTTCCAACACATCACCCAGTTTGTAAACCAGCTCCTTATCGATGGAGATTGTGCCCGCATCACCATTGCACTCAATGCGCTCTCTATTATCGACAATCAGTGCACCTGGAATGAAGGCCGCCGCGCCATTCTCTATCAAACGAACACGCATTCCCGCGCGGTTGATGTCAAAGATTTCCGCATGGAAGCGAGTCTCTTTCGCCGGCTCGTCGGCCAAGGTGCGCGCGTAGAGCCAGTCCGCGACATTACGCTCAGCAATCTTGTGATGTTTACGATGCAGAGCCAACTCGTCACCCACCGTTTCATCGGGCTTTTGCACGGGCTCTTTATTGAGGATCAGTGCTTTAAGCATACGGTGGTTGATCATATCGCCATACTTACGGATAGGAGAGGTCCAAGTTGCGTAAATATCTAGCCCCATAGCGTAGTGAGGCAGTGGTTGGTTGCTCACTTCACTGTAGGTTTGGAACTTGCGAATACGGTTGTCGAGGTAAGTGCTCTCTTGCTGACATAACCAGCGACGCAGGGCAGCAAAGCCTTGCAAAGTGGCTAACGATTCGCTGGTGAAAGGTAAGGTGCCGTCTGGATTAACCAGTTCAACCGCATCAGCCAGTTTTTCTGCTTTGAAGCCAGAATGGCAGTTGAATACGCCCGTACCAAAGTGCGCTTGCAAGGTTTTACCTGCACAGATGTTGGCGGTGATCATCGACTCTTCAACCAAACGGTTGGCGCTGCGGCGAGAGTCGGCATGAATCGCGATCACATCGTTATCTTCGCTGAGTTCGAAACGGTAATCCGGTCTGTCTGGGAAGACGACCGCGTGTTTTTCACGCCACTGTGCGCGTGCCAGAGAGAAGTCGTACAAGTCACGAACGATGGTTGCGATCGCTTCACTTGGTTGCCATTTTTCCGATACGCCGCTTTCTAACCAATTAGAGACGTTGTCGTAGGCCAGACGAGCATGCGATTTAATATTGGCAGCAAAGAAACGAATGTCATCGCCGATCACGCCATCTTTTGACACGGTAACCGTGCAGCAAAGGGCAGGGCGAATTTCACCTTCGATCAACGAGCACAATTCATCGGCCAGATCGCGTGGCAACATCGGAATGTTGCGTCCGGGCAGATAAATAGTGAAACCCCGTTCGCGCGCGACTTTGTCCATCTCATCGTCTGGCGTAATGTACGCAGTTGGGTCAGCGATTGCGATGGTTAGCTCAAAATCCCCTGCGGCGTTTTTCTTCGCATACAAGGCATCGTCCATATCTTTGGTCGACTCGCCATCAATCGTGACAAACGGCACGTGCGTCATGTCGATGCGTTGCAGATCCGCATCGTCTTTGATTTCCCAGTGTTCAATACCCGCAGGCTCAGAATTAGGCAGATCATTTTCGGCCAACGTAACCCACCACGGGGCGATTTTGTCATTGGCATCAGTGATTTTTTCTGAGATTTCAACAAAGAAGCCGTTTTCATCTTTCAGAGGGTGACGCACAAGGTGTGCAACGACCCAATCGCCTTCGGCGAAGTCATCACTTTTCAGCCCTTTTTTCACTTTGGCTTTCAGTGACATTTTTTTCAGTTGCGGATGATCAGGAGCGACGTTGAGCTTGCCCTTGAACATTTTGATGCGGCCAATAAAGCGATTGAGAGATTGTTCCACCAGCTCTTGAGGTTCTGCAACTTCACGTTCGTTTTCCGTGCGGATGATGGCAATCACTTTGTCACCGTGCATACATTTTTTCATGTAAGCCGGTGGGATGAAGAAACTGGTTTTGCTGTCGACTTCGAGAAAACCGAAACCTTTTTCGGTTGCCTTGATGGTTCCCTCTTTCTTAGGCAGATTTTCTTGAATTTGCTGCTTAAGTTGGGCGAGTAGTGGGTTATCTTGAAACATCTTTTCTTAGCTTATGTTTTGAATTGGGCACACTATAATCATTGCACGGCTTTATTACTACCAAAAACAGGCTATTTCACCGTCCATCATCTACAATTTGACCAATAAATGATTGAGCTCAGCCCTTGTATTTACTTGGGCTGAAGGGATTAGGCGGTCCGATTCTACCACTGCTAAGAAATATTTGTGATGAAATTCAATTTTTTCTGGCTTTTTTTATGCTTTTAAGGAATAATCCGCGTCCCTTAAGTCGTCCCCAATGGCTTGTAGCGTTTTTGTACTGTGCTGTTTCCTGCAAAAGGAAGCTAAAACCGGATGAATCAGTATCGAATGAGAAGAGCTTGTGGGACCCATTTTTACATTAAATACAGTAGGATCCCCATGCAAGATTCTGTTATTCAATTCAGTGATTTAGAACTGAATGATTCTATCCTTTCTGCTCTAGAAGGAATGGGCTTTGTTTCTCCAACACCAATCCAAGCAGCCGCTATCCCACATCTACTTCAGGGCGTAGATGCGTTAGGCAAAGCACAAACAGGTACAGGTAAAACCGCTGCGTTTTCTCTTCCTCTGCTAAACAAACTGGACCTAGCACAACGTAAGCCACAAGCTATCGTGCTAGCACCAACTCGTGAGTTGGCTATCCAAGTTGCTGCAGAGATGAAAAATCTCGGCCAAAACATCAAGGGACTGAAAGTTCTCGAGATCTACGGTGGTGCTTCTATCGTTGATCAAATGCGCGCACTGAAAAATGGTGCTCACGTCATCGTGGGTACACCAGGTCGTGTTCAAGACCTGATTAACCGTGAGCGTCTTGACCTAAGTGAAGTTCACACTTTCGTTCTTGACGAAGCAGACGAAATGCTAAATATGGGTTTCGTTGATGACGTGACCGAAATCATGGAACACGCACCATCCAGTGCGCAGCGTGTCCTTTTCTCGGCAACGATGCCTCCAATGCTGAAAAACATTGTTGAGCGTTTCCTGCGTGAGCCAGTCACGGTTGACGTTGCGGGTAAAAACCACACGGTTGACAAAGTTGCTCAGCAATTCTGGGTCGTAAAAGGCGTAGAGAAAGACGAAGCAATGTCTCGTCTGCTTGAAACTGAAGAGACCGATGCGTCGATCGTATTCGTTCGTACTCGTCAAGATACCGAGCGTCTGGCGGATTGGCTAAGCGCGCGTGGCTTCAAAGCAGCGGCGCTACACGGTGACATTCCTCAGTCTCTGCGTGAGCGCACTGTTGATCACATTAAACAAGGTGTGATCGACATCCTTGTTGCAACTGACGTTGTGGCACGTGGTCTTGACGTTCCTCGTATTACGCACGTATTTAACTACGACATCCCGTTCGATGTGGAATCATACATCCACCGTATCGGCCGTACTGGTCGTGCTGGACGTCAAGGTAAAGCGATCCTGTTGGTTCGTACTAACCAGATCCGCATGCTACGCACCATTGAGCGAGTGACGAAATCTTCGATGGAAGAGATCCAATTGCCACTGCGCGATCAAGTTGCAACGGCTCGCCTGAACAAGCTGGCCGCTGAACTGGCAGCAGAAACGGAGCACAAAGCGCTAGACAAGTTTGCTGAACTGGTTGAAAAGCTAGAAGAAACGCTAGAAATCGATTCTTCAGTATTGGCTGCGATTCTGCTCAAACGTCAGCAAGGTAAACGCCCGCTGTTTTACGTTGGCGAAGACCCAATGGTTGAAGCCGTTGAACGCGAAAAACAACGCCGTAAAGATCGCCGCGAAGGTGGTCGTGAGGGCGGTCGTGAAGGTCGTGAGGGCGGTCGTGAAGGCCGTCGTGAGAGCTTCAACAACCAAGATTGGGATACTTACCAGTTGCAAGTTGGTCGTGATCAAGGCGTTCAGGTTAAAGACATCGTTGGCGCAATCGCAAACGAACTTGGCCTAGGTAAAGGTTCTATTGGCGCGATCAAACTAGCGCAAGAGCATACCTTTGTTCAGCTGCCAAAAGCGATGAGCACACAAGCAGCCAGCAAACTTCGTAAGCTGCGCATCCGCCAGAAAGAAGTCGGCGCGGTAGTGTGTGATTTCGAAGATTTCGGTGAGCCACGCGCTCGTCGTGAAGGTGGTGCACGCCGTGAAGGTGGCTACCGTGGTCAGCGCGAAGGCGGTCGCGAAGGCGGTGCTCGTCGTGAAGGCGGTTTCCGTGCTAGCCGTGAAGGTGAGCGTCGCTTTGACCGTAACCGTGGTGGTGATCATCGTGGTAACTATCGTGGTGAACGTGGCCATAGCCGCAGCAACAGTAACAGCAGTAGTCGTCGCGAAGAAGCATAAGATTGTAGAAAACCGGGTTTCGACCCGGTTTTTTTTCGTCTGTGCGTTTTTTCGTCTGTAGTCGGCCTCTTTGTCGGCAAGTTGCAGCACCGCCCCGAAATGCTTAAGCATAAAGTGGCCATTCATCTCTCTGCCTTTTCTATCAATCAATTCATTTCTTGCTGCGATGTTATGCATTTCTGATTCCGCCCTTTATATTTTTTACGCCTCTAATAAAATCAAAACCTGTTCAAGATCAACAAAAAATCAGCGTTTAAGCCGTTTTAACTAAAAGATAGTTGAAAGATTAAAAAATTATTGAATAATGACCTGTAGATTAAGAGAACCGCGCAAATGCGTTGTACCCAGCTCCCGCTCCACAACAGGAAACATACTCCATGTCTAATTCGTTCGTACTAGTGATCAACTCAGGTAGTTCTTCTCTCAAATTTGCCGTTATCGACTCGGTCTGCGGTAATGCGGTGTTGAGTGGATTGGGTGAGTGCTTTGGCTTGGCAGACGCTCGCATGAGCTGGAAATACGCTGGCGAGAAAACGGAAATTGCCATTGAAGGGGAAGGAAACCACCATAAACTTGCTATTGGCAAGTTGGTTGGTTTGACTGAAGAATTAGGCCTTACGCAAGATATCGTCGCCGTCGGCCACCGTATCGTCCATGGCGGTGAGAAGTTCACTAAGACAGTGCGGATCAACGAAGAAGTCACGGCTGAGATCGAAAAATTGGCCGATCTTGCGCCGTTGCACAATCCGGCGGGTGCGATTGGTATTCGTGCCGCGATGGAAGCCTTCCCAGCGTTGCCGCAATTTGCGGTGTTTGATACCGCGTTCCACCAAACTATGCCTAAACGTGCTTTCACTGGCGCGATTGCGAGCGAGCTGTACACTGACTTTGGGATCCGTCGTTACGGCTTCCACGGCACCAGCCACTATTTCGTTAGCCGTGAAGCGGCCAAGATGCTCAATAAGCCGGTCGAAGCGTCGAGTTTCATTTCTGTGCACCTTGGCAATGGTGCTTCTGTTTGCGCGATTAACAACGGAAAATCGGTGGATACCTCAATGGGCTTTACCCCATTGTCTGGCCTGATGATGGGCACACGCTGCGGCGATTTGGACCCTGGGATAATCGAATACCTGCTGAAGAAAGGCTGGTCGCAAGAGAAAGTGTTTAACTCACTCAACAAAGCGTCTGGCTTCTTGGGTGTGTCCGGCCTAACCAGCGACGCTCGTGGCATTTTAGAGGCGATGGAGCAGGGCCACGAAGGGGCCACATTGGCATTCCAAGTGTTTACCTACCGCGTCGCGAAGTATATTGCCTCTTATCTGGCTGCGCTTGATTCTTTTGATGGCATTATTTTCACTGGTGGCATTGGTGAAAACTCACTGCCGATCCGCCGCGAGATTCTGCAAAACCTCAAACTGCTTGGTTTTGTCGAAGATGAAAAAGGCAACGAAGAGGCTCGTTTTGGCAAGGCTGGCGTGATTGCCAAATCAGAACTACTCAACGCAGTAGCGTTGGTGGTGCCAACCAATGAAGAGTGGGTGATAGCATCGCAATCCGTTAAGCTTCTAAATCAATAGTATAGCAGTTAATTTAAACAACAAGCCACCAAATATGGTGGCTTTTTTATTCAATAAATTCAGTAACTTAATGCACTTTCCTGTATAAAACCCTCTTTTTGTTGATCCATTTGATTAATGTGCAATAATCAATCCTAACAAAAAATTATAGGTTATAGCATTACAGGCTGATTGGAATGGACGAAAAACCACGCATTGCACATATTTATTCTAGAGTTTCAAAGGGCACACAAGTAAAAGGAGATGGCCTACGGCGACAAATCGAAATAGCTAGCAAGTTTATTGAAGATGTAAACATTTCAAACAGCCGTGATGGTTTACCAGTGTATACACTTGCAGATAGCCCCATCTACGACAGGGGGTTAAGTGCGTACTTTGGATTAAATACAGATGAAAACGCGGGGCTTGGCGCATTCTTAAAAGCAGCGGAAAACGGACAGGTAGAAAAAGGTACGTTGCTAATTGTAGAAGCAATTGACCGTATAAGTCGCTTGCCCGTTGATGATGCCCGCGCTCTGTTTGCACGTTTCAAAAAGTACGGCATTGATGTTGCCATTTGCCGTTTCAACCTGATCATTTATCACGACAAAAGTAGTGACTTAGGTCAAGACCTGCTTATCACTACAGCAATACATTTAGCGCACTTAGAGAGTGAACAGAAATCAAAACGCATACGTGCCAGATTCACACACAAGCGACTATTAGAAAAAGAGGGCGGTGAGAGACGCACATCAATGAGTCCTAGCTGGATTGAATTAAGCAAAGATAAAACGCACTTTGTGTTGATACCTGAGCGTGCGCGAATTGTGCGCAAGATGGTAGATTTAAAGCTGCAAGGCTGGGGTGCTCATCGCATTACAGTTTATCTTAATGAGCAAGGATGTCCTTGCTGGAACCGCAGCAATACTTGGTACACAAAGATTGTTGAGAAGTATCTAAAGATGATACAGCTTGTCGGCGACTTTCAACCAGTCGAGCATGTGCACGGCGAAAAGGGGGTGCGCAAAGAACCTGTTGGAGATGTAATAAAAGGCTATTACCCAGCATTGATTACAGAAGAAGAGTGGATCAGGCTTAAAGCATCTTTTAAGAGATCTGGAGGGCGACAAACGGGCGCGTTTTCAAATCTATTTAGCTACATGCTTTATTGCCCAACCTGTGGTTCTTGCATGTCTTACTTTAAGCCTAATCGCGGGCGCATCAAAGTAAGATGTCGCAAGCAGATTGACAAGCAAGGCTGCGACCAACGCGCACTTAACTATGAAGAAATCGAGCCGCGATTAATTAAAGCGCTGGCTGGTTTAGATTACGCAAAGATTAACAACAATAGCTTTGCTAGCTTACAGAAAGAGCTAAACACGCTAGAAGCGCAGGTTGCAGAGCTAGAAGCAAGCGCTGACGATATTAAGACACAAATGCTTGAAGAGTCAGATCCTCGTATTATATCCGTTTATGTAAACAAGCTAAAAGCTATCTATACAGAGCAAGATAAAGCAAAAGCACGATTTGAAAAGCTATCAACGCAAACAAGCGACTATGATGTAAACACGCTTGAGCAGCTACAATTAGAGCGAAACGAGGACAGAGAGCGCTACAACGGCTTTGTGCGCTCATTCGTCAAGTATGTGATAGCATCGGATTCAAAGCTTGGTAAACCACTGCGTATAGTGTTTAAAAGTGAAGCTGTGGGTGAAGTGCCAGTATTCTTTAATGACGACAAAAATAACAAAGCTATTAGTGATATTTTTACCGCGCAGAAAGATGTAAACGAAGCTGCCCCAATACGACTAATCAACATGTCACGCGTGCATGGTAATTTAGGTAAACTAGCAGCTATTGATACTGTACCCGTACCTGATGATTTGGGCGACGCACTAGAAAGGATAAAATATCTTTTTGCAGTAAGACAAGCTGTACTACAAAACCCCGAAAAATGGCAAGCAATCGCAGATGACGCAAGGTTATTTGAGTAACTTCCACCAACAGAGCACCGCAAAGCGGTGCTTTTGTTTCGTTTGGAAAAACGCGAAAAAAACCAATTATATACCCGAGATCATTGAGTAGGCAATTTTGCCTTTGAGCAGTATGTTTTCGTAGCTTGTTCAGTGCCGTGATATATCCTCTTACGAAGCTCGGGGTAATAGAGTAGGAACTTTGCTAAACCTCTTTCTTAGATTTCTGCTCAGGACAATAAATGATTGGTCATTGGGTAAAACATGATTTATTAATAGTTAATTCTGTTCTATTCAATGAGAGCTATGGAAACCGATTGGGTAGCTGAAATAATCGATTGTTACAACTGGAATCGTGCATATGTTCGATTTTACTTTTCTCCTGTTCAGTATAGCGTTACTTTAAGTTTGTATCACAAATTACTTCTCTGATAATATCACTTTCCCAATTATATTTAACGTAAAAAGTGTTTCTTTCCGTTCTTTTATGACGACTCAGGCTATGTTAATTATTGACTAATTCAATTGTAATAAATGGAATGATTTCAAAGGAGTAACTATTGTAATTATTATTTAATGAAAGATGTTTTAAATTATTATTCGATAAGTATTTAATATTATCTTTTTACTTAAAGGGTAAGTATTATCACATGCCATGGCACTTAATAGTTAAGAAGTCATGTAATTAATTTTAATAAAATAACTGTTAAGTCGATGATTGTAAAGTTATTTTTTGGTTAGCTCTAAAATTAGAGATATAAACTCATGATTAAAATTAAAAAACAGACGCTTGATTTAAATTTATATTGAATATTTTTAATATATTGTTAATATGATAAAAATACAACTTGAAGCAAGCTGTGTCTGCGCGTTTATTTGTCCCAAATAAAAACTCCGACAAATACTCCGCCCATTCTGGTTGGTTGCACTAACCCCCTTCGGTGTTAGCGCTGGTTTATCATATGCTGTTAGTCTTAGATCTTAATAGCTATATCTAATTATTTGAGAGGTGAGTATAGATACAATAAAAGGTAATGATTATGAACAACGATATGTTAGACATTTTAAGAAATGTAGGTGCAAGAGATTTTAGAACTATTGAAACTGCCATTAAGACAGTAAAAAAAGAAAAATACAAATCTCGTAAAGAACCTGCTGATTTGCAGATTAAATCAGTAAAGACAAATCTCACTGAAAAAGAATATCAAGAACTAGTTAAAAAGCAATGTATGGCTGGTTATTCAAAGCTTTCAGCATTTACTCGTGACGTCATCAATAATGCTATACAAGTCAAACCCATCATTCTAGAGGCATCTAAAGAGTTCTTTACAGAAACTTCAGAACTCAGTGATCAAATTAAAACAATTGCCACCGATATTGAGAATAGTAAAGCTCTCACAAGAGATGAAATAGAAAGTACTCTTGTAATATTAGCGGGACTATTAAGAGAGTTTCAGGCAACTCGTCACTTGCTAGTGAATAGCTTGACTCAAGAAGCGGCTTATGAAATAGCAAAACAGCATTTAAGTGAAGACAAGCTTGTTCAGGCACTGAAAGAATTCAGAGGGTCAAGTCATGATCTATAAGGAACCTGCACAAAAAGGCGGTGAGCACACTGAGCAGACCGCAGACGCTCTCATAAAGTATGTGGCTGGTGACGATGAACGAGTGGCTAAATATTTAGTAAATTATGGTGCAGGAATCACTAAAAGCGCTGATGCAGTAACAGAACTTATTTATGCAAATAATATTATACATATCCCTGTAAATGCTAAAAACTCACCAGGGGAGATGTTAGATATGACACTTGCGATAAGGGAGATGCAGGAGTCTATAAGGCTTAATCCAACCGCCAAACAGCAATTTAAGCACATGATTGTAAGCTTAGATACTAATGAGAGTTTAACTAATTTCCAATGGTGCAAAACAGCTAAAAAGTTGATGAACCATTTGGGTTACGCAAATTGCCGATATATTGCTTTTAAACATAATGATACCGATGAACAACATATACATGTAGTCACATCTACTATCGATATAGTAACAAGAAAACGCATCAAAGACTCTTATAGCAAGATACGAGCACAAGAAGTAATGAGGGAGCTAGAGATAGAGTTTGGTCTGCGACAATTAGTAAGTAGTAATAAGATTGGTTACGATTCCTATGCTGATATTAATGACGCTAAAACATTTAACAAAAAGGCTCAAATAGCTCGGCTGGTAAAAACTGGTATCAATAAGTTAAAGCCACGCTCTAATCTTGCAGAGTTTGTCACTGCTGTTGAGTCAACACATTCAAGCCTCAAAGTTGAGCTACAAACAAAGAAGGGGATTGCGGTGGGTATCGTATTTAATCTCGACGGAGTTCGAATGTCTGCCTCCCAGTTAGGTGGAAATCGAAAATATACACTCGGAAAGCTTATTGGAAACGGTATTCTACATGACGCCTGTAAGGACCTGAGTAACTATGAAGAAGAACTAGAAAGAGCGGCTGCGCACGCTCAAGAACAATCAGATAATGCGCTTAGAGTTTATGAAAGTAAGCAAGATCAAGATATGAGGACTTATCTTGTGATGCTTTCTGTGAATGTTAGATATCGCAAGGAAGTGGAACAATTCATAGATGACATGAAATGGAATCTGAGAGCACGTAAAAGATTAAAAGGCGCTTCTGATGTCGTGTATGTCGTTGAGATGATTTCTATGCTTAAAGATGTCGAAATGGGTTTTGAAACAGTTATTGAGGCGCTATTTTTGGATACTCTTGATAAAGCATTTAGCTGCATCACTAAGCGAAAAGCAATGGAAAATGTATTTGAAAATCTAAGCACAAAACAAATTTCTGAGAGTGACTATAAGACTTTTATTGCTACTGCGCATGTTGAGATCTTACACAAGAATGATAAATCACAACGAAGTTCGGTGAACAAACTATTAGAAAGTATCATTAGCCAGGATCACAAAGGTATAAATAAGTAGCCTAATATTTATAGCTGTCATTAAATGTAATTATATTCTTTGTAAATTCCAGTTTGTTTACTTATATAAAGTTAACTGGTATCTTGTATTAAAAGATAAGAATAAATTTTAAGGTTTAAGTTATGGCTAATTATGCAGATGCAATGAATGTCGCGATTGATAAGAAAAGAAATAATATACTTGATGATGGTAAGAACTACACTCCGTATCGACATAGGAAAGGAATGACTCTTTATCTTCGACTAAATATTAAAAGATGTGATGAAGAAGTAAGAAATGGCTGTCCTAAGAATAAGGTAGTCATTGTTGCCAAAAAACGTATTGATGACATTCCAAAATATACATTTGAAGAGTTTCTAGAAAACGATGTAACTGAATGTGTAAAGTCAGGCAAGTATAATGTTACTAAAGGGGCTTACGACAAGTTTATAGCTAAGCACAAATCTTATTATAGATTATATTATGAAGCAAAAATAAATGAATGTCGAGGGTACTTCGATATTGATAGAGCAGGTATTAAGAAACAAGCGGCAAAGGTTTCAATGCCTGTACATGAGGTCGCAGACATTGTTACAAAACTGGCTTTAGAAGGTTTGTTAACTGTTGTTGAAGCACAGGATTTGTATCAGGCAATGTATAGAATTAAACAAGTGTTAGATGCTTATGTTATGCCTGACGTACTTTTTCATAATATGTTGTTTTCTGATAGAGCACTGGTAGAACGAATAAAAAATATTAATTATTTATCGAGTGTTAAAATTTCAAGCAAGCTTAATGCTACACGATTTTTAAAGCATAAGGATAAAATAGATTGCTTTGATCAAGGCGATAAGCCTAAAAAAATGAATAGTCAAAGAAAGTCGATAGAGTGCTTCTTTTAATAACTATGGTTCAAAGATAACTTTGACAACTACCAGCTCAAAGAGCTGGTTTTTATTATATAGCCTTTTTACTATACTTAAAAACCAAGTGGTTAACTAAACATTCTTGTTTAACTATAAATAAAGGGTTAATATCATTTGGATATGTTATAGAGTAGTATAGGAAGATTCCATATGGATGACATACATAAACAACTTGGCGTCAATAAGTCCTTTCTTAACGATACATTCGCAATGATCCGCATATCTAAAGACGGAGAGGTTTGGGTGCAATATCAAGACAAGATGGATATACCATCAGGCACTAAAGCAATTAATATTACTGCTGATGCTCTTAAGATTATTGCGCTTCATCAAAGTAGTGAATAATAAGAGCGTGGTTTAAAGAAATTTCATATTGAGGCATAAGAAATATGCTGTAATTTTCCATTATTATCACCAGTTTTCCTTTGATTTAAACAAAATCATTATATTTTTATTAACATGGATAGACTATGAAAGCTAGAATTGGAATCGCCGATGAAGAACTGGTTCGTAAGTATATGTTGGATTTTGCAGCTGGTAAATTAAACAATGTCGAAGATATTCCTCATTTTTGGTTTGCATCATTAACGGAGCTGGCACAGGTTTTAACTAACGATAATATTAAGCTCTTGTATATGATTTCTCGTGAGAGAGTAAATAGTGTAGGGAAGCTAGCAGAGATAACAGATCGTAGTGTCGAAGAGCTTGAGGTTTCTATTGAGAAACTTACATCTAAAGGTTTTGTTCGTATTGACAGATGTGGAAACGAGGAGAGTATTACTGCAATTTATACCTCTTTTGAGATCCTCGTGGGCAAAGAACTGGAAGCCCAGCTTCTACAACCCCTTTAATTTTAACATCAAGTAGTTAACGCTTTTTGCTGATAAAGCAGTCAGTGCTTAATTATCTGGAAAACATTCGTCGCCTATTGCCCTAACGAGGAGATTTACATTCAGGAATATTTATTATGAAGAAAAATTACCCACCAATGAACGTGAGCATTGGTGGGAATGGCCCAAGGAGGGAGTAGCGTCGGCCATATGTAACGTGTTTATATTTGATAACAAGCACTGTTTTTTCTTCAAATTAACAGTCACGAAAAATGAAGATAATGTTAGTTGGTTAGTCTTTGCGTTTCGCTCTTGCTTTTAATTAGTTAAATGCACGAGCTAATGTGCCGTTCCCTTCGCATAAATACTTAACGGAATGACTGCTAACAAAGAGGGATTCTCCTGCTTTTAGATTTATTTGATCCTGCTGGTTGGAAATGGTCACTTTTCCTTCAATACAAAATAGAATCTCTGGACTGCGAACGAATTGTATGATGTTTTGATTTGCGACAGGCACAACTTCAAATCCAAAATCGTCAACAGGAATTGGGTAGCTTAATTTCCCGTTTTTATGGATGGGATCAAGTTTTATATGTGCTGGATCAATGGGTATAAACGTCGTATTTTCAATCAGCTCTGGCACATCTATGTACTTTGTGGTTAAGCCTGCGCGTAGCACGTTATCTGAGTTCGCCATAATCTCTAAGCCAGTGCCTTGAACATAGGCGTGTGGTGTTTCCGCATGCAAAAACATAGCTTCACCTGGTTCAAGCTCAATAGTGTTTAGCATCAATGGTGAAAACAAACCGATATCATCGGCATAGTACTGACGAAAATCTTTAATATAACCATAAGCCTCACGAGCCATCGCTGTTTTTGCTGGGCGCTCAAGACTCGTGTAAAGCTCTTCCAGTGCTTGTTGCTTGCGTTCACCTTCCAGAGACATAATTGCAGAAAAAAAGCCTTTGAGACCGTCACTGTTTGGAGACGCTCTTAATGCACTGATTTCTGCTCTAAGCGTTGTAATATTCGCGTGCTCAAACAAAGTTAAAATTTGTTCTATTGGCCTGAAACCATTCATCGCTTTGTAAAAGGTCAGCGCATAAACTAGCTCTGGCTTATGGTTTGGATCTTTGTAATTACGGTTTGCCGCGTTAAGCGGAATACCTTGTTCATTTTCACGAGCGAAACCCATTTCAGCTTTGCTTTTGCTTGGGTGAACCTGGATCGAGAGTGGCATTTCTGCGGCCAACACTTTAAACAAGAAAGGCAGCTCGCCAAATCTTTCCTTTGTATAGTTTCCCAACGATTGAACTTTGTTTTGGTTTATTACATCGGATAGCAATTCATGGGTTTCGGCTTTGCGCGAACATCCGTTTGGGTGTGCGCCCATCCAAATTTCAGCTTGGGGTGAGTTGTCAGGGTTTTCTATACCAAAAAGTTCTTTAATCGCATCACGACTGCCCCAAGAATAGTTTTGAATGGTATTCTCAAGCTTAAAAAATAAATTTTTCATAGTGCAATCCTCTTTAGATTAACGTCTTACCCAGTTTGAGAGTTGCAGCAATATTTCTTGCTGTTCTTATCAAATTTTCTTCGGCTTCTACCAGGACTTGTGAGAGACACTGAGGGCTGCGCACTGAACCAAATACGCTATCAATATGTGAGTAAAGCTTGTGAATATCTGTCCCCAAAGAGCCTGCTATCGCGATCACAGGGACATCTTTTTCTTTGGCATACCTTGCAACCCCCCAAGGTGCTTTACCTTGTATAGTTTGGTTGTCCATTTGCCCTTCACCGGTTATAACGAGGTCCGCACTTTTGATGATGCTCCTGGCATCTATAGCTTCCAAAACCATATCAATACCAGGCTTTAATTGAACGTCGAAAGCTAACGATAAACCTAGTGGCGTCCCTCCAGCAGCCCCATATCCGGGAGTGAATAGTGGGTCGAATTGCTTGTTAGGTGAAACGAAAGAGGAAAAAGTCATGAGACCCGTATCTAGCTTGTCTATATCAGCCACCGAAGCACCTTTTTGAGGGCCGAACACATGACTCGCTCCGCGTGGACCACACAACGGGTTCGTGACATCGCAGGCCACTATCATCTCAATATTTTGACAACGAGAGTCGAGACCTTTTAGATCGACTTTGCTAAGCCGAGATAAATCTCCTCCCCCTCTAATCAATTCATTACCTTGAGAGTCATATAGGTGGCCTCCAAGTGCTTGAATGATACCTGCGCCTCCGTCATTGGTAGCGCTTCCCCCCAAACCAATGAGAATTTTACTCACACCATGGTCCAGAGCGATTTTAATTAACTGACCCGTACCGTAGGTAGATGTAAAAAGAGGGGCGCGTTTTTCTTTCGTGAGTAAGTCTAACCCTGAGGCCGCAGCAACTTCTATGAGTGCGGTGTTGCCGTCATCTAACAAAGCCCAGTGTGCGTTGATCCATTCACCCGTTGGTCCTTCAACTTGCGTTTTCTGCAATGAGCCACCTAAGCTTTCCAGTAGCACATCCACAGTTCCTTCACCGCCATCCGCGAGAGGAAGATGCACGTATTCGGCATTTGGAAATGAGTCGCGAAAACCCAGTTCAATTGCAGAGCAAACCATCTTAGCGCTGAGTGATTCTTTAAAAGAATCTGGGGCGATTACAATTTTCATGAAGATTCCTTAAGCTCCGCATGTCGCGGAGCTATGGTTAACTTAAAATTTCACTTGGAAAGACTTAACCTGACACGGTTTCAGCATGCCGAACGATGCTGTGTCTACCTCATTTGGTAACACTTTTTCGTCTAGCTGTGTTTCTTTCCATGAGGCCACTTTTGAGGTGAACGTCACTGTGTCGTTAATCACGTCGCTTTCTGATGGGTTGTAAACGCGTAGGATGAGCGCATCTTCGTCTTCTGCTTTCTTCAATACGCTCAATACTGCGCCGTCTTGCGATTTGTTCAACAAGCTGTGTGTTAGTGGCAGGTTTTGCTCGCCAACGTTGAGCTTCATTGCGTTGTAAGGAATTTTGTTGTAGCACTGGATTGGAGTCACGTTGTCACGCGCCGCTGCCATGACGTTTGCTTCGATGTGGTTTCCTGCGAAACCGAACAATGCGAATTCACAAACAATCTTGCCGCGTACTTGTGAATCTGGCGTTGGGATCTTGATACCAGATGGACGACCCGGACGAAGTAACAACTCTTCTTTACCCAACACGCCGACACCACGCAGAAGGGTTAGGGCGAATGTGTCTCGCTCTTCATTACCTTGGCTTGAAATCACTTCAAACTCACGCAAACCGTTGCTCATTAACGCCATACCACCTTGTGCGTTTTCAACCGCGGCAAAGTTCATTAGCTGGTAAACTGGTACAGGCGCTTCTTTCCAGCCGTCTGCTTCCCAGTTCGCCATTTCTGGATCGTTCGTTGGGCGAGTGATCAAGCCGAACTGGTTATCCGCTACCACGGTTTCTGATACAAACGGTGTTGGTACTAGTACGCGTACGCGGTGGTCGTCAGCTTGGTTGTCCAGCTCCATACGAACTTCAATACGGCGTGTACCTTGTTTCAGAACCACTTGGCAGTTCACATCTAGGTACCCGTTTTGGCCTGTGCGCTCTTCACGTTGTTGTAGGTTCTCAGGCAAGTTCATGCGTAGCTTGATGGTTGAGACAGACTGGAAGCCTTCGTGCTTCACATTCACTTCTACATCGAACTCGTCAGAGTACAGTAGCCACTCTTTACGAGAAGGCGAGTAGTCGTATTCGTCGCCATCATCAGAGCCGTCTTCAATGCGCAGCGCTTGCTCGTAAAGATGCTCAGTCTCTTTGTCGAAGATGTTCAGAGTACCGTTTGCATTTACGTTGATGCGATAGAATTCATTCTCAAGAAGGAACTCTTTTTGCTCAGCCACTTTTTGCGTGCCTTTCTCGTTGGCTTTAATGTGTAGGGTTGTGAAGCCGATAGCTGGCACTGAATGCTTGATTTGAATGTCGTACTCGATAAACGGGTCGTAGTTACCGTAATGTACGATCTGACGGTCAATCTTACCTGGGTCAATGATGCGCTGGTCTTGAATGAAGTACTCAACTGGTGTGCCATTTTCATCAAAGATATTGAATTCTTCTGCTCGGATTGTGATGGTGGTGTTGACCACCTCTTCACGAGCGTATGGAGATAGGTTGAATAGCGCTAACTTGTCGCAGCCTTCGCGTGTTGGCATGTGGTCAACAATCTTGCGTTTGTAGAAGTTGATCAGGTTGGTTGCCATGTCGTCAGCAAGGATGTAGCGATTTAATATCTCGGCGTGCACTTTGTCTGAGCAGCAGCAGCCAATTGAATCGTGAGCATGATTCTTCATGCTCTCCTTCCACATTTTCTCGATCAAGCCGTGGTGGTATTCAAATCCGAGTGTCCAAGCGATAGACGCTAACGGCTCCAGGATGTTGACGATCTTATTCTCGACTTCTGCGTGGATGAGTTTGATGTCCATACGAGTTGAAGAGATAGTGCGATGTACGCGCATGTATTTACCGTCGTTGAACTCGCCTTTGATGGTGTCAAGTTGCTCGCGCTCGGCTTCAATACGCTCGAACGCTTCTTCAAAACGGCTCATTTTGAATTCTTTATCTGGGTAGATTTCACGCAGCTTATCCATCACCTCGAAGATGTCTTTTTGGATAGGCATTTGGTCGTGACCGTTTGGTAGTAGAATGTCTTTGGTGACTGACGGTTTTTCTAGCACAGGGAAGTATTTATCTAGACGGGCGCGTAGGCCTTCCTCGTCTTGCGGCAGATATTTACCAATCGCGTAGCCCAATGGCAATATTTGCGCTGAAACTTCGCTGCCGTCGTTTGATTGCCATAAGAACTCGGTTTTATTTGTGCCGTGTCGCTCTGAACAACCACGCCAGAACATGGCGCGATTGATTCCGAAACCGTTGTAGATAGCGGGGAGCTGCGAACTCATAGAGAATGAATCTGGTAGGTAGCCAATCTTCATTGGCTCGCCTAGTGCTAGACAATCGCGCAATCCGTAAAGCATGTTACGCACGATAGATTCACCAGATACTTGCATCGTATCCGTTTGAGAGTACCAAGGACCAACAATCAGTTTACCAGCTTGTACGAGTTCACGTACGCGTTCTTTATTTTCTGGTTTGATAGCGAAGTAATCTTCCAGTACGGCGGTTTGACCGTCTAGAACGTAGTATTTGTAGTCTGGATCGTTTTCCAGACGAGTCATGATTTCTTCCATGTTGTTCACTAGCAGAATACGAGACTCTTCTGTAGTGAAATACCATTCACGATCCCAGTGCATGTGAGGAGTAATATGAACGCGAGATGTAGTCATAACTTTTACCGTCTTAGGCAATAATTGCCGTTAATTTGTTTTAAAATTGATTGTTTTCTATTCGCTTTTGCGGCGTTTAAGTTTGCCGACGAATATTTTGGGCGCAGTAATCCCGCGCCCAAAGCTCGAGTTGAGCGAATCTATGAGTGATTCGAATTAATTTTGTGCAGTAGCCTCAGTGGCAAATTTGCCCTTTTTTACAGCATGTGCTCGCCACATAATGAGGGTGATGGTCGAGATGGTTGCACCAACCAGCGCAGCGCTAAACCAGATTGCTGCGGCGGTGAATGCGCCCAGACCAGCATCATGCAGTAGGAAGATTGAGAAAATACCTGCGCCTGGAGTTGATAGACCGATACCAGCTGCACCTACCATTGCCCCTGTTACAACAGAGCCAAGAAGGAATGAGCCAATTACACGAATTGGATCTTCAATCGCCATTGGGATAGCACCTTCTGTGATGCCAGCAAGACCAAGCAACCACGTTGATTTACCCGTTTCGATTTCAAAGTCCTTGAATAATCGAGGCGCAAGTAGAGTTGATGCAGTTACTGTGAACGCTGACACCATTTTGACCGAACCAAAGATGGCATACGGACCGTAAACACCGTTCGCCATCGCACCCAGACAGAAAGCGTAAGCCGCCTTGTTTACGGGACCACCAAGGTCGAACGATACGAACAAGCCAATCACCGCACCCAGAAGTAGGGCGTTGGTGCCAGACATGCCGTTTAGCCAGTCAGTCAAACCTTGGTTTAACCAAGCTACGGGTTTACCGATCACGAACAGCATGAGTGAGCCGGCAACTAAAGTACCAATAACAGGGTATAAGTAGAAAGTTAGGAAACCATTGAACGCAGGGTTTAGACGTACGTTTTCTTTGACCCACCGCATGACGTAACCTGCAATCAAACCACCGACAACGCCACCAAGGAAGCCAGAGCCGATAAGGTTGGCTGCGATACCTGCCGCAAAGCCAGGTCCAAGTGCTGGTTTATCTGCCAATGAGTAAGCCGTGTAAGCTGCCAGTACAGGCACCATCAATGTGCCTAGTAGACCGCCACCTAGCTTGCGGTACATCCACAACCAAGAGCCTTCTTCAGCATACAAATCTTGGAGGTTTAACATTTGTGCCAATAGTACGGCAACAGCAAGCACGGTACCGCCTGCAACGATTAGAGGAACCGCGTAAGAGATACCTGATAACAGAGCCTGTTTTAATTCCGTTTTAAGGGGTAGCTTTTTCGGTTTGTCGTTGGTTGCAACTGCAGCGCCTGCGCTTCGACCAGCTTTACCCGCTTCTACTGCTTCGTTAAGAATGCGCTCTGAGTGTTTGATTGGCTCGGCTACTGGCACTTCTACACGAGGAATGCCTTCAAAGCGCTCTAACTCTTTGATCGCTACTTCTGCTGCGAAAACGACCGCTGTTGCACTGTTGAGCTGTTCGGCAGTCAGACGATCTTCGATGCCGTTTGCGCCTTGTTTTTCAACGTGAACGTTATAACCGAGCTTCTTACCTGTCTTTTCAAGGTACTCTGCTGCCATGTAGGTGTGAGCTATACCCGCTGGGCAAGCTGTGACACAAACGATTGTTGGCGCATTTGTATCTAATTCGCTGTCCTTATTTTCTGGTTCGCCTTGTCCGTCAAGTAATGAAATAATTTGTTCTACATTTGTAGCATTCAACACTGCTTCACGCACGTCATCATCCACGAGGGTTGTAGTCAGTTCGGTCAACAAGTGCATGTGCGTTGAACCTGCTTCTGCATTTGGAATAGCAATCAGAAAGATCAGGTTTACGTCTTCGTCTTCATCTAGTCCTTGCCACTTTAGGTCTTCTTTTAGTGTAGCCACAGCAAATGCAGCTTCTTTTACTGCATCCGTCTTACCGTGTGGTACTGCTAAACCTTCGCCAAGTGCCGTCGGTCCTTGCTCCTCGCGTGCAAATACCGCTTGTAGATATTCTTCCTTGTTATGCAGTTTGCCTTGCTGGTTGAGTTGTTCGGCAAGTGCACGAATCGCTGCGTCACGACTTTCGAACGTCGTTTGTAGGTTTATCAGCGATGGGTTTGTAAGAGAGGTTAATTTCATAACGTTTGTCCCATTGTCACATTCGACATTGTTGTACATTCAACAATAGCTATAATAATACATCTTAAATACAAATGATCCGTGATCATGATCTCAATTGAGTTATAATATGTATTATTGTTGTATTGTTGCGTCTTGTTTTTGTATACCTATATTTGAACAAACGCTTGTCATATTGACCTTATTTCGTATTATAGGGACAAGAAACTTAATCTTTCTTACAATGATAGTTCACCTTGGTGTGACTGGTTTCGAGTTGTATCAAATAGGTTTATTTAAACTATCATTTGTATTGTTTTTGTAGAGGTAAGTATGTCAAGACTGCCAATGTATCGTCAGATTGTGAATGCGATTCGCGATAAAATCAGCGACGGTGAATATAAAGTAGGAACCGCGCTTCCTACCGAAGCTCAGTTGCGTGAAGAATTCTCTTGCAGTCGAGTCACGGTTCGCCAAGCATTAAAGTTGCTGATTGAAAATGGGGAACTTGAAAGTGTGCAGGGTAGTGGAACCTATGTAAAAGAAAACAAGATTAACTACGATATTTATCAGCAGAGCAGTTTTGCGGAAAAGTGGGCGCATTTAAATGTGATGACACACAGTGATGTGTTAGCGTTTGAAATCACCAAAGCGTCGCTTACTATGGCGGACTTGCTGGATATATGCGAAGGAGACAAGGTCTATTACGTGAAACGCGTTCGTTATTTGGATGACAGCCCAATCACTGTTGAAGAAACGTGGTTACCAACTGATATGTTCCCAGATCTGACCTATCAAGTAATGCAAGGATCTAAGTACCACTTTATCGAGAAAGAGAAGGGGATGGTGATTGACCGCAGTGAGCAAGAAATCATTCCGGTACTGCCACCGCAGGAGATTGCCGAGTTGTTAGACATCGATCCTGCTCAACCGATCATCGAGAAGCGCACCCGTGGTTTTTTACAAGGTGATGTGGTGTTTGAATACAGTCGCAATTACTTCAAATCGACTGACTACAAATTTACGCTAGTTGCTCATAGAAATAGAACGCCAAACACACTTAGTCGTTCAGTTTAGGGACGCAGGTTGTACTACCTGAGAGTTATGGAAGTGACTTCTACAGTGTTCTATTAAAACTGCTACTAGCAGAAGCAAATGTTTCTTAATATTTGTTTATTCACAATACTAAGTATCATTCTTTCGATTTTTTGTATTTAAACTATATCGATATACAGTGAAGTTCAAAGCAGAGCGTTTTGGCCGTATTTTTCATTGACTTTGTGTTGAGACACTCGATTTCAATCAGCCCAGTTCTCGAAGAGCATCGGCAATTAGTCGATGGCGGTTTCTCTAAGACTTCGAAACTTACCACTTATCGAGAGTAAGTTACCGCTTACAAAAGCTAGTGCCTACTCTTCGTTAAATCAATCCTGTGGGTAGTATACTGCGGCGTTAGACATCTCTCGCCGCATTGACCATTTCTACGATATCCCTAGTTCTATGTGGTGCGCAGGCCACAGCACGAAGCACCATATCATTGTTTCGGTCAAAGTTATCCTTTAAGCAGCCATAACGAATAGTTTGCCCCCGTGATTGACGACCTTTAAGAGTGCCTTAAGTCACAGTTAACCAAATCGGTCATTTGTAATCTGCGGCGGGAGCCGCTTCCCGTGAACGAGCACTGTTTACACAGTGCATTGGTCAATAATTGAATAGTTTTAATCAAACCAAAGTTTATAGTGCAATTTACCCCCTCTAGAGGGTAAGTCGGCTTTTACCCCCGATAGGGGGTAAAGAGGTTTCCTCCCACTAGTCCATATTTCTTATTAGATATAAATAAGCTTAAAAGTAAATATAAGTCATTGTTTTTAATGTAAATAGTGGTTGACTGGGCAGTTTTTATTGGTTTTAATATACCTGAAAACTTTCTATCTCTACTTGCGTAAAGATTGAGTTGAATAAATGAAACAATAATAAAAATATTCGTCACCCTAGCGGTGAGAAGGAGGGTATCACTAGTAAATAAATGGAGTAAATATTATGAATTTCAATGTAATTAAAAAGAACAGAAAGTACTTTGCTGCGACAGCAGACAATAATAAATCTTGTAAGATTTTGATCGACGATTACTCAAAAGATTTAGCGTTAGGTGAGCATTTTCTTGCTGTTAAAGATATCTCAGTACGCTCGAAGTATGGAACTGACCTAATTTACAAGTTAGCAGCAAATGTAGAAGAACAAACTAAATTAGGCATTTGTTCTTTAAAATCAGCATATAACACACTGTTGATTGAAGAGTGCCGTAAACTCGGTGGTACTTGGGATAAATCTCAAGGCGCTTGGATATTTTCAAGTATTGTAGAAAAAGAAGTTGAAGAACTCGATCAAATTACGATTGAGATTGAGGCTATCGAGGAAATACAAGAGCATGGCAAGGCGATAGAGTTTCTTGGGTATCCTGTTTGTAAAGCATTTAGTCGTGATTCAGGTGCTCGAATTGAAACTGGGATTGCATTGCTATCGGGCTATGCCACTTCAGGTGGCTCAAAAAACCGATGGACAACCGTCCTGAGCGAAGGCGCGACTTTAAGGCTAAAGATCCCAGTGGATTTACTCAATATTTATGAAGACAAAAAATTTCAAGTTAAAACCATATAAATAATTCATAAATAAGAGTAAAAATAATGTCAAATCGCATAATAAATATTATCGAATTTAAAACTGAAGATCTTGCTCATGCAAGTTCCATTATTGAGTTCATTAGTAATGAAAATAATGAGTTAGATTTTAATAGGTTAATTCCTAGCCCTGAGTATCTGAAGGTTTTGGAAGAAAAGAATAGTTCTTGTCATGTTGAGCAAGACAGTGATTGGAATTATAAACATTGGTACTCAAAATGGAACGCTTGGCACAGTGAATTCAAGCTTGAGGAAAAATATGAATATGTTTACGGTAGAATTAGCTTTATTTCCTTTAATAGTATTCCATACCCAATATTCATTGCATTATCAGAGAAGTTTCATCAGATCCGCTTTAAGGTAAGGTTTGCTGATCAATTTGATTTTGGTAGTTATTGTGGTTTCCTAGTCTTCCAGAATGGACAGGAAATTGACCGTCATACCTCACCAAATGGATTTGAATCAGATGAGCACTACTACTACTGGTTAGATATCGCAATGAGTGTTTGTTAATTACTCAACTTAATAGTTAGAATGCAAGCAACACCCCTTAAAATCTAGACGTTGCTTGCATCTTTAGTTAGATCAAAGTCTTACCTTGTGCAATCCAGCCTTTCCTTGACCACCAAAAATCAACCCATCATCATTTTTGATATAAAATGTGCCTTTCTCCTTTTTGTTCATTTGTATGGCGGTGTTGCCTTCAACGCTATGATTCAACACATTCGGTTTCTCATGATTTGCGGTCAGTTTAATCACATCAAAGCCGAATTAGTATGAAGTAAATATATCGTATCGTGATGACAATATCTTCTTTTCAAGAACACACTGGTAAGACTACACTTCAGTACCAAGATAATTACGGTCATTCAATATTAAGTGGCAGGCAAACGAGTGGAGACGTGTATCATAGTTGCTATTTTTTTTGCGCAAATTTGTGTAGATAAGCTCAGGGTTTTATCTCGGCTTTCTAATGCTGGCCTATACTTTCTGAGTAGAACTCGCAAAGTTTGGACTTAATTAAGAACTCACTCGCGCAAAAGGTATTTTATGGACAAAGTATTCTTTCTTGCCTACCTATGTAAAGTTCCTTCGTTAAAAATCTTATCCAAAGTGGTCAATTTGGCGAGGGGTCGTAAGGTGGTCATCTTTATAGAAGATTATCGGCGCGGTGATGAACACGTTTTTACTAACTTTTTACTCTCTGATCCCAAGCATATTGAAGACCGCATAGTAGAACTCCAAAACTGGACTGAAGAAGTGGGCAGAAAAATATCAGAGTATTGTACAAACGAAGAGATTGAAATTCCCGCTATCGAATTTGCACCACTGGAGGGATCGCATTGGATAAAGTCCCTTGCTTCTAATTTAGAGAAGGGCGCTGCGGAGTTACTGCTAGTCGATCATATTGCCAAACCGATAGATGAAAGATTGTTAGAAAAATTGGCCACACTGGATGCCATTAAATACCTACATTAATGAACAGGTCAATTCCGATGTTGACAGTGAGTCAGTGCAAGCGAAGAAATGATAAAAACTGAGCAGCATAATTGTATTAAAGCGGCATAAGCCGCTTTAATATATCATAAACAAATATCAGCTAACCCCGAGAGCCTTGTAAACCGCATCTACAGGGTCACTGTAAAAGCTAACTTGAAACTTAGTAAATGTTTCAGCTGGCACTGTCGGAATATCTGTAGCAGATGCCATAGGAATGAGAATCTTGGTTGCACCAGCTTCGAGAGCGACTTGCATTGAACCTGCCAAGTCCTGAACTGGATGCAATACGCCTCCTAGGGTCATCGACCCCAAAACCACCATTGATTCTTGCATCGGCTTTCCAAGTAGAGCAGAGCAGTTAGCAATCAAAGCGGCTAGGCTAGAACTATGTGAGTGACCAGACATCTGGAGGTCAACAAAATGCAAATGGAACTCATGTTCCGAATACTGATTGTTCGCCGCTATTCGTGATAGGTTTCCTTTGAAATACTCAAATCCAACTTTTACTTGCTCCTTTGCTTCGGTATCTGATCCTAAACCTGAAGTGGTTAGCTTACCATTGCCAGCCGTTTTTTGAGTTTCAATTCGGAACACTCCGAGCTTGCCCGCAGTACCATGGCTAACGAAGTGAACAACGCCAGCATTAGGCATGCCTGGTGGGATAATCTGTGAACCTCCTTGTTCTGGAACGTTTACAAAGAACTCTTCGAGCGTTTCATTATCAATGTAAGAGAAGTTAACATCGAAGAACTCCATCCCTCCAATTTTTTTGAGCTGCTCTTTGACTCGGCGGCGAACCTCGAGTGCATAGGTCAAGCAAATCCGCACATCTTCTTTAGAGTACTCGCCATGTGGCACTAAAAGTTTTAGTAGTCCAGATGTGGTACGGCGAACGGCGATAACATCTCGCTGATTGAGATTGTTTCCCAGCTTGAAGAATTTGTCGATAGCATCGGCAAATGCATGTTTGCGCATCTCGCGCATGTATTCAGCAAGGTAATCGGTGATCAAACCAAAACGGTTTGTAAAAAACTCTGGGCGCATTTTAGGAATTTCCCAGCCAGGAATATAAGCGTGGAAACGGTCAAAAAATGCTGAGTCAATCATCTCTGGAGGGAATGGGGCAAGTAGATGACTCGTTTTAACCAGTGTTTCGACACTTTGGTCAATATTACCGACAAAGACCATTGAAGCCTTCGCTTCAATGGAATCACGACCACGGCTAAATGAACCTGAAGCCATGTAGTCTTTCATTATCTGCACGCCATCTTTGTCTTTAAATCGGATACCAGCGACTTCATCAAAAGCGACAATATCCCACATGCCAACCAAACCGACTTGGCGGCTTGACATGTTATAGAAAAGGTTCGCGACGGTGGTTTGACCGCCTGATACCAATAAAGAGTTCGGGGAACATTCTTTATAAACGTGAGACTTACCTGTACCGCGAGGGCCTAGCTCGCAGACGTTATAGTTATTTTCAACGAACGGTATCATTCTGGCTAAGATATGCCACTTAGCACGCTGTTCCAGATTGGCAGGTTCCATACCAATTGAGCGTAATAGCATATCTAGCCATTGATCCATAGTGAAGTTGCGTCGAGCGTCAAACACTTCTTGCATGTTCATTGAAGGCATCTGAATTGCTTTTAAGCCAACAACAGAAAATGGTGACGTCTTTTGGCCTTCCTCATAGAAGTAGCTTAGAGTAATGATGCACCAAATACCGCCTGTCAGCAGCTTTTCATTCTCTTTAACAACATTGGCAGAGATCACCGCGTCCTTGATACCTAAATTCGATAGGCTCGCCTCGTATACGTCTTTTTTCTGATTAAGCTTTACAGTGACTTTATCAATAACTTTATGTGTGCCTTTTTCTCGGATCAGTGATTTGACCTTTTCAGCTTCGTCTGGGCGAACATAGTTATCAGTCAGAATTTGTTTTACTCGACCTAAGCCAGCTTCTATCAACTCATCATCATCAGTCGAGCAATACATCCCTAACAGGTACTCGAGGACATAGACAGGAACATTGGCTCCTTCCTTAAGTTGTTTGGTCAGGTCTTTACGTACAACTCTGCCTTTAAATTGAGTCGTCATCAACTCATCCAGATCGACATCTCTGACATGTTGGATTTCATCTGCCTGACTAGGAACGTCAATAGGCTCTTGTTGATTATAATTTTCTGTCATACAGGGTTCCTAACACCTTAAAAGAAGTCATCTTCTATCGCAATATCGATCGTGACGGAGTGAGGTTGTAGCTCTTGTGTCTTAGTCGGATCGCTGATGTCTTTCATCATTAACTTATAAGATACGGTGCGATCAAATCCCGTACCGTTGAGCATGATCACGACATTTCGCTTTCTATCATCTTGCTTTTCAGAGGCCGCATCAAACATCACTTTCTGTTTGTGGGATACGGGTTGGCCATTAGGGTCAGCAATCCAAATCTCTAGCTCACGAGCTGTGTACTTTTCGCCAACAGCTGCTGCTTGGAAAAGCTCGATTTTATCTGCCATAGAGACAAGACGGATAGGGTTTGAAAGCGGAACAACAGGTACTCGCTCTTTGGCGTATCGTGACTGCAATTTATTTGTAGTCAGTTCTTTGACTTGGATGACTGGAACACAAATTTCTTGTGGCATAATGCCACCGTGAATAAATTTTGCCCCTCCAACGAAGTTAAATCTATTTGATCCACGAGGAACAATAAATTCACCGTCACTGCATTCCGAGTTTACTGTTAAACTCGCTGTGTTGGTCATCTTACCGTGCCAATAGAAGCTATCGTTTGGAAGGCTTTCACCAATGATGTAACGCTTTTTAGCTTCGACAGCGCCTTTTGGTTTGACGGTTAAAGCCGTTCTATCTGAATCGACAACATCGCTGGATTTAAAAATAAAACCATGATCAGCGGTAATCAACACACGACTACCATTTAAGCGATTGATGATACGTTCAATTAACTGCTTGATTTCACTGATAGCTGTTGCACAGGCTTCAAACGTTTGATGCTCTGATTCACCTTTATCTCCAACCTTATCAATTTCATTGTGGTAGATATAGATCACTCTAGCATCGTGAACTTTTTCTCTGCCTTCCTCATTAGTCCAGTTCAGCACTTCTGAGGCTTTAAACGCGATCCCATTGCGCTTAGCCAAAATCTTATTTCGATTGTCTGTACCACGGGCACTGATACCATCGACTTTGTATTCGACGGTTGAGTTGATGTGTGTAGAGATTTCATTGTGTGGTAGCAAAGAAGCCATACCAAGCTGAGTATAGGAAGGTACGACACCAAGTTGAGATTTAATCTCGGAATGAAAGCGCTTTTCATTATTAATTTGGTCACTTATTGCATGTGCAACCTCATAACGAAGTGCATCAGAGATAATGACAAATACTTTTTTGACTTGTGTTGTATTAAAAATGCCTTCGACTTGTCGTCTATAAAACTCATTTTGGTTTGGTACGCCTGAAATCTTCCAGTTATCTAACAGAGACTCTTCATCGACGAGTTTACCCCAAGCGATCGCTAGGTCGTGTAAGTACCAGTCCACATATAGTGTTTCGATATCAGAAACCAACCCTGTTTTTTTCAATATATCAGAGCCATTATGAGCGACTTTTAAAGCATGCTCACAGAAACGTCGGTATGCAGAATCGAACTTATACAAGTCAGTTTCATACGCTCGGTACATTTCTTTGGCAGACGAAAATTTAAAGCCATCAATATACTGCTGCTTTAACGCATAAAACTGTTTGGCAGCTCGAATTGCTTTTAAGATAGCTGCGTAATTTGGCTGATGATGAGTCCAATGTGTCGTTAAGCGATGAGAGATCAACGAATCGACTTCAACTTGATCGAGGTCGCTCAATTGTTGAGCGAGTAAGATAATAAAATGTTGCTCTGCATATTCAAAAGTATCGACACGATGAAGGTGCGTAGGGGACTTAACCATCGACAAGATGTGCTTTATCTCGAATTCTTGCTCTACTTGTTTTGCAAGGGTGTTATATGCATTTGATAAATTTCGATTTTCTCGCATACCCTTAATAAAACTGATCGCTGTCGCTCGTTTAGAGGAGTTAAATGTTCTTCGCTCGGTATAATCGCGTTTACCTGATTCATCTAAGTTGATTGGTAGCAGGTGCTGCTTGAACCTTGCAAAGACCTCGTGATTGCCGTTGATTCCACTATTAAGTAAAGACTGGTAGCACTCTGTGAATAGAAGTTTGGTTACCAAATCGTTTAGGTGAGGTTGAATTTGCTCTGTATCATCAAATTTTTCAACTTGATATCCCATCACATCGAAAGCAAAGCGCCAGAAAGTATCAACCAAGTTGTACTTTTCTAGATCACTGAAAATAGTATTAACATCGATGCCATCTGCAAGCTTTAATAACAGATGGTTCAAGATAGCAGGGAAGGTTGGAGACTCAACTTTAAGTGTCGCTGCTAGTAGTGCTAGTTCCAGCTCTTCCTTATTTGCACTGTGAGGCAGCAACTTCTTCAGGCGTTCACGGCGAACCTTAGCTGTAAAAAAGGCGCGGTAATGGGAAATAACCTGACGAAACTCCATTCTCATGCCGATCTCATTCAGGATCATTGAGCTTGAGTCAGCATAGAAATCCTCGGAGTATAGGCGAATATCATATAACCAATCACGTTCAGGTTTGTTGGTCTCAGTGTTACTGTACAGAACAAATCGGGTGGCTGGTTCAAGTAACTCGACACGTGTCTTTACTTCGAAGTGGGACTTATCATCTAAATGGATGATCTCAATGCCGTCAATAGAAAGCTCATCAAGCTGATCAATGAACTCTTTGTCGGTATCTTGCCAAAATACCAAACGGCTATGTTCAAATTTGTTTAAAAGGCCCTGAGATATTTGGTCTATGTTCATTATTTTTTACCTGAAATTATCATGACCCGAGAAGCAGCAATTTTACTAGCTTGCTATCGGGAACTTCCTACAACTGTGGGGTTTTAAACCTAACTAACGGTACAGTGTTAGTTTCAGATAATCGTCGGTAAGCTGGAATTCAGGCTCTGAAGTTGAGTGTTGCCTCATGAGAGGGATTATTTTAGTCCTTACTCCCATTCCACGCGCATCTACATAACCATAATCTCGCATAACTTCAACTATCAGAGGGTTTCTAGGCGAACGTTGTCCTGCGAGCATCTTTTCGATGGTCATTGAGTTTTGCATAGCTCCTGGACTAGATATTTCGATTCGGTTAGAGTAAACAACAACCTCAATATCAACCATTTTTGTCCAGTCTCGGTGGACAAGGGCATTGATTAGAGCCTCACGAATTGCTTCTTTCGGATAATGCCACTGATTTTCTCGTCTGAAACCACTATCGATGTTGTCAGCTTCTTCACTAATAAAAGGTGTGATTTTGTCAATAAAGCGTTCGATGATCCCGTAGTTAACTTCTTCAAGCTGACGCGTTCCGCCTTCAGTTGTCCATAAACCCACAAAAGGTGCATTTATCACCTCGTCGAGTTCTGCTCGGTATTCCATGCTGTCACCATCGAACACCATAAGTCTAATACCAGATTGCCTTAGGTAGCGCCTCGGAGCAGTTCCGAATAAAAGCAAGCCTGCTATAGTACACACAACCTGATCACCAACACCTTCGACAAGATAACCAAGCCCAAGTAGTCGTGTAATCCACTCTTGTTCGGTTGTTGGCATTTCAGGTTCTTGTAGAATATTTTGGAGATAATCAGTTAGCCGCTCTCTGCTTAGTGAAGCAAAAGAAGTCCCCGCTACGGGTAAAACTTCGGAGTGAAGCATTCCACCACTTTCATACAAGCGAGCTTGTTCTTCTCGACTAGCCAAGCGAGATGTACTACCTAAGCGCACGTAGACGTCTTCACGTTGATTATGTCTTACCACATAGGGTTTGCTAGTTCCTTGGGTTAGAGATATTACAGCGACCCTTTTGCCATCCTCTATTTGTATTTCTTCATAAAATGGCAGAATCATAGGATGAACTTTGGCGGAAAATACAGACGTCATAACCCATTCTTCAAGGTTTTCTCTGTTGATGCCGCTGATAGAGCCATCATCTTCCACACCAAGGAGAATTAGACCGCCGCGCAGATTCGCTAGAGCTACCACTTCTTTGGCAAGTTGTTCTGGTCTGATGTCGTCACGTTTGAATTCAACACCTGAGTTTTCACCGTTAGCAATGATTTCAAGTAGCTCTGTTCTTAACATTTTTTTCTTCCAAGTTATTTATTCGTAACAGCTTTATCGTCAAAGCCATACTTTTTCCGTCTCTGATTGAAAGCAGCTTCACCGCCTTCAAGGATATCGGCGGCTAATTTCTGTATTTGCTCAACATCAATAGCACCTTGCTGACTTTCAGGTATGACACCTTTGTCTGAGTCAGAGCTAATAACTCCTATCCACTCAGCATCACCAAATACAGGGATGTTGGCGTTATGAGTTGCAAAGATAAACTGTCTAGATGTTTTGGCACTACGTAGCTGGGTCACGATTCTATCTGCGATGAAGGCATTGTCCAAGTTATCTTCAGGTTGATCTAGTATGAGTGGGTCATTATTGTCCAAAAGCAATAAATGCAAGATAGCTGTGCATTGCTGACCCGTAGATAAGCTGTCAACATCTCTAAATTGTTCTTCATCTGTATGACTGACGTTCAACTCTATGGACATTCGATCGCTCACTTGTACTTCTTCAAGCATAAGAAGTTGCTGTTCTGTCATTTTGCATAGAGAGGTTGCAACCGTAGGAGTTATCCCCCAACCACAGTTAACCAAGGCATCATGCCCCTCTCTAATCTTTGTTGCGAGATGTGCTGGGGTAAAATCGTTTTCTATTACCCAAGATAGTCTTGCAGCACCGACTTGTTCTAGACGACATCCAAGTAAGTAGTCAACTATGTCTTGCCTTTGAGCCTCGGAGCATAGTTCTAGTTTTACTTTGTTTTCAAGCTTACGGTTTAAGGCTTTGATTTTTCGTTTCAAATCGCTAGCATGTCTAGTTCTTTCCTCTCGTAAATCAGCCATTAAAGTCGCTCGGTTTCTATACAACTCAGTTAGCAATGTGTTTCTTGTTGCTAGTTGCTGCTGCTTAGGTTTGATCTGCTCAATACGAGTTAATATAGATTTATATTCTGCCCCTAGTGCTTTTCCTGATTTTCCATTGTTCGCAGGGATTTTCCTGAAGGCCTTCTCAAGCTCATCCTCCTGAGCTTTAACTTGTGCAGCTACGCTTTCAGTTATTGGAGTACAAGTATTCATTGCAGTTGTTGAGCTTTCTTGTAGCTGCTTGCTAATGGTGATACCTGTATTCTTTAGATCTTCTAAAACAGATCGTAGTTTTCGAAAATCTTCTGCACGAGGTAAGGTGGATATAGCTGTTTCGCTTAGAAATACAGGATCAGGCAGATTGTCATTGATTATCTCAACTAGGGAAGAGAAGCGTAATACTTCGTCCTTAGTTGTTTGAACCAATTGTTTCTCTCGTTCTAAAATAGGAATAATTTTTAATTTTTCTTCTAGTCCTAAGTCTGCGAACAGCTTCGCACGTTCTTGGAGGTTAGGTAGCTGCTCCACTTCTGTTTCAACCGCAGCAATTTCTTTTTGTTGGTCTAGTATTTTCTTTCTATTCTCTGCAATATGCGTTTGTAGACGTTGAGCCATTTCATTTGGCTTTTCATCGGAGATAAATCGTTTGATTAAAACTGTTCGCTGGACATCATCCCGAACCATTTCGTAGATTTCATTTTGCCCATAAATTTCTAAGTCGGGAACCAGCTCAGATGGATGGAACTGAGTTACTTGATTCTGCTCATCGCGGACGACAGGGTATTCACCATATTTTCTAGATACAGTAAATCGACGACCATTTAACACATTGCTTCTGATCGTCAGTTTCACCATCCCTTTATCTTTTCCGAGGTTCTGGTCAATAATTTTTTTATGTTGTTTGTCTGCGGAGCCTGCTTCAAACGGCTTTTTATCTAGAGCATAGCGGATGCACTCTAGCAACGTTGATTTGCCTGTTCCCCGACCTCCAATTATCGTGTTTAGATGTTCTGATATTGATATATCAACACCATCTAGATACCCATCTATAAACTCAATACGCTCTATAGCTGAAGCATGATTTTCAGGCATGTCGGAATGGAGCCTTATTCTTGACTCTGGGTCAACGAATGCCATTTTGAATGCACTAAAGGTAGGTGTTGTCATCTTGATAAAGCAACTAGCACCAGGTTTTCTAAGATCATCTGGTTTTGCCACATCGGCTGCATTTATGACGGCTATCTTAGGCGTTTTTTTATAGTCAGGAAGCTTGTTTTGAATTGCTTTTCTGTAAAAGTCATCTTCGACACCCTTCAGATCTTCTATCGACCCAGGGATTTGAGCAGCTAGTAATCCAGAATGCTGCCAGATATGATGCATCCGTCTTTTTAATACACCATCATCATTGGTTGAATGTGCCGCATAGATAAAACCACCCAGCTCAGTTACTTTGTCGATGAGTTGAATGGCTCCTAGTCTAGACGGAGAAACACCATCGGTAGGATCTATAAGATCTAAGCTGCCGAGAATTCTATTCAGCTCTGTGGATGTTTTGCATTCATCAAACAGACAAACAAAGTGAATTTTTTCGCTAGATGCAATTTCAAACCCAGGAAAAACGACGATACCATGTGGCTCCAGTACATTTTTTAGTGACGCAATTTCAGCAACATTACCGTGGTCTGCGCAGCCTATAATTTTGATACTTTCTTCAAGGCAAGCTGCTAAGATAGCTTGATTATACTCATCTTCTGATTGACTTTGCTGCTCTCCCCGATACTTGATGTAACTCGCAGGGTTTACTTGCAGAGCACACTTCCAGTATTGAGCCTTATGTTCACTCATCGAAATCTCCTTCACTTACATCCTGCATGCAATTATTACATAAAAACCGCAATAGGTAGAGCAGGCTACTGTAGATATAGCCTGCTCTATCAGTTACTTAAGTTATTCTGGATTTTTACCATGAATCGCTTTGACATCTGCGAGTAGGTTACCGAACTTACCGTAGTTAACTTTTACTCCGTCATCTAGGTCGATAGAAATCTTCATTTCTGCTAAGTGCTTCAACTCTTCATCGAAGGCACGAAGTTCGGACTGTTTCTTCTCGATTGATTTCAACTCTTTATCAATACGTCGCTGCTCTGTGCTACTCGCGTTTGTGCGGCTTTCCGTTAAGACCGAGTGCTGAGTTTCCAGCTTACCCATCAATGGGGTGACATACTCAGTACGCATACGGGCAAGGGTACTTTCATTGTAACGATGCAAGTACACCAAGCATTCAAAGGCCTTTTCTTTGCCTGAGCTAAATAGCCAGTAAATAGGGCGTTTTTTATACGTTTTTAAATGGTCTTTGTAGAACTGAGTCGAGAAGTAACGACGAATCGTCTCCATCGAGCTTTCATTTTTCTTTGGCTTGATCGCATCTAAGCACAAACTTTCGGCCACAAAATCGAGGTTTTCTTGCAGGTGTTTTTCACCCCAAACCGTTTTGACGAAATCTCGGAAGAGGCTAGTTGCATCGTCATCGAATAACCATTCTTCGGCTGCTAATGGAATGATCCCATCATCATCAGCAGGGAAGGTTTTGTATGCGCCTTCTGTTACGAGTTCTTTGAATCCTTTGTTGCCTGAATAGGCGTAAACTAAACCGTCTCGGTCTAGAGAAAACCTGCCCATGGAGCAGCCCACAGAAAATGATAGACATTCTTTAACTAGGCTTACAATTTGTTTCTTATTGATTACTGATAAATCTTTTACATCTGCAAAACTAAAATATTTATTTCTGTCCAGACTGATATATGCTAAGTCAACACCTATCTCTACTTCATTTTTGAGACCGTAGTCGGAAATGAGGATATTATTAATTGACTCTTCTAGCGATTTAATTTCTAGCGTTTTGGTTTCCCAATATCGTATGAACTCTTGGCATTGCTTTTCTAGCGACCCTTCCTGCCTTGGTAAATTAAAAGTAAAGTCCCAAGAAGTCTCATAGCTATCATAGTCAGCCTTCGATATGTCTACGCATTTTTTTGCCAGCCCTACTAATTCGTCGCTAGCACCTATATTGATGGGTAGCTTTCCTACAGGACCTTCATGGAAATCTAATGTGGGACTAATAGTAAGGTTGATTGGATTTATTACGCTAGAGTTAAGGATAGCGAGGGCTTTAAATTTGGTTTTTTCGTTGTCAAAGAAACAAATGGCACCTTTAGTTTCTGATATAAATCCAGAAGGAGAATATCTCATGGTCATTCCTGAAGAAGTCAGTGTTGACCAAGTCAATCCACTCTTAAAGTAAAAAGGAATGTTCTTAATAGTTCGTGTAGGAGACCCGTATAAAGATGCTGCGAACTCTAACAGTTCAGCACCGTCATTTTCCCAATTCACAAGATAGTCATGATTACCATACCATTTTTTGAATCCTCCTCCTTTTTGGCATGGAAACCATTTTCGCTTGGACAGCGCCGCTTCCTCGTGTGATGTTGCATTAAGGCATACATTTCTAAAGTTTACTTCATGCCAGAGTCTAAGGAATCGATTGTTGTCAGATGTCGCTAGCCCTTGCCTTGGTTTCGCAAAGTCTGCTAGTGCGGGAAATTTCTTAAAACAACGCCTTAAGTCATCTGTCACCCAGTATGCAATGGTGCTACCTGGGATAGCCCGAAAATCACCTTGTTTTGTATGTGCATGCAAACTCAGCTTGTTAAGCAATGCTAGTTTCTTACCTGTTTCGTTACCTTCAATCAACCGAAGAAACGAAGGGATAAATCCATCAATATGCGTTTTTTGTATCACCCAAGCTGTAGTTTGAACGACTTCTCCTGAAATTTGTCCAAATGCTCGAGGTCCCAAGTGGGCCATAGTTATGAAGGTTTTAGTGTCTATCAATGACTCACGTAACTTTTCGAAGCTTGATAGAAACATCCAAGATTGCATATTGACTTGAGCATTAAAACCATTCGCATCAAGAACATCAAAAGCTCGTTCCATAAATAGAGAAAATAAATCACTCTTGGAATTTGGAAAGTGATTCTTAGCAAAAGTTTTTAAGTTAAGATTCATCCCTTTCTGACCCAAATATGGTGGATTTGCAACGCATATACTATACTTTTCCGCTAAGATTTCAGATTGTTGAACTACAAGGAGTAATTTTTCACAAGCGTCTCGTACAGTAGGGCTGGAATCTTGCAATTTATCTTTTAGTACAGACTTTAACTTTTTCAGTATTTCAAGATACTTATTGTCAATATTGATCAAGGAACCGAGATTTTTACCGTCAATGAATTGTTCTTTTAGGTATCGTAGTAAATCTAAGTACTGTTGGTTTTTGGCAGATGTTTCGACAAAAACTGATTGTTCTGCAAACAAATCTTCCATCGAACCAGTTTGCTTGTTTTCATCCAGATCTAAGTCTTTCCATAATTGGTTGATATCCAGATGTTCAGTTGACTGGATTGAGTGAATATTTAGTTGAATGCGATTGTCTTCAACGCGGCTAAAGATACGGCGATCATCTTCGCGAGCCTTCATTAGTACAGCGAAAGCGGCCATTTGTGCAGCACGATCATCGATATCTAAACCATAGATATTCTTAGTAAGGATTAACTCAGGAATTTCACGTAATCGGTAACCACGCTCTAGGTAAATCTCACGCAGCACTTCATACACTTCAACCAAGATATGACCACTACCACAAGCAGGATCGAGGACTTTAATTTGCTCTGGGTCGATACTGGTAGGCGTAATTGCCTTTAGTTGCTCAACTACGTCATCACTTTGCTCGGCAGGAGTGATGTAGTATTCCATTTTATCTTTCAGCTCAGAGTCAGGGTAGGTGGCTAACCACTGGCGACCAAGTGAGTTTTGAACTAAATACTTTACGATCCAATTTGGAGTAAAAAGCTGTGTCGCAGCTGGAATGTCTTCTTTTTTTACAACTTTACCTATAACCGCATCTTTGTGCTCTGAAATGTAGAATTGGTACAGCCAACCGATGACTTCGATTTCTCGCCAGTTATCTTCAGGTACTTCATTAACCAGTTCTTTTAGAATCGAGTCGGTTTTAGTCAGATTATCTGGCAGTAGCAACTCGGTGGCATCATCCAGTTTCTCGAACATGAATGGCATGATTTTGCTGAGCTGGTGGCATTGAGCGAGCAATAATTCACGATACAGCTCTTCTTCTTTGTCGCCAGCTAATAGCATTTCTACGATGTCGGATTTATTTAATCCCAAATCCTCTGCCACATCAGCGGCATGAGCTAAGATTTCAAAGCCTTGGCCAAACTCCGCATCTACTTCTTTACTCAGCATACGGAAGCCATGGTCAAGATAGCCATTCACTTCCATGAAACGAATGGCCGTAAAACGGTTAAACCAGGTAAACGCCATTTCGTTAATAAATTGGTTGTAGCCATCTTTACCACCTCCAAGCGCTTCGATTCGATTCACTAACTGTTGACGCTGTTGACCTTGCTTGCGTGTAAAGATACGCCCTTCAATAAGGGTATCAGTTCCTTGTGTCGTGGCTTCACTGATTTTATTTTCGTAAATGCCGAGTACGGCAGCGCGTTTTTTTACTGCATCCATAAAAGCCAAACGGGCTTTCGGGGCATAAGCTTTGAGTTTGTTGGTATTCATTTTATATAACTCGATGGTTTGGCCTGAGCTTGCGCTCAGGCAGAAATTCAATGGTTGTTGGCTGACACTGTTACTTAATGCGTACTTTATGGTTACTCTCAACGAGAGTGACCAGTTTATCGCGCAGCGCTTTCAGGTAATTGTCAACATCTTCGACGGTTTCCATATAAGTCGCCTCAGAGACTTCTCTGTAGACTTCCATCGCATCAATTGCTTGAGTCGGCTTTGCCTTGGGCGCTTTTTCGCGAACAGGCATTGCTTCTGTAGTCGATGAACCATAGTTCGCAGAAGATTGACTCGTTGATGATGGTGATTCGGTGGCTTCTGAATTTGAAGATTGTGCTTCTTGCGTTTTTTTCGCTAGCGCTTGCTGCTGAAGAATGTAGGTGTTCACTGCCTTTTCCGCATCGTTAAACCAATCATCCGCTTCAATAAGCTCGTGCTTAATCTGCGAAACACTGTTTTCACGTTGCACGCGTTTAATTGCGTTCTGGAAAGGCAATAATACTTTATTGCTGATCTCTGCACTTGCTCCAGCGTTTTCAATCAGTTCTTTAACTTCACCAATACGTTGTTCGAGCTTTTTAATGGTATAAGTTTGTTGTTTTTCAATCAGTTGGTTATTGATTGAGGTCAGCGTCTCAACCAGAGGTTGAATATTACGAATATCTCGATACGGTGATGCGTTGTGATAAATAGCAGTAAGTTTATCAAGTGCAGCCATTGCCTCCGCATTCTTTTCAAGGAACGCACGGTTCGCGGAGAAGGTGATATTTAAAGCACGCTCTAGCCCTTGCCAACTTGTAAACTGAGTTTCGTAGAAGTTTTCCAGTAACTCATACTCTTCTTCAAAATCGAGCAGGTCGTTGGTTTTAGCGATGAATTCATCAACGAACTGGAAGCTGGTTTTGATTTCCGTTAAGCCTGATAACAACATAACGCCATCATCGATCTCGTTACCACCAGGGTAATGGCCAGTCGATGACATAGATTTGAATCGTCTCAGTTTAGTCAGCCATTGATTTAACTTTTCAACTGCTGAGTTAAATAACTCTTTTTCGGCGCTAGGAGCGGTGCCAAAGCTAAGATCTTTATACAGCTTCGCTGCTTTTTTCAGATTAGCTTCAGATTGTTGCTTGATACGGCGAATACGCAGGTTCGCTCTTTTTTGAGACTTACTTAGATGTTCATATAAGCCTTTTAACGGGACTTCCTGTTGGTTAGCCTGAAACACAAGTTTATTGGCAAGACCAAGACGTGCCAATATTAGGATGATCTCATCGGTGTTCCAACCATAAGGGCGCTTTGAGAACTTCTTGATGATATCGGCCGCTGTGACTGCGTAACCATGGTCGTCACTTAATGAAACGTGCTGTTCTATTTCAAGAACTGCGAGTGGATTGGCTTCTTCACCTGCTAAGTCGAGGCCAATCTGTGCCGTATCGCCAGCGGCTAAAGTTTGCTGGATTTCACTTAGGATGTTTCCAGGGAATGGTTTGATCAGTTTGAGCTTACCGAAAGTATTTTCAATGATGTAGCGGTAGGCTCCCTCTAGCATGACAGCAAGTGAGCTACCTTTTGCATCAAAGCCAGAGCCAAGCGTGTAAAAATCAGACTCTTTGATGAGTTCTTCGAGATCTCCGACTAATCGCTTGCGACGATTCATGTTCTCGTTGGCTTTATCGCGGCGGATCTGTTCTTGACTCGAGCCTGAGGCGCTACTGCTTTTGCGAATGAATTTTTCCGTCTTAATATAAGTACGAAGATCATCGAATAGGCGAGGGTTATCATTCAGTTTGACAAGAATGCAATCTGATGAAAAGTTTGCACAGGTAGCGTCGTTGTATTCGTCGTAACTGTTGTCGATAGGTGAAACGACTTTCAGCAAAATATCACTGTCTAAATTGCGATCAAAAGGAACACCGTTACAAAAACGAGCCACTGGAAAATCTTGCTTGTTCTCTGGGTAACGGTAGTTGTTGTTGCGACGCAATATCTCGTTAAAGATGATGTTACTCAGTTCGGTTGTCTCATCTGAAGGTTCGATATCGGTCTTCTTAATCGCTTCTTCGATCTCTTTTTCCTCATTAGTCAGGAAAATGTATTCATCGTTTTGTCGAGCAATTAAGTTGTTACGTTCCAGTACCTCGAGACGAGCCTCAATAGCCAGTCGCAACGCGCGTTTATCCTGATCAATTTCGCTGATGCAAAGGGTTACCAAGTTATCAATATTGGATTTCACTTCATCGACGTAACGGATCATAAATAAGGTTTGCAGAACTTGAACTGCAAATTCATCAATGGAAGTTTTGTCTGCGGCATGATTAATGTCACGCACGACAGCATCATCAAGAAACTTCTTAATGGAGTGATAAAAACTGTGAATAGGGATCAAACGACCCACGTTTTTATCGGCAAACTCTTTTGAGGCGATTTGGAAGGCGTCAATCAACGAACGTTCACCACGACTCATGTGTTGCCCTGAAGCACCAGCACGGCTGATGCCTGTGAAGATCTTTTGTACCAAGTTGTATTGGTACGGCACGAATGGATAGGTATTGATGAAATCATCGCTACTTTGATAGTTCGCCATTTCAGCCGCATTGCTTTGTTCAAAACTCAACTGGCTACGAATGATATCGCCTTTGGCATCATAGAGTTCAGACAGGTGACTCTTGGCTTCCTCTGTTTTACTGAGTAGACGTTTTTCGATAACTTCATTCGTATTGGAGCTAGAAAGCGAAATACGTTCAAATCGACCTTGGATTTTGGAAAAATCCTGGCTTTTTGAGCCTTGCATACCGCCAACAATGGAGTCGATATCGGCTTGAGATGTCACGATCACCCAAGCGCGACCACCACAAATTGTTCCGAGATTCTCGGTGATAGTTTGTAGTTTGAGCATCATCTGGGTGTTTTTACCAATAAACTGACCGATTTCATCGACGAAGAAGAGCAAGCGGCGATCGCGATTCCCATCAAGGTATTCTTTTACCCACTTACAGAAATTGGCAATATCCAGAGGGAAGTTTTCTTCAATTTTCTCGACCCACAGCTTAGTGGAATCTAATGATTGACCCGTAACCTGTGCCAGTGCTTCTGCCATGTCATCACGGTAGAAATCATAGGAATCCCGTTGTTCTAGCCAGCTTTCACCTGTGATTGACTCAAAGGCAGTTTGAAAGCCTTCAAACTGCCCACGAGAATCCAGTTCTCGCTCCAAGTGGGCAATATGCGCATGATCGCCTGAGTAGCCCATTTCTTCATTGAATACTTTTAGGAAGACCTTAAGAATCGCATCTTCTTTGTCATCAGTATCGGCTCGGCTATCAATATTGAATAAAATAACTTTGTTGTTTTTCTGGATCGCTTTTTCAATATCACCAACTAGGAATGCATCGTCCTTCAATTTTTCAGAGAAAAAATCAAACGCTGTGCGAGTTGTTTTTCCATCAGTAGCCGACACATTTTTCAAAAGGTATGACAGGATCTTGATGAAGTGCGATTTACCGCTACCGAAAAAGCCAGAAACCCAAATCCCTGATTTGCCAGTGATCGCAGCTTGTTCTGGGTCGTACACAGAGGGCATATAAAATTTAAAAAAGTTCTCTATATGCTCTTTTAGTTCATTCGTGATGACGTATTCATCAAGTTCGACGAAGACGGTTTCATTTTCGGTTTGATCTGCTTTAACAACGCCATTGATAGGGCGAGCGATATCTTTCGTAAAAAGTTGTTTAATCTTCATTCTTTTTCTAACCAACATGCTTATTGTAAGTTTGCAAGTTCATCGTCATATACTTTTTATTGACTATGGGACGAGTTTGAACGCACGGTAATAGTTATTTGATTCGATACGGCCGAATGGTTTTAATGTTGCTCCATCGTATTCACCAGGATAAAACATTACGGTAGGCACGTTCCCCACTTTGGCATGCAATGCATTGAGAAGACCATGCCCGCGAATAATAGGCCAGACACTGCCTAGGCCGTGTAAGATGATGAAGTCACATTCAAGTACATTAGCCTGTTTTACAATAAATTCAGCAAACCGATTTTGTTCAAGAGGGCCTTTTAGTGCTTTGAATAAGGCATCATCACCTTTCTCAAATTGCATCTTGTAAGCTCGGTCGAGGAGCTTACGAGACTTCAGTAACTCGACGACCATTTCATACAAATTGATACACGCGAAGCGTTTTCCTTTGATTTCGCTGCGTGATGCCAGTTTTTTAGTCAAAAAGTCGATATGCTCTCTAACGATAATCTCGTGCTCAGCAGGGTAGTCGAAAATGTAAAAGCCTATCTCACCGCCTAATTCTTTATTGGTAAGAAATTCATCACTTTCCAGTCTGTCTTTCACTTTTTCCAAACGTTGCTGGAGTTGCTGTACTGTTTGCATTATGGCTCCATTGCTCTGACGATATCATCTCTATCCATCTCTGATAGGAGAATGCGTACATCAGGTGAGATAAAGATATTCATGAGTTTTTTGTGTTTGGTGGAGTCTATATAGCCTGCATCTGCTAAAACTTTGAACGCGACTTGGGATATTTTATATGTAGATGCCTCTGACATCTCAAGTAAACCTGGGTATAAGCGTCCGCGCTCCTGCCAAAAATGCTGCCAGTCATCTACACTCAATGCTTCTCTATACATACGCTTTGCGTCTGTTACTACGATTCGCATGAAATCGGCTAGGATAGGGGCGTTGATTAATGTTGCAGCGAACATTAACTGTGTTGCTTCTTCTGTACCGCTATAAGCTAATTTTTGAAGATACTCGTTGTTTAACGACTCCAGACGCTTTTTGATCGTCGCGGCATTGCGTTTAGCTGACGCAGCTGAAGGCTTTTGCAAGATGTTCTCTTCTACAATCGCTTTGTTCCAATCCTCTAGGGTTGGTTCTGTTAATAGCAGGTCGGCAATGATTTGGCTTTCACGGAGCATTAGACTTCCACCAATAAGATCGCCTAGGTAGCGTTTGTGTTCAGACATCGATGTTTCCTAAAGAATGAAGTTGAGTTCGATTTCCCTCATAGCCTGCGGCTAAGTGTAGGTTTTCGATACCATAAAGTGTTGGACTGTTACGTAGCCATAGTTGGTGTTCTGGAGACAGTAATCTGGCACTATCAGAACAATCGACATTGAGTCTTCGTAATAAATAGCCAGCAATAGCGGCTCTAACATCGAGGTATAAAACACCATCATTCATGTTGTAGTCCAACTCAATGGCTTTGGGGTGCTTAATATTGTTGGGATGGGGTACTAGCTCTAATGGAACAATACGTAACCATTGGTTATCTGACATTTTGGATTGAGACTCTGATACCGCTAGATCCAGCAGTTTGGCTTTAGTTATACGAGTAATAACAAAATCACGAAATTCATGGCTCTTCATATCGTAGGCACGTACATGCCATCGAAGACCATTGTTCACTAATGTGTGTGGTACTATCGTTCTTTTGCTTGGGCCACTATCTAGAGAAATGTATTCAATCGATACCGCTTTGTTGTTGAGTGCTGATTGGGTTAGCTTAGAAACAATGTGGATATTGGGTACAGCAAGCTGACTCGGTGTTTCAACAGGGAAACGAACATCTTCCATTATGTCGATGCTATCACTGAAGTTGTGCGTAAGCTGACTCAGCGCTTTTTGTGCATCATAGTCAAAAAGTGGCTTAAAAGATGACGTTTGGAAATAACGCTTCTCGGCATTGTCGTACACAAGATTCTCTCCAGCCAGTTCTTTATACAGGTTAATGTCCCGAGTGGCATTGGAAAGCCCCATCTTAAAATGTGCGACGACTTCAGCTCGCGAAAAATGGCCCACAAACATCAAACGGAAATCTATATAAGACAATCGTTGTTTTTGAGCGTAGCTAAGTTGGTCCATAGCAATTATCGTGAATTATTTAATGTTTGAAGTATGAACCATTTTGGGTCTGACATCAATCCAGATAGTGTTGATGGATGTTTTATTGAGCATAAATGTGAGGTAGGCACAGACGATAAAAGCCAGCGTTAACACGCTGGCAACAATCAATCTGGGGAAAGATTAACATAGAGTAAAAATATGGTTTTACGAGGTTTGATGTGTCTTAGTGTGATTTAGCCAGTCGTTAATTGAGAAGGAACAACAGAAATCATCCGTTTCGGAGTTGTTATCGACATCATCAAAAAGATAAAGTTGAAGTTGCCCTTTATCAGTTAGATTTCTAAAATGAGATTTATTGAGAGCAAACACTACGTTTAAAATGTCCTCCTCACTTTCAACCTGACATAGAAACGTGCTTGAAAAGGTTGCCATAATAGCAGAACCATCATTCAATTTTACATACGAAAGGAGTACTAGCTCCATAGATTGTGCAAAAGTAAGGCATAGGTCTAGTGGCGAAGTGATATGTAACTTTCTGCCGTTTAAACGAATGTCATGACTAGTGAGCAGGGGGTGGTGAATCAAAGAAATTTGATTATTTGACTGTTCTTGATAGTTCTTCAAATTTTGCATAATAAATCCTTAATAAACTTACCCCAAAACTTCGTTTATTGTAGATTTATTAAGTGACACGCGGGGTGTTTAACGCGTCTGTTTTTAAGTTATAACTGATGATGATTAAAGTCAATTAAATTCTATAAAAAGTAAAGGTTTATGATTTTAATTATTTAATCATCACAATAGAGTTCTTCGTAATCGATAAGATGCATGTTCCTATCAATCCGTTTTAAATCATCAAAAGCAAAAAACTTCTTAGCTAAGCGAATGGCGTAATAAGGTTCAGTCGTATTGGCAAGTATTATCTCATGACTATGAGGAACATGGACAAACTCAATACTGCCAAACCTAGTCTTATAAAAACCTGATTCCCCTGTTGTACCCAGAATTAAAATCATCGGGATCTGAGAGATAACACTCCATCTTGAGAGGGCATCTTCGAAAGAGATATAACACAGTTCGCCTTCTCGCAGTGACAAAGCTAGTTTGTCAAAGAAATCAGGCGGCAATGTCGAACGCAAGTAAACAAATCGCTCAAAATCAATACTGACGATGTAGTCGTTTTTTGCAATAATCTGCTCAATATCATCACTTCTAAAGATTGAGCAGATCTCCTCACGTTTATAGATAAACTTTTCTGTACGCCGATACTGCATTTCGAAAATCATTTTCAAGATGGAACTCCTTACATTAAAAATGATTAAAGTTATTGGCTTTAGCTACATTATTCTATGTTATGTTTAATATTAACACAACATTAAGTTGATAGAGCTATATAGTCATAACTACAGGTGGTTATATTTTTTTGGAATTTAATAATTAAATGTTTAATTATTAAATTAAGGGAAATATAAAGTTTTAAAATATTCTTTACAGAGGGGGTTAATTAAAGTTGTTGGTTTTATTTTTAATGGATATAGTTATGAGTGTTGAACTGAAAACTCAGAAAAAAAGAAAGTATCATTACATCAATAAAAGAAGTGTTGAAATTGTTTCTGATAAGAATGTCGATAATAATATTTTATGTATTTCAGATGAAGAAGCAATTTTTAAAGCTAATTCATTAACAGTTGAAGATCAACTCGAGCGCTTTAGGTATTCTGGAACTAAAGAAAAGTCCGTTACCAACAATTTATATCAGCAAAGCCCGAACCAAAAGGAGTCTCGTGTTCCTGGGCTATATGGTTGTAACAGGTATAAATCGAGAAGAAACGTAGCGACTGAAACATCAGAAAACTTCGTATTCTTTTAGACAGATAAACTCATAAAAGCCGAAGGTGAATGCATGAATAAACAGCATCAATGTGAACGTATGCCAGAAGAGGTTGTTATCTATTTCACTGATCATTACACATCAGATCGACAATGGTTTCTATTCATTTCAGAAACTGCAAAAGAAAGAGACTTGGAGCTAAGCACGGAAATCAATAATGTGGGAGAACTTTTATGGCAAACGGCGTTTAATATTCGCTTTTGTCCTTACTGCTCGGAAAAACTCGATATGAACAATGAGGAGCCTCACTTTCATAAAGCCGTGAACTACAAACTTGTGTAGAAAAACAACAGAGTGGTTACTGGTGAGCTTTGAAGCCGAGGCGTTTATCGTAATTGTCTTCCATCCCAATAGCGCAGTGGTGTGCAACTAATCCCTTCGTGCAGAAGAAGCAGAAAAAGAAGCAAAACAAATTTCTGCTCAAGGATTAGATGTCAATGAACTGATTTCAGCTTTATCATCGACTAGTACTAAGAAATCTAAAAAGCAGGGTAAGCATGAACTTCGACCCACGAAGTACAAATACATGGATGCAAATGGCATCGAGAAAACCTGGACTAGTCAAGGAAGCACTCCGTCAGCCATTCAAGAAGCTCTTGATGCAGGTAAAACACTCGAAGAATTCGCAATCTAAGGCCCTGGCCCACTCATTGATTAAAGAATCTAGAATTATCGATAAGCCCAGCACACGCTGGGCATTTTTCAGTGCGCTTTTTCTGAAATCTTTGCACTAGCAGAGAACTTGTGATTCGATTTTCTAAGTGTGAAAGCGGGCTAGAGTACGCTACTGAGTATTTAGGAGAGATTAACACATTATCATTTGATTAATCATTAGAATTTTGAGTTTGATATTGTTTTGATGAAGTCATATCTAGAAGAGTTTTAGATATGTAACCATCACTAACATTAAGAACTGCGAGAATGTCTTCCTCTGTCGCTATGGTAGTGTTTAGAAATCTGTGTCATTTCAGTATGATATACAAAACAGGAATGACACATGAACAAAGACTTCGATCTAGAACAAGCTATTAAAGCCCTTCAGTCAGGCCAAGACCTGACAGGTAAAGATGGCTTCTTAACTCCGCTCATTAAACAAATCACAGAAGCTGCTTTGAAAGCAGAACTCGAACAGCACCTTGAAGGTGATGAGCAACCTAACCGTAAGAACGGCTCAAGCAAGAAAACGATTAAGTCTTCTGTCGGCACGTTTGAACTGGATACCCCACGCGACCGCTCTGGAACATTTGAACCCCAGTTAGTTAAGAAGAACCAGACTAAATTGACCGATGAGATCGACCGTAAGATCCTATCCATGTTCTCGCTCGGTATGAGCTACCGTGATATCCGTGGTCACGTAGAAGATATGTATGGCATTGATGTCTCTGAGGCCACCATCACAGGTGTTACCGACCGTTTGATACCTGAGCTGAAGGAGTGGCAGCAACGTCCGCTCGATGCACTTTATCCCTTTGTCTGGCTTGATGCCATCCACTATAAAATCAAAGAAGACGGACGCTACGTTAGCAAAGCGATATACACAATATTGGGCTTAGATGTTGAGGGGAAAAAGGAGCTGCTCGGTCTTTATCTGTCAGAGTCGGAAGGCGCTAATTACTGGCTCTCCGTGCTAACAGATCTGTATAACCGCGGCGTTGAAGATATCTTGATCGCCTGCGTAGATGGGCTAACAGGCTTCCCAGAAGCGATAGCAACCATCTATCCTGATACAGAAGTTCAGCAATGCATCATTCACCAAATCCGTAACTCTATGAAATATGTTGCCTCTAAGCATCAGAAGGCGTTTATGGCCGACTTGAAGCCAGTCTATCGGGCTGTCAGCAAAGAAGCGGCCGAGATGGAGTTGGATCGTTTGGAAGCCAAATGGGGACAGCAATACCCAATAGTGATTCGTTCCTGGCGGAACAAATGGGCAAATTTATCGGTTTACTTCAAATATCCAGAATACGTCCGAAAGGCTATTTACACGACAAATGCTATTGAAGCCGTACATCGCCAATTCCGTAAACTGACCAAAACTAAGGGTGGGTTCCCAAATGAAAATAGCTTGCTTAAGCTACTGTATGCTGGGATATTGAATGCTTCTAAGAAATGGACAATGCCAATACAGAATTGGAATATGACATTGTCTCAACTGGCGATTCATTTTGAAGGTCGCTTGGATGACGTCTTAGATATTTAGCCAAAATTAGCTGACACAGAATTCTGAACGCCCTCGTCGCTATATCTTTGATTTCTTGAATTAGCTGTGATGCCTTTTTCATGTTTGCAGACGATTTCTTAATTTCCCATGCTAGATCGTCCCAATTGAATTTAGCTGATCGGAAGGCTTTCTTAACCTTGTCTTTATGTGATTTAATTACTTTAATCTGGATCTTTTCAGTTTTTATATTAACACGGAAGATATGTTCTTTAAATTCACTAATTATTTTGGTTTTATTAGCAGCAATGTCGTGAAGAATAGTCCCGACCATCTGATCGAGTTGTTCTGCCTGCGCCATATTATTGAATTTAATTAGACTTCGAGCGTAGCTAGTAACGCCATGATTAAAGATGTTGCTTTTCGTGTTTAGGTCTACTTCGAAAATTGTATCCTGGCGCTGTTTACCTTTACGTAGTCTGAGTTTACTTTTATTTTCTCTTTCTATGATGGTGATATTTTTAAAAGTGGATTTATTCATTTTGGTTTGCCTTTATATCCTGTCTTTATATTTATTAATTAATTGTAATTTTACATTTGTTGTTTATCTATGAATATTTTATTGTGTTGAATTATCTGATACGGCAGATGAAAATAATCGTAGTATTACGTAATTATTTTTTTAAGCTGAGATATATGTTGTTATTGAGTAAGGCATTGTTACTAGTACAACAGTACACTTTGATTTCCATCCGAAATCATTTTATAAAAATTAAGTTTTCGGATGTTCGGTAGGGAAAGCTATTACCTAAAACATTTAACTAGATAACGGACAAAGACGCGATCTGGTCATCTGAATACTAAGAAGAGTAGTAGAGAGAAACCCTTGACGGACTTTCAAATGCCGAAGTTTCTTGTTAGCTTGTGGTTAGAGATAATAAGCTTTTTTAGGCATTAGTCCACTGGTTCTCAAGCGGACAGATCCTTTGGGGTTACAAATTAAGGTGGTATTACCGTCAGCGATGACTTTCTCTACAGCATCATGTTGATGCCCAGCCACCCAAAACCTCGCTCTTGAAATCAAATCATTACTTAGCCCTGCTTGGTAATAGGGAGTATAGACACTGTTGGCATTTACTTCTGAGGCGAAGGCTTCTTTAGAAGGAAGATGATGTGAAACAACAAGATCAACTTTTTCTGGTAGGTTCTTAACGAACGATTTGTACTGCTCTTCAATCATTGAGCTGTCAATAAACTTAATGTCGTTCATCAACTCAGAATATGCTTCTACAAGCTCGGCAGAGTATGTATGAATAGGAAACCAGAGCGTTCCACCAAAGATAGTGCATCCTTCCAACTCAATCGATTCATTATTCAAAAAGAACAGGTTTTTAGTAGTATCGCTATGAGCCTTAAGCTTTACTAGTACTGAACTCGTATAATCTTTGATAACGCCAGATTTGGTAATGGATTCGTTGCCAAGGAGTGTGCTTTTTTTACAGTAGGATTTACTTTTATTGCTATACCATTCATGGTTTCCAGCAATCATGATGACGGTTTTAAAGTGGCGGCAAAGTACATTCTTTACGTATGCTATGCCTGAGAGACCGTTCGCCGTGTCACCTGCAACGATCAAAGTAGCTTCTTTATCGAAGTCATGCCAATAATCACGGCGTATTCCCTGAATGTCGAGATGTAGGTCGGAGACAACGTAAAACTTCAAACTATCATGGCCTTAAGATTGATTGACTACTTCATATTACATTGGTTATTGGGATTAGAGAAGTGAGTATATACGCTAAGGCACTTCTATCAGTTACTTGAAATTGTAACTTCTGGTCATAAACTTCCACCCTTGGAAATGCTCTAAGACGAAAACTTTGACGATTTTTAATAAAATCTATTATTAACAGTGAGTTAGGTTAATGAATGTCTTTCCTCAACTCTAATTATAGCAGTTGTCATGTTTTTCTGTAAATTGGTCTATTTTTGATGCTTTTCGAAGCGGGAACTTGTCATAAAAAGTTTAGGCGATGTTATAAGATGAAGCTGATTTTCATTGCGACAGAATCGCTCGGTGATCACAAGCATGATTCTGAGCCTGTAACTCATTTGTGGACAAAAATGGTTTAGAATAAAAGCTCCATTCAATGGCAGATATCTGTATCTAATCTTTCAGTTATCAATGGCGAATACTTATTATAGTCTCATAGCACACACCATAATCTTCACTATCTCTTCACAATTCAGATTAACCTTTACTATTCAGTTATTTAAAAATTTCCCGCACTTCATTTTCCCCCTATCTTTGTTAGTTATTATTTCATCATCAATCAAGGCAACGTTCATTCAGCCGACTTAACCTTTCAGGGGATATGATGAAAAAACTAACCAAAACGATTACATGCTTGATGATTGGCTCTATTGGTAGCGGCGCATATTACTACCAAGCTCAGAACGCTCAACAAGAAATGGTGTACACCACTGACATGGTGCGTAGAGGCAACATCAAGGATGTCGTGCTGGCCAATGGTGTGCTTTACCCAAATAAATTGGTTAACGTCGGTGCTCAAGTCTCCGGAGAAATTGAACAAATTGCTGTCGAGTTAGGTCAAGAAGTCCAGCAAGGAGAGTTGATCGGACAGATAGACAACCTCACTCAACAAAATGAGCTAAAAGAAGCGATTGCTTCTCTCGACTCTATCGAGGCGCAAATTCGTGCTAAGCAAGCCATGATCAAGAAATCAACCTCCACCTTTGAGCGCTATAAGTCGATGCTAAGTAACAAGGCGTCATCACAAGCGGATTACGACAGTGCTGAAGCAGAGCTTGCCATCTACGAAGCTGAATTAGATCAGTTAGTTGCAGAAAAACAGAAAGCCGAAATCAACGTCGATACTACTCGTCTAAATCTGAGCTACACCACGATTGACGCCCCAATGAGTGGCACCGTGGTGTACGTTTCAGTAGAGGAAGGACAAACGGTCAACACCAATCAATCTACCCCATCCATTGTTGAGATTGCCGATCTCGATACCATGGTAGTCCGTGCTCAAATTTCTGAAGCGGATGTTATCTATGTCAGTGAGGGGCAACAGGCTTACTTTTCGATTCTTGGCGAGTCAGATACACGCTTTAGTGGCGTATTACGCTCGATTGAACCGGGCCCGACCTTAATGAATGGTGATGATAGCAATCTAGAAATTGGCGACAGCGATGCGATCTACTACAACGCACGCTTCGAGGTGCAAAACCCAGACAGACTCTTACGCATTGGCATGACAGCTCAAGTATCGATTGTTCTTGATATTGCAGATGATGCTTTGATGATCCCAGCGCAAATACTACAAAACTCTGGCAAAGATGGCTTTCAAGTTCCTGTTATTAAGGATGGAAAAGTGGAGCTAAGACAGGTCGAAGTTGGGCTTAACAATAATGTATATGCAGAAATAACATCTGGCCTTCAAGAGGGAGATGAGGTGGTGATTGGTCAAGCCTCGTCAACCGCGTCTAGCGATATGCCCATACGCGGCCAAGGCCCAATGAGGATGTAAGCGATGAATAATCCACTACTAGAAATCAAAGGCGTGAGCCGAGCATTCCAATCTGGCGATCAAGCACTCACTGTACTGAACAACATTGACCTAACGATAAATCGAGGCGAGATGGTGGCGATTATCGGCGCTTCTGGCTCAGGCAAATCGACATTGATGAACATTCTTGGTTGTCTTGATAAGCCATCCCAAGGCCAATATCTGATTGATGGTCAGGATGTCTCAAATATGGATGCTGATCAGCTTGCACAACTAAGACGAGAAAACTTCGGATTTATTTTCCAGCGCTATCATCTACTGAGTGACTTAACGGCGCTTGAGAATGCAGAGATCCCTGCTTTGTATGCGAATACAACCAAAGAACAACGCCGTGAGAAAGCCGAGCAGCTACTCACTCGATTGGGTTTAGAGGAGCGCCTTGCTCATAAGCCCAATCAATTAAGTGGTGGTCAGCAGCAGCGTGTGAGTATCGCCCGAGCACTGGTCAATGGTGGCGATGTGATCCTTGCTGACGAACCGACAGGTGCGCTCGATAGTCACAGCGGCAAAGAGATGATGCAACTTATTCAGGAGCTTCACGCTGACGGACATACCATCATTCTTGTTACTCACGACCCTAAGGTTGCCGCGTTTGCTGATCGAGTCATTGAGATCAAAGATGGTCAAATCATCCAAGACCAGCAAAACCACGATAAACCTAAATCAAACGTTGTCGCTAAAGAGAACAACGCGATCCAAGATCACAACAAACAACTCAGCATTTTTCGCTATCTAGAGGCGTTTAAGATGGCATTGCTTGCGATGTCTAACAACCGTCTACGAACCTTTCTGACCATGTTAGGGATCATCATCGGTATCGCCTCGGTGGTATCGGTTGTGGCAATGGGTACTGGCTCCCAGCAAACCATCCTTGAGAACATGGCAAAAATGGGCACCAACACGATAGAGATAAAACCCGGAACTGGCAGGGGTGATAAACACTCGGGTCGTATCCGAACGCTTACTGCGGATGATGCCAAAGTACTCGAAAACTTTGCATTTGTTGATAGCGTGACACCAACAGTACGAGCGAATGGTGCCATTCGTTATGCCAGTGAAGCGCATACAGGAAGCGTTGAGGGAGTGGGTTTAGACTACTTTCTAGTTAAGGGGCTTGAGCTCGATAAAGGGCAGTTTTTCAGTCAAGAGAGTATCGATTCGCTCGAGCAAGTGGCGATCATTGACGCCAATGTCGTAACCGATGTATTTCAGGGGGAGGACCCGATTGGTAAGGTCATCTTTCTTGGTCAATTGCCTGTGCGCGTCATCGGTGTCACCGCAGAGCAAGATGATAGCCTTACCAGCAGCGATACGTTGAATGTTTGGCTCCCCTACTCGACAGTATCGGGCCGATTGCTGAACCAAAGCTATGTTAACGACATTACGGTAAGACTCAATGACGATGTATCAAGTTCAGCGGCTGAACAGGCGATTATCACGCTCATCAAAGCGCGTCATGGTGCCGAGGATTTCTTTACAGTCAATACAGACGCTATTCGCCAAAACATTGAGAAAACCTCATCAACCATGACCATGCTCATCTCAGCCATCGCCTTTATCTCGCTGGTTGTTGGCGGAATTGGGGTAATGAATATTATGTTGGTGTCCGTTACCGAGCGCACGAGGGAGATAGGCATTCGTATGGCCGTCGGAGCCAGACAAACCGACATCCTGCGCCAATTTCTGATTGAAGCTGTGTTAGTCTGTGTTTTAGGTGGCTTGATGGGAATAGGCTTGGCTTACTTTGTTGGCTTTGCATTAGGGTATATGGGTAGTGACATTCGAATGATTTATTCAACAAGTTCTATCATCGCAGCATTCAGTTGCTCGACTTTAATTGGCGTTCTCTTTGGATTTCTACCCGCGAGCAATGCCGCCAAACTCGATCCAGTAGAAGCACTAGCGCGAGATTAAACCAAAAACGCCCCATTCCTTATGGTGTGTGTGGCGAACCTTTACTAGGACAGAACATTGAAATTACTCTACAAATTCTTCTTCACTTTCTGTGTGACTAGCTTTACATCGGTGGGATTAATGTTGCTGCTGGTCACGCATAACTTATCTACGGGTTTCAATGATTACGTGGAAGCTGAGGAATTAAAGCATGTTGCCGCGCTACAAGAGCAATTGACTCTTTTTTACGACCAAGAAAAGAGCTGGGAGTCGTTAAAACAAGATGACGCATTGTGGAAAAGTATTACTAACTTTCATCGAAAAGCAGACCAATCAACACAAGAGGCGGAGAGCGAATATAGCTTGGGTCGCTTACTTCACGTACAGAGACGAGTGAGTCTTTTTGATGCCAATAAAGAGGTGGTGATCGGGCGTAAAGAGTTTCACCCCGATGCACACAACCAGCGCATTCTGCATGATGGTAACTTAGTGGGCTACCTCTCATTCATACCCGCTCAAATTAATAGCTACAGTGCAGAGAATGAGTTTCTGGCCAAACAAACCAGAAATTACTACACCATCGCACTTGTTGTGGTTGTTCTGTCATTTGTTACTGCGTGGGTTTTCTCGCGACATCTTGTCTCACCCATCAGTCGCCTTATATCTGGTACCTATCGAATGATTCGAGGCGATTATCAAGTTCGCGTTGAGAAACAGAGCAAAGATGAAATTGCTCATCTGGCGGAAAACGTGAATATTCTGGCGCAAACCTTAGAGCAAAACCAAAATAACCGTTCGGTATGGATGTCGGATGTTTCGCACGAGCTTAAGACACCATTAACCGTGATGCGTGGACAACTGATGGCCATTCAAGATGGGGTTTTCCAAGCCGATGAAAAGCGCATTCAACTAATGGTGGATCAGGTGGATTCATTAAGCCGCATCGTTAACGACCTGTACCAACTCTCTATCACCGATGTCGGTGGACTCTCCTATAAAAAAGATGTGGTGCAGCCAGTACAATTGTTACTGGAAGTGTTGAGCGGATTTGAAGCAAAACTCGATCAAAAGCCACTTTCTGTTAACTGTTCGACGTTAACCCCCCTGCTAAATAATGAACGTTGTCAGGTGCTTGGCGATAGTGACCGCCTGAAGCAGCTGTTTACTAATTTATTGGAAAACAGCTACCGATATACGCATGCTAACGGGCAAGTGAACCTAATTGCTCAGATTGAAGATCAAGACCTCACATTAGTCTTACAAGACTCGGCGCCAAGCGTACCTGTTGAGATGCACAACAAATTGTTTGATCGTTTCTTCAGAGTCGAGTCCTCTCGAAACCGCGAACATGGCGGTTCAGGGCTAGGCTTGGCTCTGTGTAAACAAATTGCCGAAGCGCATCAAGGCATTGTTATTGCTAGTGATTCTCCACTTGGTGGCCTAAAAGTGACCATCCGATTACCACTGTTTAAGGAAGTAAACCTATGACAAGACCTCAAGTATTGATTGTCGAGGATGAAGCTCATATCGCAGAAGTTCTGGTGGCGTATTGCCAAAACAGTGGCTTTGAAGCAACACACCTCGCGAGTGGTTCAAACGTCATCAACCATATCAGAACTCACCATGTTGATATGATACTGCTTGATTTAATGCTGCCAGATACCGATGGCATGGATATTTGTAAACAGGTTCGGGCATTTTCTCAACTGCCAATTATTATGATTACGGCAAAAAGCGAAGAGATTGACCGACTGCTGGGGCTTGAGTTTGGCGCCGATGATTATATCTGTAAACCATTCAGTCCACGCGAAGTCATCGCCCGCATCAAAACGGTGCTGCGCCGAGTGACACCGATAAATTCGGCAAATCAGCAAGCATCCATGATCATCGAGTCTGGTTTTGAAATGAAGCCTAATGAGTTTGAAGTTCGCTTTGAAGGAGCTTTAATTGACCTGACGCCACAAGAGTTCAAGATCCTAAAACTGTTTCTTGAGAACACAGGTCGAGTGTTCAGCCGTGACGATATCTTAAATCGGGCTTATTCAGACACGGCTGATGTATCGGATCGCAACATCGACACTCACATCAAGAATATTCGTAAAAAAGTAGGCCAAGTCTCTTCGGGCGAATCACCAATTCGCTCTGTTTATGGTGTTGGCTATAAGTTTACTCAACGAATTTGAGAGGTAAGTATTGCAGCTTCAGATGTGCTCGTAACTCGTATTGGGGCAAAGGTGAGCCAGTCAAGATTCGACTGACCCAAAGTGAGGCAATTTCTAAGTTCACTACTTTGCTAAAGAGGACTCTCTATTGATTTTTTAACTGTGCTTTTTAGGTTTTGCATAAAACATTTAAAGTGCGGCATGAAGTTGATGAACAGTGGATGCTTGCGATCCTTCATCATCACTGGGCCAAGTAAGCGAAGCGCCACTGCTACCTTTGTCGCATTCTCAGGCTCTAAACCACTGCCCTTTTTTAGGCCTTCTACGATTTTGAATAAATCTTCACGATCTTGATATTCAAACACTAGTGTTCTTGCTTCTTCCATGCCCACGTCTTCGATTGTGATGCGGTATTGTTTGTCTTTACGAATCTTCGGGATCATATCTGTTACCTTAAAATTATCGGTTTTGGTATCGTGTCGTGCTTTTGGTAAATCAACGATTGGCTTTTAAGCCATTAACTCTTAAGAAAGCGCTCTACCTTTGGCTTGATTGTCATCGATACGGTGATCATCAGTACTAGCGCCACTGGAAGTGCCCCTAGTACCCCGTCCATCCATGCTGTTACAAACTCTGATTGGTTATCCAAACCAACGCTGTTGTATGCACTGGTAAATGCCATGCCTGATTCCATAATAAGTGCCATGATCACGCCTACCAATGCATCTCGTGCTTTTGCTGCCATATTTGGTAGCAGATTCTCTGCGCCTTTAGTTAACAGCGCCATCATGGTGAAACCCACTGGAATCACGGTCACTAGCGCGGTAAAAAAGTTCGTTGCCCAATCAAAAAAGAATGTCTCAGTGAAACCTAAGTTAAGGTACGTCATTGTACCGATGATCGTGCCACCCATAAGGCTAACCATGCCCAACATAACCAAGACTTTCTGAATGATTGGCGTCTTCTTTTGCTCTTGAATCTTCTTTTTAACAAGAGTTGATTCATTTATCACTGCTTCTACAGCCATTCGCTTCTCCGGTCTTGAATTGACCTTCAATTAAGTTGACAATATCAACCATAATCATGCTGGTTGATATTGTCAACTAGTTTTTGCCGGAGAAATTTATGTCTGATCCTAAATCCCTAGATACGCTGTTTAAATTGGTTCACGCACTCAAACGAAATGTGCACGAACATATTGAGAAATTAGATCTGGATATCGCACCTATGCATGTGCGCGTTTTGAAGATCATCGCGAAGAAACCACAATGCACTGCGGTCGACATCGCAAACTTTCTGGATAGAGACAAGGCTCAGGTTACTCGCCTATTAAGCAGTTTGATTAAACAAGAACTGATCGTAAAAGAGCCAAACCCGGAAGATAAGCGCAGCCAATGTTTACGTGTGACCCCAATCGGTCAAGAGATCATCGATAAACTTAATGGCGTGGATATTGTAATGTTTGAAAAAATGAAAGCGGGTATTAATGCTGATGATTTAGCGACTTTTAAACGTGTAGCGGGCTTGATGGTAGAGAATTTAAACTAAACCTTAAGATGTGGATTCGATATTGAATTATTAGTCTCTTTTTCGTGCTCTAGCTTGGAAAGGGGCAGAAACGTGCTAGATGTGATTGAGCTATCACGTCTCTGGACAGAAATCATTCAGAGCAGAAGTCTGGATTGTGTACTTCCCAAAACAACCCCCATTCTAAATCAACCTAAACCGTTCACTTCCCATTCTAGCGCTGCCGAAGACGTTTGCTCTTCCAAGATGAATTTGTCACGACCATTGTCCAGTAAACTGATAGCCAAATAAGTAACGTATTTTATAATCGATACATTTTCCTTTGATGTGTATTAAAAATTAGATACAAGAATCTTTATAATGTATGCGAAATCAGATACTATTGTCGTTTCAGTGTATTTAATTAGAGATACAAAATTATGAAAAAATCCGGTGTCTATGCCGTTGCACTCAAGCAAGTCAAAGCAAAAATCAGCGCTTTACTCGGTTTATCTGTGCCTAAACCGCCGAAAAATGGTTGGGTGCGCAGTATCCGTGAGGCCTTGGGGATGTCGGGCGCGCAATTAGGTGAACGTCTTAATCTCTCTCGTAATCAAGTCTCCATATTGGAGCGTAAAGAAACCGATGAAACCATCACACTCAAACAACTTAAACAACTGGCGAGCGGGCTCGATGCCGAACTAGTTTATGCGATTATTCCGCGTCAGTCGATTGATGACATGATAGAAGCGCGCGCTATGGAGTTGGCCAAGCAGCGTTTGGCCATGAGCCACCAATCGATGTTTTTAGAAGCACAGCAGTTAACCTCAGAGCAACAACAGCAAGCGCTGGTTCAATTAGCCAATGAGATTAAAACGGGCAGCACCCGAGATTTGTGGAAAGTCAGTTTGCAGGAGAAATACCAATGAGTCTGTTTGTTGAACCAGAGGGCGCAACCCAACTAAATGCCGATGATGTTGCCGGGCTGAAATTTGATCACATCACGACTCGCGAAGAGCTTAATGAGCTTGAAAATGCCAACATACTACAAGGGTTGAGTTGGTTAGCCACGACGCCTAAAACCAGCATGGATGACATTCTTTCTATGGCGTTTGTGGAAGAGTTGCATCAACGTTTGCTTGGTGATGTGTGGGAATGGGCCGGCAGCTACCGTCACCGAGAGTTGAACATTGGTGTCGATCCGCTGAATATCCGGCCAGATTTACACAACTTACTGGAAGACATCAAATGCTGGATTGAGTTTGAACACTATGACAGCCTAGAACTCTCGGCTCGGATACAGCACAGGTTAGTTAAAATTCACCCTTTTCCTAACGGCAACGGACGTCACTCGCGCGTGATGACGGACTACATACGAATGGTACTACTCAAACAAAAGCCTTTAGTTTGGTCCAATACAGATTTGGATAAACAAAGCCAAGAGCGGGGTGAGTACATTGCGAGCTTACGCCAAGCTGATGCCGGCGATTATGCGCCTTTAATTCAATATCTTCAGGCGAAAGGGAATGTGACTTAAACCAAGCGTTAAGAGCTAAATATACAATTACAGTGTGGATAGTTAAAAGAGGCTGGAACGTCAGCCTCTTTTCTTTGTACAGAGAGCAAGCTCACCAAAACAACCCCCATTGTCCCCAGAAATGGAGTGCACCACAACGACAATTCTAAGTAACTTTTGGACATTTCTGAATTGCAGTAATTGCTAAATTAGTAGTTAAAGGATTAATTGAGGTATAGCTATACCTGCTCTATGTAGCAAAGACTGTAAGATCACAGAAATAAATGATGTAAAAGACTCTCGAAAGAGCCTTTGAACTTATATTTTGTTATTTACTTTTTCGACGAAGGTTTTGTAAGGGTGTAGTGGTCAACTAAAATTGGCCACGGTTTTAGAGTTTTCCCAATATAATCGTTCTGATTCATTGGGAGTTAAACCACCGTTATACTGATGTGGTCTGAGTTGGCAGTAATATCCGATAATGTAACGGGTAACCTCTCGTTGAGCCTCAGCGAAGCTACGATAACCCACAGTTGGCACCCATTCCGTTTTCAGACTTCTAAAGAAGCGCTCCATCGGCGCATTATCCCAACAATTTCCTCGGCGAGATAAACTCTGTTTTATTTGAAAACGCCACAGCAATTGACGGTATTTACGGCTAGTATAATGACTGCCTTGATCGCTATGGAACATAACACCTTTAGGCTTACCACGAGACTCATAAGCCATCGAAAGAGCTTTGCCTGTTAGCTTAGAATCAGGTGATAGAGACATCGACCAACCAATCACTTTTCGGGCAAAAAGATCGATAACAACTGCTAAATACATCCACCGATTACCTGTCCAAATATACGTAACATCACCAGCCCAGACCTCATTTGGGCCGGTAACCGCAAACTGACGACCTAAGTGATTTGGAACTTCAATATGTCATCATAAACATCAGAATATTTTTCTTCATTCGTTTCTATCACAAAACAATCCTCGATATGTTACCCACATATCAAAGATAGATTTGTCATAAAAAATCATCAAGGTTGTTTGTCATAAAAAATTTGTAAGGGTAAAACAGTTGAGCACGGATACGACACAGATCCTACCTATCGATTCTCGCAGCGTAGCTGCGTCAAGTCAGCACAGCGAAGCTGTGCAATATCAAATGGAGGGATGACGTCAGCTATGCCCTTATCGTCAAATTTATATATTCACGTAAAAAGTGCATAGCGAAAAGGAAGTGGGAAAAACGAAGACACACAGTTGGGCACGGACACGACACAGGACTCACCTATCGTTTCTCGCAGCGCAGCTGCGTCAGTCAGCACAGCGAAGCTGTGCAATACCAAATGGTGGGATGACGTCAGCTATGCACTTATCGTCAAATTTATATATTCACGTAAAAAGTGCATAGCGTAAAGGAAGCGGGAGAAACGAAGACACACAGTTGGGCACGGACACGACACAGGGCTTACCTATCGATTCTCGCAGCGTAGCTGCGTCAAGTCAGCACAGCGAAGCTGTGCAATATCAAATGGAGGGATGACGTCAGCTATGCACTTATCGTCAAATTTATATATTCACTTAAAAAGTGCATAGCGTAAAAGAAGAGGGAGAAAGGAAGACACACAATTGGGCACGGATACGACACAGATCGTACCTATCGTTTCTCGCAGCGTAGCTGCGCCAATAAACATGGAGTTGCTGTACTACTATAAGGTTAAGGGGCTTTGTTGCGTAATAGTGATTTCACGCAGAATTGGGTCATGACTCCAACCTGTTGATTAATGGTAGTACTCTCGTTCAATAAAGGTGCCGATAACCTTATCGTGCATCTCTTCCGACTTCGAAAATCCAATCGTTTTTCGAACTAAACGTTTGAGGCGAGATCTTAGTGTGAGGTTGGTTCTTTCTATCCTTTGTGTGTATCGTTTACCAATGATGTGCTTCTCTATCGGTAGATTAGCACTGTACACACCATAATCGTCGGTGCAGTAAAATGGGATAGTGAATTTTGATAATAAGCGTTGCAGCTCCTTAAAGGCATCGGTATCCCTTTTCCCAAAAGCATGAGCAATCACACGTTTATATCGAGGTTCCCATGCGTACCAAAGCCAACGTTGATTTTTCTTCTTACCAACAAACGACCATTGCTCGTCCACTTCGCATATCAGCTCAATATTGGCAAGGTCAAAAGGTATCGTTGTGACTTGTTTAGGTGTGAGATTTTTTTAAAGTGCGTAGTACAGTGTTATATCCCACCTTTAATACACGAGCTGTTTCTCTAACACCAGAGCTATTCATAGCCATATCAACGATTTGTTCTTTAACCTCTGGTTTGTAGGCTTCATAAGCATAGTCGAGTTGAAATGAACGTTTGCAATCAAGGCAACGAAATCGCTGAAAGCCAGCAGCCCCGTACCATGTTTCCGTACAGACTCAGTTTGGTTACAAAAACGGCAGTTTACTTGGATGATAGCCATTGAAACACCTCTAAAAAGTTAAGGAAGATTCTATCATGCAATCAACGGGTTGGAGTCATTATCCAGAATTGTTACCTACATTTAGAATAAAATTCTTAGGTCACTTCATCTATCTACCAAGTCATAAGGTTTTAGTGGGCTTATCCTCTCTTGAGGAATGACTGGTGAAGTGGATTATTCTTTTACGCAACAAAGCCAGGTTAAGGGGTCACAAGTCGTCATTCATTAGAGACTTGTTACTATGACAATCAGTGCGGGAATTCATGTAATATGTTAGATTTACAAAGCATTTTTATTTTAATAGGACAGTTGGGTGAAGGTACGGAACAGTGTCATTCACGATAAGGTATCTCGCTTTGATTGATAGTAAATACATCAATTTTCATATGATTATAATTTAATGGCAAACAGTAAAGAGTATTTCTTATTACATGGAAATAAAAAATGTAATGAGTGCATCATTGTATTATCAGATATGCTTCCAGAATGGGCTATGTACGATAATCGAAGAGTCATACATATTAAACATGTTAATGATATACAAAGAGTTTTAGAATATCATAAACGAGGTCTTATAGTTAAAAATTGGTTGAAAGCGATTTATATCTCTGATGAAAAAGTCTCGTTTTCAATGTTTAATAATTTTTTTATTTATAAAGAATCAAATATATCCAATATAAAAAGCATGCTCTTTCATGATCTTGATGGAAACGTAATATTTGAGTTTTTAAGTAACCCACTTATTGAAGACATAACTTTTAATTACTATTTATCTGTATATAAATTTTTGATAAGGCATAATGCATCGAACTTTTGCACATCAATGGCTATGTTGAAAGCTAGAAAATCTGTAAAAGATCAATTTAGTCAAGAAGATATAGATAGTGCAATTGCATTTTCATTAGATCTAGATTTAACCTCAGTTGTAGAGATTAAAAGAAAGTCAGCCGAAAATTTTGTTCATCATATAGTTGATGAGTCATTGGTTTTTTCAAAAGAAGTGACTGATCCTGGTTCTTTTATTTATTTTGAAGGTGCAATTAATGGCAATAGTGATTTGAATATCCGATATTTAAAACGTTTGCGAGGTATGGGGCGAGGGGATTTGTGGAAGTTTATACCTGATATTACTCTATTAAAATCAGGTACAGGTAGTGGTAAAACTGATTTGGCTCTAGACGTTATTATTCATGCTCATCGCATAGGAAAAAAAACATCGATAATTTCAAATTTGAAGTCGGTAATTCAGTCTTATGAGCATAGGCTACAAGAAAAAGTCAGTCAGTTAATGGTAGAATTAGAGCCTTGCCATATTATAACATCAGAAGCAGTTCTCTATGAAATTGAAGAAAGTAAACATATTGCTACGACATTAAAATCATTAAGTAAACCGCATATTATAGATTCTGTGATATCATCAGATATAATTATTATTGATGAGGTGGAAAAAGTTTTTGAGGCATTATATTCAAAAAGTAATAGCTATATAGACGAACGTGAAAAATCTATAGTTAGAGAATTACTTCAATATTCATTAAATGACCCTAATACGAAACTGTTGTTAATGGACGCGGATATTACTAACAAAATAACAAAAAATGTCATCAAAAGCTTGTTAAAGTTTGAAAGGAACGTATTACTTGCGAACGCATATAATTCTTGTCTAGAACATGATTTTGGGTCTATAGAGGTATCTCTTTTAAATGGAAGCCATGAAAAACAAACTATCATTGATAAAATCCAAAATGTGAATGAGAACTGTTTTGTATTCTCATCTTCAAAAGATAAAGTTGATGCTATCTTAAGAGAATCGGGATTTTTTAGTGATGATGGCAATGTAGATTATATAAGTGCCTTGGATAACAAAATACTCGTTATTGTTGCAAACAAATTTTTGAAAGGACGCCATGAAGAGGCTGTCGAAAAATTTATCCGTAGCCCAAATACGGAAATATTTAAGTATCATACTGTTATATGCAGTCCAGTTTTAAAAGAAGGCTTCAGTATTGAATCGAATTACACGGATACCGTTTATTGTTTATGTGATAAAATTCTGACGCCTAAGGAAATAATACAGTCTTCTAGACGATTACGGAAAGCAAAGAAGATCCGATTTGGCATTTTTGGTCTATCTACACCGAGCACGTTAGACCATAATAAATATAATAATTCTCCTGAGGATTGGATAGAGTCTAGTATCGAATTTAGAAAGAAAGTGCTGATTGATAATTTTTATGATGCTCTTAAACTAACCTTAGCTAAGTTGAAGTTCAATATTGTTGAAGATTCATTTGATAATTTACCAAGTGGTTTTTATGGTAAGAAAAAAAATCCTCACTTTGATAAAGATGTGTTAGAAATTATCAGGACAGGGAGAAGTATTGGTCAGTTAGGCTCAGCAATTGAGAAAACTAAACTCGATGCAGCTCTACTCCTTCGAAGTATACTTAAGGTTGGTTTAGTTCAAGACTTTATTATTATCTCTAGCAGAGAAGAGTATAAAGGTAAAAACTTTCATGGTTCATTTATAGGTATAGATAAGGAACTATATAACCATAGAAGCATCATCAATCATATTCTTCCAAATAAACTCAAAATTTCTGAACGTAAAGATGAGAATATAGGCCAAGCTAAAATTACAAGGAACATTAAAAATATATTCCAAGCGCTTGGTTTTAATTCTAAGAGAATTGACTCTGGAAAGTCTTACAAATTTACATGTGTGGCAGAGAATAAGTAGTAATTTTTAAAATATTTATCTTATAAACGTATAAGGGATAATTAGTAGGGCCAGGTCATGAAAAAACGTGGTGGAATAAGGCTTGAGTGAAGCAATCATTTCACTCATTTCTACTGTAGTTTCATAATAAAAACAATGAGTTGTGGATGGATTTGACGATCAGTTTTAGCTGTGATCATATACTGCTTTTTACAGTAACGTTGCCATCACCATGAACGGGTTGACCCTTTTGAACCATATTTCAGTTATCAGCGACCCGCGCCACACTTGGAAAGTTGAACATTCGCTAACCGATATCATTTTCGTAATGGTGACAGTGGTTCTTGCAGGCGCTGACGGGGGAAGATATTGAAGATTTTGGGAAAGGGTGTACCTGTTTAATGACACCATAGCTCGAGTGGTGAATATGATTTCGGCAATAAAGTTTCAGCGGTGTTTCTCTAATTGGATGAAAGATTGCCATGAAGTCACCAAAGGCGATGTTGTAGCGATTGGTGGCAAGACGATTCTTGGTACCTATAACAAAGATAAACGCTGCGGTTCTATCCATATGGTTACTGCATTCAGTGCTGCTAATCAGATCGTTCTGGGTCAAGTGAAAATGGCGGATAAAATCATGAGAGTGAGCACTGAAATTCGTCTGCTAAGTAAAGCGGGTAGGTGAATGAGCATAAACTCATGAAGAGACCGAGGTAAGCCCTTCAGAGTCTGCTGTCGGCGGAAACCATTTTCAAGTGACTGTCAAGCTAGGTTAGTGTTGGCTAGTTTATTTCCATATCCCTATTAGTATATGCGATACTAATAGTAACCCAACCAACGAGGAATTCGTGATCGCCCAGCAATCGGTTGAATTGCTGTAATTAATAACAAAAACAGATAGTTAAAAGCGAGCTTGGTGCTCGCTTTTTTTACTCGCTATGTTGGGTAGACCATTGCGAAGGATGTGCATGGCGACACACCGCTTACCCATTACATCGACTTCTGCAATTCATTTTTTGCCCTAAGTTAGTGGGGTTAGGGTTGGCTTGGTTGTGTCCCAAAATGCGCCACACCCTAAGTCAGAATTTATATAATCATTTAGCGTTTGAAGTACAAAGACAATAATTATTAAAAGACAAGGTCTGACCTCGTTTTTCTTATTTTTTGTTTGACAAGTACAAAGTGCCGATAGAGAAATTAATTTATTGCTATAGATTACGAACTACCACATTTAAAGCTTATTATATAGAATTGAAGCTTGCAGTAGCTTTCCCGCTTGCGTCAACTTCTAATGGATAAAACTTGAGAGCATCAGATTTGGGAAGGCTTTTTCGTTGAGCTACAGAACGAATAGGAGCTCGTACTGTCCGATCCGTTTTTTTATGGTAACAAACATATTTCGCAATATAGTTCTCTAATATGTCAAGTTCAGGATGTTCTAGCATGATGATACTCTTAATATAATCAAAAAATAGTTTGCTTGCTTGTAATTGTTTAAAGACAGCCTCACGCTTGGGAACTTCTGATTTTAAGTCTCCAAAGTAAACATAACAGATTGAACCTAATATACGAATAATTATGAAGTCACAACGTTTATTGTAGGTATAACCGTCATCTTTTGTATAGTCGTTAAGAAGTGGAGAGTATTTTGCAATATCTCCGCTACCTACATCAAACGTAAGGCAAATATCATTCTCACCAAGATCTTTTAAAATAACCTCTTTGAGCTTTGCAGATGGGTCAGTTTCTTTTATTTTTATACATCTATGTCCCCTTAATGATGGGGGGTCAAAATCTCTAAATGAGCATTCCTTAATTAGAATCTTTTGTAGACAAGATTTAGGCACATTATACTCCTAACTCATCATAAAGTTCTTCTTGAAGCTTATTTGCATTGATTATAATTTCGTCAAATATTTTAGTATCTATGCCAGAAGCCATCACATCCATTGGAGTCACTCGACCTTCCGAGTTAACGCTATAAGCACTAATTTGCTCTTTCTTTAAAAGATCTTCTTCAATCATGTTGTGTTGCGTCATAATTGAACTTTTGCTAGGTAGATCATGGCTTAGCATTACTGCGTTATTAATTTCTCGAATCAAATAATCGCTGTGTGTTGTAATAATTACTTTAATTCCAGAGTTTGCAATTCTCGCTAAAACTTTCGCCATCAACCTTTGGTTATCAGGATGTAAGTTGAGTTCTGGTTCGTCAATTAATAGGACATCACCTTTTTGAGCAAGTGAGTTAACATACAAATCAATCATGAATAGTGACTTGATTGAAGATGAAGTAATTGTTATTGGTAATTGATGACTGTTATCATTGGCTGAGAAAACTAAGTTACCTGACTCTACAGAAAATTTCCCTTTTACTATTTCTAGAAGAGCATCCGAAACATATTTGTGTTCAATAGCTAAATAACTTTTTTTCTTCAGTTCTTTTTCTGCATTTCGAACTGCAATTAGGTTTTTTCGAACAGGAACGGCTAAGTTGGCCCTATGTCCGAAAGTGAGACTTGATATTTCTCGTAAAACCCCCTCTACTTCGTGTGAGTCAGTTGCTTCCAAAAGCTCTTCGATCTTGTCTTTTATCGTTAAAGTTGTTCCATCTATATCCTTTTGAAACACTAGGCTACCAACACGCTCTGATGTAATAACAAAAGGTCTGAGTACGGATTCCATAACACCGATATTAATGCTAATAATATGGCGTAAAAGAATATTAACAATCGAAGTTATAGAAAGATCAGATCCCTCTCCTGTGTTATCTTCTACAATATCATCACTAATTAGGTAGAAATGCTCATCGCCTTCTTTAGTCATTAATCGTAATTTTTCACCCGATAAACCAATGTTATAACTCATTTCTAGAATGGCACTAATCATTTCATCAATATAGTCTTCTGAAACCTCTGATGTGATACTCGATGCCCTAAATGTGTCTGGGTAACTGTTGAAGGTTAAGTGAATTTTTTTATTACTCTTATTAATTAATTCGGCAACAAGAGCGTTTAAATACTCACGAAATTTAGCTGATTTAACACTAAACTCGGTGTCTCCTTCATTTAAGAAGGTTGAAGCAGAAGCAGAAGGGAAGTCCATAGGATCCCATCTTGGCTGACGTAAGCTAGTTAAATGATGATAAATAGAGTATGAAAGCCAAGTCTTTGAAGAACTATTAGGCCCACAAATGATAGTTAGATCTTTCAACTCTATGGTTGCTTTATCGATCTTACCCAATTTGTTGATATAAAATTCCATTGATACTCTCTAACTATCTAAGCTGAAATTGTTGCCATGATACATTACACAGCGTTAAGTGGCCAGGAATGCTACCTACCTGAACGTATTGTACTTTAAATACAAGACGATATTGAACCTAAAACGACAAACGTTGTGAGTCTTCTTTAAGTTTTAGTGTGTCGATGTTTTTAGTATCTTCTGCTTCACAACGCTCGCAAGTTGATCAATACCTTGTATGCCGAATAGCACGATATAACTGACCGTGCCTATCAATATTTTCCATATTTGAGTTAATTTTTCTTTTGCAAAAGTAATAGAACCGCTGAATCACTTCTGTCCAAACAGAAGCGATACTAATCGCCGCCCAACCAACGAAGAATTCGCGATTGTCCGGCAATCGGTTGAGCTACTGTAATCTTATCGAGTTTAACATCAGGGAAAGAGATGCGAGTCCGGAGCTCGCTTTTTCTCTAGTTGAGCGGGACATCTGCTCAATGCGGTTGCGGCTTATACCTTTCTTCCTGAGTAGTGAATAATGTCGTGGAACACGGCATTCGTCTCTCCTATGTTTTTGTAGCCATGAGCTTGGTTGGCATTAAAGCGCACCGCTTGCCCCGGGCGCAATGTGTGCCATTCGCCATCAAACAGGACCGCCATTTCGCCAGCAATACATAGAATGTGCTCGGTCACACCAAGATTGTGCGGTTCAGACTCGTGCTGATAGCTGGGCGCTAAGGTGAGCTCGAATACCTCAAACCCCAGCGCTGGCTCAAACGGAAACAACAAGCTGACAAAGAAGCCAGCATTGTATTCCTCGCGCCTTAGCTCGTTTGCATCTCTGAAAAGATTGGTGAGTTCATGGTTCGAACTCATGGAGATAAAACTGGAAAACGACACATCAAATCCTGAGGCGATCTGCCACAGTTTCGCGACGGTCGGGCTCGATTCACCGCGTTCTATTTGCCCAAGCATGGCTTTACTTACGCCAGTTGCTTGCGCGGCTTTATCTAAACTCCAACCTTTTTCTTGCCGAAGGCGTTTTAAGTTATCGCCGACTTTGATTTCTGTTTGCATATTTTTTCAACAAACTCCTTGTGCGTTATAGCGCACAAATGCTAGATTAAATTGCATGGACGTTATAACGCACATTGGGGTGAATTAACATGACTAAGCTAAAACTTTCTCACATCAGCACCGGCTTTATCGCCGTTTTTATTGGCTACGCAAGTGCAGCCGCGATAATTTTTCAAGCCGCAAGCAGTGCTGGCGGGAATGAAGCGCAAATTGCTTCTTGGTTTTGGGCGCTGGGGATAGGTATGGGAGCCAGCACGATTTTGCTCTCATGGTTCTACAAGATGCCAATCGTCACCGCGTGGTCCACACCGGGCGCGGCATTGTTAATCACCTCCCTTGACGGGTTGACCATGAATCAGGCCATCGCCGCGTTTTTGTTCAGTTCTCTACTGATTACCTTAGTTGGCTTGGCCGGGATAGTTGAAAAAGTACTAAAGCAAATCCCAACCGCCATCGCAGCGGCGATGTTGGCCGGAATATTATTGCAATTTGGTTTGGGCTTGTTTGAAGCGCTCGTGGAAGAAGGACAAGTTGTCTTGGTGATGTTAGCGATGTTTATTGTGGCAAGAACTTGGCTAGGAAACTTACTGGTCCCGAGTATTTTTCTCGTCGCGCTGGGGCTCTGTGTCGCGATGGGAAAACTCGATGTCAGTGAGGTCACGATGGGGTTGACCACGCCGACCTTCATAGCTCCGGATTTTGATTTCTTCTCGTTGGTCAGTGTTGGAATACCCTTGTTTATTGTCACCATGGCCTCGCAAAACTTGCCGGGATTTGCAGTATTGAAAGCCAATGGTTACCAAGTCGATTCCTCCAAAATCATCACAACGACAGGTTTGGCCGGGCTGTTATTGGCTCCGTTTGGTGGTTTTGCTTTTAATTTGGCCGCCATCACAGGCGCAATTTGTATGGGGCCAAATGCGGATGAAAACCCGAAAACACGTTATATGGCGGGGATTTCGATGGGCGTATTTTATCTTTTAGCGGGCATTATGGGCATGTCATTTGTTTCCATTTTTAGCGCCGTCCCAGCCGCCGTGGTGATTGCGATTGCAGGGCTAGCGGTGATGCCCACCTTAATGAACTGCTTATCGGTATCGATGGCAGACAGCCACTGCCGAGAGCCTGCACTGTTTACGTTTCTGTTCACCGCTTCTGGCATTAATTTACTGGGGATAGGCAGCGCTTTCTGGGGAGTATGTCTGGGGCTGATTTGCTACTGGCTATACAATTACAAAGCCAGCATGACTAGGGCAAGTGACACGTCATCGACCCAGTAGTTTTTACTGTTAAGTGCATGCGCATCACAAATTTGCGTCATACCTGATGCGCAGAAAATTTTGCTGACCGAGATACCTTGGTTTACGAGGGAATGAATATCGGATCTGCTGTTACGCTAAAAATCAAAACACTGACACTTAGCCACCCATACATCTCAAATCCTAATGTTCGCTAGCGTACAGTCCATGAGTATAACAACCGATACAATAACTCACACCCTAGCGAGCAGTTTACTGGATGGCCTCAGACTCAATCTATTTATTAACAAAAGGCTTTAGGATGACGGGACACAAAGATACAGATGTTGAACACCTCGGTACGATAGTTTCAGTCCACGGCAGTGTGATTGAGATGCGCTTCGAGCACCAATTACCACCGATACTCAACTTGCTGCGAACAGGGAAAAACGACCAAATAGCGATCGAAGTGCTTTCGCACACCGATGCATTTCATGTTAGGGGTATTGCTCTCACTCCGACTCAAGGGCTTGAACGTGGAAATCCAGTAAAAGATACGGGGGGACCACTGAAAGCACCGGTGGGTAAGCCAATTTTATCGCGTATGTTTGATGTTTTCGGTCACACTACAGACCAAGGTCCTGGCTTAACAGAGAATGTGCAATGGCGCTCAGTTCACAATGCGCCCCCAACTTTGTTACGTCGCTCAACCCACTCAAAAATTTTTGAGACTGGCATTAAAGCTATCGATGTACTAACTCCACTGGAACGCGGAGGTAAAGCGGGTTTATTCGGTGGTGCTGGCGTGGGTAAGACGGTACTGCTGACCGAAATGATCCACAACACGGTCAGCGACCAAAAAGGCGTCAGTATTTTTTGCGGTATTGGCGAACGCTCACGTGAAGGTGAAGAGCTGTATCGTGAAATGGAGGCCGCAGGCGTGTTGCCAAACATGGTGATGATCTTTGCACAGATGAACGAACCGCCCGGTGCTCGATTTCGTGTCGGGCATGCGGCGCTAACCATGGCTGAGTATTTCCGTGATGAAGAGCATCGCGATATTTTGCTGCTGATCGACAACATATTTCGCTTTATTCAAGCGGGTGCCGAAGTGTCAGGATTGATGGGACAAATGCCGTCTCGATTGGGGTATCAGCCAACCATGAGTTCTGAGCTGGCAACGCTGGAAGAGCGTATTGCTAATACTGAAAATGGCTCTATCACGTCTCTGCAAGCGGTTTATGTCCCTGCGGATGACTTCACTGACCCTGCCGCAGTGCATACTTTTTCGCATCTCTCCGCGTCTATCGTATTGTCACGAAAACGTGCTAGTGAGGGCCTATTTCCAGCGATTGATCCTATGCAATCAAACTCAAAAATGGTGACGCCCAGCATTGTCGGGCTGTATCACTATGACCTAGCCCAATCCATTCGTCGTACCTTAGCGCAATATGCCGATTTGAAAGACATCATTGCTATGCTCGGATTAGAGCAATTATCTGCCGAAGACCGAAAAATTGTTGCTCGTGCGCGTCGGTTAGAACGTTTTCTTACCCAACCTTTTTTCACCACCGAACCCTTTACCAACCTAAGCGGTAAAATGGTCAGTCTCAAAGATGCATTAGACGGCTGTGAACGCATTTTAGCTGACGAATTCAAAGACATGCCTGAAAGTGCGTTGTATATGATCGGTGCGATCAGTGAAGCCAAAACGAAAGCAAAATCCCGCGCTAGCAAAAATTCAAGCACTGAATCAAAAGAACCACCAAAAAATGAGGCGAATTATGACGTTAATGACGCTTAAGGTGCTATTGCCCTTTGACATATTCGCCAGTGAAACCAATGTCTCTCGCATTGTTATTGAGACCATCACCGGTTCCTTCGGCTTATTGCCATCACGTTTAGATTGCGTGGCCGCTTTAGCTCCCGGTCTTCTCTACTTCGTTGATAAAGCGCAGCAAGAAGTGTTTGTGGCATTGGATGAAGGTGTACTGATCAAAACCAAATGTGACGTGGTGATTTCGGTACGGCGAGCAATACGCAGTCAAGACTTAGCTCACTTGCAGGAAGCGATTAAACAGCAATTCCTCACACAAGATGTCGAAGAAGTCGCATTAAGTGCTGCCATGGACAAATTGGAAATGGGCTTCATGCGACGATTTGCATTACTAAATGAGTCCTAATGATGAAAAAAGGCCATAAGAATACTCCTCCAAACTCCAGCTATGACGACGCTAAGCTAGTGCAGAAATTAGCTGAAAAAGTATGGCGTAGGCGTAAGGCGCGCAGCAGCACATTAGGCGTCTGGTTCGGACTTGGAATGATGGGCCTGATTGGTTGGTCAATTGCAGTACCAACGATACTCGGGGCAGTCCTTGGTTTATGGCTCGATCAGCATTACCCCAGCCATTACACCTGGGCTTTGGCACTTATCATAGCAGGACTGACTATCGGCTGTTTGAACGCTTGGCATTGGATCGCTCT